>CAYYGV010000067.1:0-20416 GCA_964471615.1 uncultured Opitutaceae bacterium
GGTTCAGCACGTTGTTGAGGATGGACTGGATGCGGCCGGGGACCGTGACGGTCTGGCCGGGGGCGACCGCCGTCGTGGCACCGTTCGGGCCGGAGAGGACGTTGATCGCCGCGGCCGTGTTGTTGGTGTAGGTCTCGGTGCCCGGGTCGCGGATGACGAACTGGGCCGTGCCGCCGCCGACTTCATTCTGGCGAATGTAGGTCGTGCTGGTGGCCGCGATGATGTCCTTCTGCGCGATGTGGAAGAAGGAGGCACCGATGGAGGCACCCTTCACGTACTCGAACGGCAGATCGTACACGAAGCCGTACTGGTACACGTCGGCCTTTTCGGGCGTCAGGGCGGGGTTACCACCCTGGCGGACGAGGCGCTGCGTGGCCGAGCCGTCAAACGGGTCACCCGTGAGGGCCTGCGGACGACGGAGGTCAGGGAGACCGTTCGGGAGCGACTGCGACTCACCGCCGTAGAGCTGCGGCAGCGTCGGGGCGCGGAACGTCTTGGAGTACGAGCCGCGGATCAGCAGGTCCTTGATCGGCTGGTAGCGGAGGCCGAAGTAGGGCTTGAGGCCCGAGTTGTAGCCGTCGCTGAAGTCCTCGAAGCGGGCCGCGACGCTGAGGTCGAGCTTGTAGAGGCCGGGGGCCGAGGCGGGCTTGGCGAGCGGCACGCGGAACTCACCGGCGACCGACTTGACCGTGCGGTGCGACTGCGTGGCATTGGCCAGGCGAACCTGACCGATGATGTCGTCGAGCACGGTCGAGAGCGAGTCGTTGGCGACGTTGAACTTCTCCATGCGGACTTCCGTGTAGAGCGCCGCGCCGAGCGTGCCGGTCGGCAGCTCGAGGAGGTCACCCGAGATCTTGGCATCCCACAGGTCGAGGGCCGAGTTGCCGGCCTTCTGGGTCTGGACGCGGATCGCGTCGAGCGTGGACTGCGGGTTCTTGTAGCTCGCGCCGCCGAACGGATTGAGGGCCGCCGGGGTGTTGAGGGCCAGCTGCGCGCGCAGGCGGCTCTCCGAGATCGCGTTGCTCGTGAGGTCCACCACGTCGTCGTACTGGTAGGTGTAGCCGGTGTCCCAATCGAACTTGTCGAGGATCGTGCCGCGGGCGCCGAACAGGACCTGATAGTCGTTGTTCGTGATGTCGGCCTTGCGGGCGCCGATGTCGACCGGGCGGTAGTTGAAGTTCAGGTCCACGCCGAACGGATTCCAGTAGTTGGTCTTCGGGATGAGGATGTTGTTGTCACCCGAGGTCGAGATCGGCGAGGGCGCGAGCTCGATGTGCGACTTGTTCTGCTGGTAGGAGGCCTCGGCGTAGAGCTCGATGTTCTTCGCGAGGTCGTAGCGGAACGTCGTGTACATGCCCGCGCGCTGCACCTGCGGGGTGAGCCACACGAACTCCTGGAAGTTGTACAGGTTGGACGGGTTGGACTTCGGGGCGGTGATCTGCGCCACGTAGGTGGCGGCCGCCGTGGCGTTGAACGCGCCGCCGGTCGCGATGATCGGGGCGTTCGTGAACGACGGGGTGCCCGTCGTGAGCGTGCCCAGAAGCGCGCCGGTGCCGGAAGGAACCACGCCACCCGTGCCGGGCAGGCGGTTGATCACGGTGCCAGCGGGGAGGCCGGGGATGTTGACGCCGTTGACACCCTGGACCTGACCGGCGGCGACGCCGGCGAGGCTGATGCGGAGCTGCGGACCGGTGCCGGAGCGGAGGTCGAACAGGCCGGCCGCGGCCTCGTCGGCCTGCACGCCGCCCTTCGCGGCATAGCGGGCGGTGAGGTCGGCGTTACGGCCGAACCAGGTGTCGATGCCCTTAAGGGCGCCGCGGGTGAAGTAGCTCACGCCGACGGTCATGCTGGCCTTGCCGGAACCGGCGCCGCCGAAGAAGTTGAACGCGCGCTCGGAGACGTCGGTGCTGGTGGCGCGGCTCTTGAACGGATTGCCGTACGAGAAGCCGAACTCAGCGCCGTTGAAATCCTTGCGGAGGATGATGTTCACGACACCGGCGGTGGCGTCGGCGCCGTACACGGCGGACGCACCGTCCTTCAGGACTTCAACGCGCTCGACCATGCTGATCGGGAAGCGGTTGAGGTCGACGAAGGTCGTGCCACCGGAGGCGTTCGCCGTGACCACCGTGCGGCGGCCATTGACGATCACCAGGGTGTTGTTGGCACCGAGGTCGCGGAGGTTGAGCGCGGTGGAACCGCGGACGGCGGCGGTCGTGCCACCCTCGTTGATGCCCGTCACGCCGGCCTCGGGGAGGTCGCGGAGCAGGTCGGTCAGGTTGGTGCGGCCCGAATTCTCAATGTCCATCCGGGTGATGATCTTGACCGGGGAAGGACCCTCGGCCTCGACCGTCTTGATGCGGGAGCCGGTAACCTCGAACTTCTCCAGCTTCTGGAGGTCGCCCGAGGTTTCCTGCGGCTCCGTGGTGGTCGCAGGGGTGGTCTTCTTGGCCGTGGTCGAAGCGGTCGCGTTCTTGGCGTCCTGAGCGGCCAAAAGGCCGGCGCCGAGCAACGCGATCGCCGTGAGACGCGCAGCCGCAAACGCGGCTGCAAGCAGCGATCTGTTCATAGTGTCAGTTTGTGTTGGTTGTGGCCAGCGACCGCTTCCGCGCCCGCTGGTTAGGTTGTGTCACTCTCCAGCACAGCGGACGGGCGCCGCCCATGGCAATCCCATATTTTGGGGCCTTCCCCCCGGGCCGCGGCATTGACTCGCCCGGCTTTTCGCTCTGTCTGCACCCCAACCAACCCAATGAAACCCCTCACGTCCTGCCTCCTGGCCGTCCTCCTGACCAGCGGCGCCGCCCTGCTCCGCGCCGAAGCCCCTCCCGTCCTGCCGCTCGAGGTTCTCTTCGGCGACGCCGAGATCCAAAGCGTGCAGATCTCGCCCACCGGGCGCTATCTGACCTGGCTCGCGCCCAAGAACCAGCGGATGAACCTCGCGATCCAGGACCGCGAGACCAAGCGCGTTCAGTGGCTGACCAACATGAAGGAGGAGAGCGTCGTCTCGTACATGTGGGCCAAGAAGGACCGCATCCTCTTCGCGCAGCAGTACGGCGGCCGCGAGCAGTACGGCATGTTCGCCTGCGATCCGGACGGCAAGAATCTCGTCGTGATCAACAAGCTCGAGCGCGTCGAGGCCACGTCCGACGGCGCCGGCGAGGGCGACCTGCCGTCCAGCGAGCGCGACCTGCCCAAGTCCCTCGTCAGCCTCCTGCCCCATGATCCCGACTGCATCCTGATGAACCGCATCCGCGGGAACTCGTTCCTCGGCGACGTCATCAAGGTGAACATCCGCACCGGCCGCGAGACCATCGAGGAGCGCAACTACATCAATGCCCGCATCTGGATCCCGGACAGCAAGGGCGTGATCCGGGCGGCGATCTGCACGGATTTCGAGGAGCCGATCACGATCAAGTACCGCAAGGACGAGAAGTCCGAGTGGCGCACGATCGGCCAGTTCAGCATCGAGACCTCGCTGTTCTTCGAGGAAGCCGCGCCGCTCGAGCCCCACTGGCGGCCGAGCATCTTCGCCAAGGACGACCGCACACTCTACGTGAAGAGCTTCATGGAGCACGACACCGCCGCGATCCGGACGCTCGACCCGGAAACCGGCACCTGGGGCCCGGTCCTGTTCCACCATCCCCGCGTGGAGCCCGGCGATCGCCTCGCCAACTACCGCCGCGGCGGCCTCAGCTCCCGCGCCGCGGTCGACGGACTGATCTTCAACACCGACGGCGACCTCGCGGGCGTCAGCTACGACGACGAGTACCCGGAGGTGCAGTGGCTCGACCCGAAGATGGCGAAAATGATGCGCGACCTCGACTCGGCGCTGCCCGGCACGCGCAACGCCATCGTCAGCGGAACCTCTGACGGCAGTCTGTACGTCATCCGCGCGGCCAGCGACCGCGATCCCGGCACGTTCTACCTGTTTGACGCGAAGAAATTCGAACTGGCCGCCATCGGCCGCGCCCGCTCCAAGATCAACCCGGCCCAGATGGCCGAGATGCGGCCCATCCGCTTCAAGGCCCGCGACGGCCTGGAGGTCGCCGGCTACCTCACGATCCCCGCCGGCCGCGAGGCGAAGAACCTCCCGATGATCCTGGTGCCGCACGGCGGCCCGTATGGCCCGCGCGACACGTGGGGCTTCGCCGATCAGGTCCAGTACCTCGCCAACCGCGGGTACGCCGTGCTCCAGATCAACTACCGCGGCAGCGGCGGCTACGGACTCAAGTTCCAGGTGGCCGGCTACCGCGGCTGGGGTCGGCAGATGCAGAACGACCTGACCGACGGCGTGAAGTGGTGCATCGAGCAGGGTCTCGCCGACCCCAATCGCGTCGGCATCTTCGGCGCCAGCTACGGCGGCTACGCGGTGCTCGCCGGCCTCACCCTCACCCCTGACCTCTACTGCTGCGGCATCGACTATGTCGGCGTTTCCGACCTCGAGGCCCGCGCCCCGTCCCGGAGCGCCGTCCTGCCCCGCGTCCTGCGCGAGGGTCAGGAGATCCGTGAACTGAACCCGTTGAAGGACGCCGAACTGCTGCACGCGGTGAACCCGATCGCGCACATCCAGGAAATCCGCGCGCCCCTCTTCGCCGCCTACGGCAAGAACGATCCGCGCGTGCGCTTCGACCAATGGCAGCTCCTCGAGAGCAAGCTCAAGCAGTACGGCAAGACCTACGAGAGCCTGATCGAGGAGAACGAGGGCCACGGCTTCCGGAAGCTCGAGAACAAGCTCGATTTCTACCGTCGCATCGAGGCGTTCCTGGCCAAGTACATGAACGTGCCCGAGGGCAAGGTGAAGATCGGCACGCCCGTCGTGAAACCCGGCGGCCTCGGGAACTGAGGAAGGCGAACGGGCCGCAACCGCCAGAGGCGGTTTGCGGCCCGGCGCCAGCCGAGCGTGACCGCGACGGCGGCCGTTGAGGCGGCCGGAGAGTTAGCTCTCCTTCCCTTGCGCCGGATTGAGCCTCGTGGTCGGCCCGGAACCTGACCGACTCCGATCGCCCTACTGGAGCCGTTTGACGGTAATCCAGCGGCCGTCGTAGGTGAGGCGCCAGTAGCCGTTCTTCGACTGGTAGATCTCGACCTCGACGTCGTGGGCCGGCGGCAGTTCGTAGACATCGGTGCCAACCTGGCGCCAGACCTGGCCATCGCTCAGCGGGAAATAGGTGCCGCCCTGCCAGCCCCGAAATTCGCCGACCACGTGTCCCTTGAACCGCTGGCGCTGGTCCTCCTCCTGCTTTCGCTTGAATTTCTCAAGCGTGCGGGCGATCACGCCGGGCTCCTGCTTCTTCTTGTACTCGGCCACGGCGCTCTCGGCGGCCTTCTTCTCCGCCTCCTGCACCTTCACCTGCGCCCGCTGCTCGACCTGCGCGACCGCCTGCTCGACGGCGGCGGCCTTCGCGCCGTGCGTGTAGGCGGCAACCGCGGTGTTGAGCTCCGACAGCTGCTCGGGCGTGAGCGTTGCCAGTCCGAGCCGCTGCTTCTGCTCGGCGGTCAGCGTGTCCGTAAACGGACGCTCATTCTCCGCCGCGCGGGTCCATCCCGCCAACAGCACCAGCACCACCGCGATCCGGAACAGGGATTTCATGTAGGCAGCATGGAATGTCGGGGCGGGTGCGCCGAGGAAAAACCCCGGCGTGCCGCCTCTCAGCCCGACCAAACTTATGCCACCAGGTTTTGGCGGCAAAAAGAACGCCCGCCGCGGTGAGGCGGCGGGCGTGAATTTAATCCGAATGGATCGGTCTCAGCTTAGAACTTGCGGCTGAGCGAGACGTACCAGAAGCGGCCTTCCGAGGTGTAGAGGAAGCTCGGATAGCCGGTCGAGTTGCCAGCGTTGCCGGAGGCAAACGGCGGAGCCTTGTCGAACAGGTTGCGCGCGCCGACGGCCAGCTTGGTGTCAGCCAGCCAGGGGCCGAGCTCGTTCGAGAACGAATACCCGAACTGGGCATCGAAGATCCAGGTCGTCTTCACGAAGAAGTCGTTGCCCGTGTTGCCGTCGACATCCCAGAAGCCGTCGAGGTAGTTGGCCCCGACGAGGGCGTTGTAGTTCTTGTAGTTCCAGTCGAGCTGAACGCGGCCCTTCCACTTCAGGTAACCGTTGTCCGAACCGGTGCCCTCGGGCGTCGGCTGGCTGACGATTTCCGTGAGCGGCGTGCCCGCGACACTGGAGACCTTGTAGTGCGTGTACATCGAGGCCACGGCCTGGGCCGTGAAGCGGCCCATGCTGTCGGTCTTGATCACGTACGTGGCGGTGTAGTCGAAGCCGGCCGCCTTGGTCTTGCCGATGTTGAAGAACACCGAGTTGATCACGTTGATCGAGCCGTCCGGGAAGAGGACGACGCTCTCGCCCGGCAGCATGCCGCCGGGGGCCGCCTGGCCGGTCGGGGTGCGACCGAAGTAGCGGTTGACCGTGTCCTGGTAGTTGTTCGACACCGTGCCGGTGCGCTCAGCCTCCCAGTAGTCGACGCCGAGGGTCAGGCCCTTGAGCGCATCGATGTTCGGGGACCAGACCACGCCCGCGTTGAGGTACTTGGTCTTTTCCGGCGCGAGGCGACGGTTACCCGAGACCGTGACGGACTGTTCCGGCTCGTTCGCACCCGTGAGCGGGTGGATGATCGGGGTCAGGCCGGAGGTCGGGGTCGAGTAGAGTTCATACAGCGACGGCTGACGGAAACCCTTCGACCAGCTGGCGCGGAGCGTGAGGCTCTCGTCGATCGGCTGGTAGCGGAAGCCGATCTTCGGTACCGTCGTGGATTGGTTCGACGAGACGAAGTCTTCGTAACGGGCGGCCACCGTCGCGCTCAGGTCGTGGGCGCCAGGAGCGTTCTTGATGAGCGGGAGGGTCGCCTCAGCGAAGACGCCGACGACCTTGCGCTGGCCCTGGGTATTGGCGGTCGGTGAGCTGCCAATCAGGTCACCTGTCGCCGCATAGGGGTCAGGGAACTGATTCAGCTGCTCGTGACGGACGTCGGCGCCCATGGCGAAGCCCACGCTGCCGGCGGGAAGCTGGAAGAGCTCGCCCGTCGAAATGACGAGGTTGAACTCATTCAGCTTGGACTCGTTGCGGTCCTTCGTGGTCACCTTCGCGGCGTCCACGATCTTGGCATTGTTCGGGATGCTGACCTTGTAGTAGCCGAACGGATTGTACGGCAGCGTCGTGCCCAGGAAGACATCGCTACCCGGCTGGAAGAACGGATCGTTGGCGTTCATCAGGCGATTGAACCGCGCCGCCGACACGAGGGTGTTGCGGGACGTGTCCGTGATCGTCGAATAGCTGTAGCCAGCGTCGAAGTTCCACTTGTCCATGATATTGTCACCCTTGAGGCCGACGGTGAAGAGGACGGCGTCGGTCGTGTTGCGGAAGATACGATTGCCGAATTCCGCCAGACGGGCGCGAGTGCCGCCGGTGATATCAATATTGAACGGGTTGAACGGATTGTAGGCCCCGGCGACCGCCGCGCGGGCGCGACCGTCAACGGTCGGGAGCGGGCTGGCCGTGCGGGCCGGAATCACGAGCTCGGTGGCGCCGGCCGTGGTGAAGTTACCCGTGGCCGAAGGCGCGAGCTGGTTCTCGGTGACCGCGTTCTGGTAGGTCGTGTCAACGTAGGCCTTGATGTTGTCCGTGCCGAAAACCTTGCGCTCGGCATAGGCGAACATGCCGCGGCTGTCGCGCCGCGGATACGACATCGAGAATTCGTTGAAGTTGAACGCGGACGAGCGGCCCGAGGTATAGGTGAAGCCCGTCGCCGGCGTGGTGCCGGTGTTGCTCGTGTTGGCCGGGGATTTGGCGTAGAACGAAGCCCCAGTGGCCGGGAGTTGGCTGGCCGGGACACCCGCGTCCAGAGCGGCCGCGCGGCTGATCTGGAGATTGAGCGGGCTGGAGTTCGAACTCAGGAACGGAGGAATCTCCGAGTAGGAGCGGTCCTTATTGAAGATGGCATTCTTCTTGAAGTAGTTGAAGCCGACCAGGGCGCTCGCCTTGTCCGTCTGCGCACCAGTGACGATGGCAGCCGTGATCTCGGACGAGTCCTTGTTGGTGGTGTTACCATAAACCACCATCGCCTCAGTGCCATCGATGCCGCGGCGCATCTTGATGTTCACCACGCCAGCCACGGCGTCAGCGCCGTAAATAGCCGAAGCTCCGTCCTTTAGAACTTCAACCGTATCAACCGCGGCAAGCGGGATGGAGTTGAGGTCGACGAAGGCAGTCGTGCCACCGTTGCCAACTGGATAGTTGGCGACGCGGCGGCCGTTGATGAGGACGAGGGTCGCCTCAGCACCGAGACCGCGGAGCGAGATCGACGTCGCAGCCGGGGTGAAGCCCGTCGCGTTGTTCGACACCGGAACCGCGCCACCGTTCGAGATGGACAGTTTCTGGAGGAGTTCCGACGTGGTGCTCAGGCCCGACTCGTCGATCGCCTTGCGGTCGATCTTCACAACCGGCGAAACGCCGGCCGTGAACGCGGTCTCACCCTGGGGGATGTAGGAACCGGTGACGACGTACTTCTCCAGCTTCTGCACCTTATCCTTGTCGTCAGGATTGGTGGTCGTGGCCACGGCCTGGGCCTTCGCCCCCGTGATCGCGATAAGGCCAGCGATTACTCCGGTCAGGAGAAAGCGCAGCCCGATAAACTTCCGCATGCGGATGTTCATAGTTAGGTAGTTAATGGTATTGCGTGGTAGTTCGCGAAGCGGCTTGCGCCGCGTTTGCTTGCGGCGAAATAAGCAAATGGTGCGCCAGACGCGCAAGGCTATTGAGATGAACACGTTTTTACAAACTTAAGGAAAATGGTACTAATCTTTATAAAAGAATATGATGCGTAACCAAAAAACTTACCAACCCGATTAGTTTTCTTCACCTGAATGGAGCTTTGTCGCTCCTGCTGGGCCGTTCAACGGCTTATGACAGTGCTTCATCTCGGGTGCCGGTGAGTAAGCTAGATGGGCTATGCGGTGATGAATTTCTTGGCCCGCGGGCCAGCCTTCTCGTGCTCCGGCGGCAATCAGCGGGGCCAGTTTTCACGCCATCGAATCATGATCCAACTTAGTTCGCCCTAGTTCGCCTTAGGCCGCTCGGCGTAATACGTGTTTTATTACCACGCGGGGTTTTGCTCGCCTCGCGGTTGGATTATGGAAGCTTCCGATTCCGGAGGCGGCCGGTCCGGTCCCGGTTCGCCGGCCCGCTTCGTTACCCCTTTCTTTTTCCGCATGATGGCTGAGCTGAATATTAGCCACGACCCAGCGCGTCGGAGTTGGATTGAGTCGGCCTGTGTCCCCGCCTCGGATTTTCCGCTGCAGAATCTTCCTTTCGGCGTCTTTTCCACCTCCACAGGGGATCGGGCCCGCATTGGAACCGCGATCGGCGACCAGATCCTCGATCTCGGCTCGGCCGCCGCCGCCGGCCTTCTCCCGCCAGACTGCAGTGGCGCCGTCCAGGCAGACCATCTCAACCTCCTCATGGCCGCCGGGCCCGAGGTCTGGTCCGCCCTGCGCCAGCGTCTGAGCAAGTTGCTCGGAGCCGATTCCAACCCGGCTGAGAAGTCCCGCGATCTGGTTCGCCGTCATCTGGTCCCGATGCCTGCCGTCTCGATGCAGCTGCCGGCCCGCGTCGGGGGCTACACGGATTTCTACGCCTCGATCCACCACGCGACCAACGTGGGTGCGCTTTTCCGTCCCGACCAGCCGCTCCTGCCGAACTACCCGTGGGTACCGATCGGTTACCACGGCCGGACCTCCACCCTGGTTCCCAGCGGCACGTCGATCCGCCGTCCCAAGGGTCAGGTCAAGCCCGCCGACGCCGCGGCTCCGGCCTACCAGCCCACCCGCGGTCTCGACTACGAGCTGGAGTTGGCCGCCTACGTCGGCACGGGCAATCCGCTCGGTTCAACCCTGACGGTGACCGAGGCCGGGCGCAGCCTGTTCGGGGTCGGTTTGCTGAATGACTGGTCGGCCCGCGACATTCAGGCGTGGGAATACCAGCCGCTGGGCCCGTTTCTCGCCAAGAACTTCGCCACCTCGCTTTCACCGTGGATCGTTACGCTCGAAGCCCTGGCGCCCTTCCGGGTCCCGGCTTCCGGCCGTCCCGCCGGCGCTCCGGCTCCGCTGCCCTACCTGCTAGATGCAGCCGACCAGGCTCAGGGGGGACTCGACGTGACGCTGGAAGTCGAACTGCTGACGCCGGCCATGCGGCGCGAAGGGCGCCGGCCGCATCGCCTGTCGCGCGGAAGCTTCTCGTCCATGTATTGGACCCTCGCCCAATTGGCGGCGCACCACGCCAGCAATGGCTGCGAGCTCCAGTCCGGTGATGTGCTCGGCAGTGGAACGGTCTCCGGCCCGGATCGCTCCTCGCTGGGTTGCCTGCTGGAAATCACCCGCCGCGGCGCGGAGCCACTGCAGCTGCCGAACGGGGAATCGCGCCGCTTCCTCGAGGACGGGGACGAGGTCATCCTGCGCGGCCACGCGGAGCGCCCCGGGTTTGTGCGCATCGGCCTTGGAGAGTGCCGGGGCACCGTTCTTCCGGCCCTAACGTGACGCCGCGCAACGTGCCATTCCCGCCACCAGACTCGCAGTCCTGCCGCTCGTCGCGAAGTGTTCGCCGATCATCGACCGCCAGTCATCCTCCCATCCTATCCATGAAAATCTTCCTCGCCGCGCTTGTCGCCTCGGTCGCCCTGGTCTCCCCGCTCCGCTCCGCTCCTCCGGACAAGGAGCAGTTGAAACAGGAGGTGGCGCGGATGGAGGACGCGTTCTGCACGATGGCAAAGGAGCGCGGGATTCGCGCCGCGTTTGAGCACTTCGCCGCCCCGGACGTCTCGTTCATCGACACCGATCCGCGCAAGTACCGCGGGCTCGAGGCCGTGCGGGCCCGGATTGGCCCCGACCAGCCGGGCGCGACGCTGACGTGGTCGGCCACGTTCACCGATGTTTCCGACGACGGCACGCTCGGCTACAATTATGGACGCTACGAATCCCGTCGACAGGTGCCAGGCGGCAAGGAGTCGGTTCACACCGGATGGTTCCTCACCATCTGGAAACGTCAGGCGGATGGCTCGTGGAAATACGTCATGGACACCGGCGCGCCCGACCAGCCGACGCCGCTGGCGAAGGAGCAGAAGAAACCCTGACGGCGGCAGCTAGAGCCGCTCCTTTAGTTCACGCGCCTTGGCCAGCGCCGTCTCGGCATCCCGCGCCAGCACGGTGAAGTGTCCCATCTTCCGACCGGGCCGCGCCTCGGCTTTCCCATAGAGGTGCAGCCGCGCCGAAGGTTCGGCGAGGAGTTGGTCCCACTTGGGTTCCCCGTTTTCCCACGCGTCGCCCAGGATGTTCACCATCACGGCCGGTGAGATCAGCGTCGGGTCGCCGAGGGGCAGCCCGCAGATCGCGCGGACCTGCTGCTCGAACTGGGAGGTGGCGCACGCATCCATCGTGTAATGCCCGCTGTTGTGCGTGCGTGGGGCGAGTTCGTTCACGAGCACTTCGCCGTCCTGCTTCACGAAGCACTCGACGCCCATCACCCCGACGAGCCCGATCGCCGTCGCGATCCGCCGCGCCAGCACCTCGGTGCGGGCGATGACCTCGGCCGGCACCCGGGCCGGCACGATCGAGAAATCAAGGATGTGGTTCGTGTGGATGTTCTCCGCGACGGGAAAGACGCGGATCTCGCCGTCAGCTGAGCGGGCGACGACCGCGGATACCTCGCAGGCAAACGGGATGAACTGCTCCACCACCGCGGGCAGGCCGCGAAACATCACCTGGGCCGACATCACGTCGGTCTCGGTGCGGACCTTGACCTGGCCCTTGCCGTCGTAGCCGAAGCTCGCGGTTTTCGCGACGCACGGCACGCCGACCGACTTGATCGCGCCCACGAGGTCGCCGCCCGGAGGCACCTCAACAAACGGCGCATGCGGGATGCCCTGCTCCCGCAGCCAACGTTTCTCGCGCGAGCGGTTCTGGGCAGTTTCCAGCACGCTCCAGTGCGGAAGCAGCTGCGTCAGTTCCGCGATCTGCTTCAGCGGGCCGGCCGGCACGTTCTCGAACTCGTAGGTGACCACGTCACACTCCCGCGCTAACGCCGACAGCGCCGCGACGTCCTCGTACGCGGCGTTCACCTCGCGATGCGCCACGGCTCCGGCCGGGCAGTGCGGCTGAGGCTCGAAGACGTGCACGCGGTAGCCCATGCGGGTCGCCGCCTGCGCGAGCATCCGGCCGAGCTGGCCGCCGCCGAGTACGCCAATGGTCTTTCCGGGGAGGATCATTTTCCCTCCACGAAGCGGGTCGGAGCGGCGGAGGACAAACCCGAAATGCGGGCGCGCCTACGGCAGGCGCGCCTTGAGCACCTTGGCCGTCTGGTCGGCGCGAAACTTGCGCCACGCCTGACGCGTCCGGGGATCGCCCTGCGCCAGCAACGAGGCGGCGAACAGCGCGGCATTGATCGCGCCGGCCTTGCCAACCGCGAAGGTCGCGACCGGCACGCCGCCCGGCATCTGGGCGATCGAGAGGAGCGAATCGAGGCCCTTGAGCGCCTTTGACTCCACCGGCACGCCCAACACGGGCAGGGTGGTCAGGGACGCGGTCATGCCCGGCAGGTGGGCGGCGCCGCCGGCGCCGGCGATGATGAGCTTCAGCCCGCGCCGTTCGGCCTGTTCGGCGTACCGGACCATGAGCCGCGGGGTGCGATGCGCGGAGACGACCCGCTTTTCGAACGGCACGCCCAGGGCCGCAAGCTGGGCGGCGGCGTGCTGCATCGTCTCCCAGTCCGACGTGCTGCCCATGATGATCCCGACGAGTGGTTTCGCCATGCCGATGGCTGTAGGCCATCCACGCCGGATTCGGCAAACGAAAAGGCAGGGCGCCAGGCCCTGCCTTGGTGAAACCGGGAAGCGGACGGGAGCGTGCTACAGCAGCGAGACGCCCTTCGGCACCTGCACCACGGTCGTGCCGGCGATCTTGTCGTGCCACGACTGCCTGCCGTCGTCGAAGGCGACCCAGATGAAACCCAGGCCGAGCACGACGAACGAGAGGAAGCACCCGAGGGCCCGCACGATGGCTGTCGCCCAGTCGACCTCGCGGTCATCGAGCCGCACCACCTTCAGGCCGCAGACGATGCCGCCGATGGTCGTGCCCCGCAGCCGCCACATGCAGGCGCCGTACGCGGCCATGGTCACCAGGAAGAGCTTCCCCGAGGCGTGCAGGATGCCGAAGAGGATGCCGAGCAGGATCACATCCAGCAGCAGGGCCGCGATCCGGATCCAGAACCCGGCCCGCGGCAGGGAGGCCGCGGCGGACACCACCGGGGTCACGAGACCGGCCGCCGCGAGATCCGCGCCCGGCATGGCGGGCGGGATCGAGCCAGGAGTGACCGGCGGCGTCGCGGCCCGCTCGCGCTTGAACTTCAGGATGATCGCATAGACCACCACGCCGAGGCCGATCCAGCCGAAGAGCTTGTAGATCACCAGGGCGAGGACCGGGACCGTGTAGAGGAACATGACGATCACACCGCCGATCAGCACGGCGAGCGCGATACTCTGGATCCCGACCAGCTTCGTCACGCGCCGACCCAGCCAGGCGAGCATCACGGCCTTGCCGAAGAGCCCGGCCACGAAGAGGCCCACGCCGATGAACGGCACGACCACCAGGCCGACGCCCGTCAGCGCGAGGATGATCACGACCAGCGGCCCGAGCAGGACCGTGAGCAGCGCGGAGAGGATCGAGTAGCCGGGGCGCTCCTCCAGCGTTTCCGCGCACTTCTCGACGGCGCGGCCGAAGAGGAGCGTCAGCACGACGTAGAAGATCAGGAAGCCGAACGCGATGCCCCAGGCCCACATCAGGTTCGGGCCAAAAGCCAGCAGCCGGCCGTACAGCACGCACTTGGTGAACCACGCGTGCAGCCAGTCGAGGTCCGAGAAGACCCCGCCGAAGGAAACGTTGTGAATCTCGCCGTGGATCGTCGCCTTCGGGTCCCGGATGACCCGGCCGCCGATCGCCACGATGTCGTCGCTCACGTCGGCATCAGGCCCGAGCTCGACATTGCCGAGGACCGCGACGACGGAGTCGCCGACCTTGCCGTTGACGTAGACATTGCCCAGCACGGCCACCACGGCGCCGTCGACCGGACCGGTCGCGCGGGAATTGCCGAGGACGGAAACCACCGAGTCGGTGACCTTACCTTCCGCGGTGGAGTTGCCGATGATCGAGACCACCGCGTCAGCGACCTGGTCCTTCGCGAGGGTCGCGTCGCTGCCGAAATGGACGACCTCGTTGCCGGTGGAAGGTCCATGCTGGCGCTTCAGCTTCCCGTGGCCCTTCGCGGGCTTCTTGGCGTCCGGCTTGGTCGGCTCGTCGAGTCGGCGCAGCGCGGGCTCCGTCGGAGCAGGGGTCGCGGCCTCGGCGGCCGGCTTTTCGGGCGCCGGGGTTTCTACGGCTGCCGGGGCCGGGGTGGGCGCCGACGGCTCGGGGGTTGCGGGCACGGCCGCCGGGGCTGGCGCGGCCGGGGGAGTCACGGTCGCCGGCGTCTGGTCCGGCACAGGCGCGACCGGAGCCGGCGGGGACTTCTGCTCCCCGGCTGGCGCGGCCTTGGGTTCGGCCGCCGGGGGCGCGGGCGGATTTTCCTGCGCGAAGGCGAGCAGCGTGCCAGCCAGGCTAAGGGCGATGGCCGCGCTCAGGAAAAGATTGCGGGGGTAGTTTTTCATGGCGAAGGGAGGATTGAACTAGCGGTTGACGTAGAGGGTGCGGTAGGCGGCGGCGCCGATCCCGAACAGGGCGAGGTACATGGTGGCGACGAAGGCGATGCCGCCGTAGAACCAGAGCGGCGGGATGCCCCGATAGACGGCGCCGGCGAAAGCGACGAGGTGGTCCACCGCCGCCGCCGCCGACTCGATCCAGGCGACCTGGCCGCTGAAAGCGTTGGACACCTCCGAGCTGTCAAAGCCGGCCATTGCCCAGACGGTGGCCATCAGCACGACCTTCGCGAGGCCGGCGGAGAGGAGCACGAACGCGACCCGGGCGGCCATCGGCCACCGCCCGAACGACTGGCGGTACCACGGCCGCGCGGCCTGGGCCTCGAGCGCGGCGAGCACCCGGGCCTCGAGCGAGCGCGGGGCCCGGTGGGCCGGCAGCGACCGCAGCGTCTCATGGATCAGCTTTTCGAGTTTTTCAGGAGAGGGATTCATGGCGGTCAGCGGTTGATCTCATCATGGTGCTTGGCGTGGCGCGCGAGAATCTGGGCGAGGGCGGCCCGGGCGCGCAGGATGTCGGTCTTCACCTTCGCGAGCGACACGCGGAGCTTCCGCGCGATCTCGTCGTAGGGCATGTCCTCGAAGTGGAACAGCACGAGCGGCACGCGCTGGTGCTCGGGGAGCTTCGCGAGCGCCTGCTCGACGAGCGTGCGGCGGTCCTCCGCATCGACCCCGGCGAAGAACGTGTCCGGCGCCGCAAACTCGACCTCCGGCTCGTCATCCCCGGCATCATCGCGCCGAAACTCGGAAAAGAAGCGCCACCGGTTCCGGTAGCGCGACAGGTGGTTGAGCGACAGGTTGGTCGCCACGGTCTTCAACCAGCCGCCGGCCGTCGGGCTCGAAGCCAAGCGGTCGTAATGCTCATGCGCCTTGAGAAACACTTCCTGGGAAATGTCCTCGGCCTGCGCCTCGTTTTTCACGAGTCGGACCGCCGTGGAATAGACCATATCCTGATAGGCGCGCATGAACGTGGTGAAGTCAGCCGGAGGGATCAGCCCCGTGGGTGGTGTTTGCACTGGAGGTTCATCGTTCATGCCCAAAACACGGCCCCGGCCGGAAAGTCGCAGGAATTCACCCTTGCCGGACCATCGCGCCGGGAGCGAGCGCATAAGCCGTTCAGCCTATTAAGGCCCCGACCGGGCCAATCGCGGGAGCCCGTCCACGCCATGCGCTTACGCCACGGATTAGGGGTCGTATTGCTCCATTTGGAGTAGGGTGCGACCCTTGCCTATTCCGGGCCCCCGGAGAGAATCGGGGAAAAGGTTCTCCCATGGCTTCTTTCCTAGCCCCCGACCCCAAGATCGAGTCCGCCGTCCGCTCCAAGGGCGAACAGCTCTTCACTCTAATGGACCAGCAGCCCCCGCCGGCGCTGTTCTCCAAGAAAGGGGCCTACGCCCGGATCATGGAGTGGTCCATGAAGGACCCGGTCTTCAAAACCCAGCTCTTCCGCTTCGTCGACGTCCTGCCCTCGCTCAACTCGTCGGCCGAGATCGTCCGCCATCTCCAGGAGTACCTCGGCGACCAGGCTGTGGCCCTCAACCCGGCCCTCAAAGCCGGACTCGCCGCCTCGTCCTTCGCCCCCGCCCTGGTCGCGGGACCGGTCAAGGCGCAGGTTGTGGACATGGCTGGCCAGTTCGTCGCGGGCGAAACCGGCGACGATCTGATCAAGCAGATCAAGCGCAACGCCAAGCTCGGGCTCGCCACCACCATCGACCTCCTGGGCGAGACCGTGGTCTCCGACGCCGAGGCCGACGTGTTTCTGCGCCGCAATCTCGAGGTGCTCGACTCGGTCTCGAAATACTTCGCCGCGGAGCCGACGCCGGCGTTTTCCGACCTCGGGCCGAAGGGGCCCCTGCCGCGGCTCAATCTTTCCGTGAAGATTTCGGCGCTCACGCCCGACGTGCACCCGGCCGATCCCGAGGGCTCCATCAACGCGCTGAAGGAGCGGCTCCGCCCGATCCTCCGCCGCGCCAAGGAAGTCGGCGCGCTGGTCAACTTCGACATGGAGAGCTACAAGCTGAAGGACCTCACGCTCGCGCTCTTCAAGTCGATCTTCGAGGAGCCAGAGTTCACGGAACAGCCCGCCATCGGCATCGCCATGCAGGCCTACCTGCGCGACTGCGAGGCCGACCTGCGCGACCTGGTCGCCTGGGCCCGGCAGCATCGCCGCCCGCTGAATGTCCGCCTCGTGAAGGGTGCCTACTGGGACTACGAGACCATCCTCGCGCAGCAGCGCGGCTGGCCGATCCCGGTCTGGCAGCGGAAGCCGGAGTCCGACGCCAACTACGAGAAGCTCACGGTGTTTCTCCTCGAGAACATCGATCTCATCACCCCCAACTTCGCGTCGCACAACGTGCGCTCGGTCGCGCACGCGATTGCGCAGGCCGAGCGGCTCGGCATCGATCCGCGCGCCTACGAGTTCCAGGCGCTCTTCGGCATGGCCGACGAGCTCAAGCTCTCGCTGCTCAAGATGGGCCACCGCGTCCGCGAATACTGCGCCATCGGCGAGCTGCTCCCGGGCATGGCCTACCTGGTCCGCCGGCTCCTCGAGAACACCTCCAACGAGGGCTTCCTCCGCATCAAGAACATGGGCGAGGCCTCGAAGGAGCAGCTGCTCGGCAACCCGGCTGACGCCATCGCCGCCGCGCCCGAGCCCCTTGCCCGCCGGCCCGTACCGACCGGCGCGTTCGTCAACGCCGCCAACACCGATTTCTCGCTCGCGGCCAACCGCGAGAAGCAGCGCCGGGCCCTGGCCCAGTACGAGTCCAGCCAGCTCGGCAAGAAGTGGCCGCTCGTGATCAACGGCCGCAAGGTCAGCGACCGGCCGTTCCTCCCGTCCGTCAATCCCGCCCGCCCGCAACAGGTCGTGGGCTACTGGGCCAAGGGCACCGTGCAGGACGCCGACGACGCCGTCACGGCCTCGGTTGCCTTCTTCCCGAAGTGGCGCGCAACGCCCGTCGCCGACCGCGCCGCCATGCTGCTACGCGCCGCGGACCTCATGGAATCCCGCCGCCTCGAGTTGAACTCGCTGCTCATCCTCGAGGCCGGCAAGCCGTGGGTGGAGGCCGACGGCGACGTGTCCGAGGCCATCGACTTCCTGCGGTTCTACGCCGTCGAAATGCAGCGCATGGCCAAGCCCGTCGTCACGCAGTCCGTGCCGGGCGAGCATTGCACCCAGTTCTGGACGCCGCGCGGCGTCGGCGTCGCGGTAGCGCCGTGGAACTTCCCGCTCGCGATCCTCACCGGCCTCACGGTCGCGCCGCTCGTGGCCGGCAACTGCGTCATCATCAAACCCGCGCGCCAGACGTCGATCATCGGCGCGATGCTGATGGAGATCATGTCGGCGGCCGGCGTGCCTGCCGGCGCGCTGCACTATCTGCCGTGCTCCGGCGCCGACGCCGGCGCGCACCTCGTGGCGCACCCGAAGATCGACTTCATCGCGTTCACCGGCTCGCGCTCGGTGGGCTGCGGCATCTGGGAGGAGGCCGGCAAGACCCACCCGGGCCAGCTCAACCTCAAGAAGGTCGTGTGCGAGATGGGCGGCAAGAACGCCATGGTGATCGACAACGACGCCGACCTCGACGAGGCGATCCCGGCCGCGCTCTACAGCGCGTTCGGCTACGCCGGCCAGAAATGCTCGGCCCTGTCGCGCCTCATCGTCCTCGAGGGCGTGTACGACCGCTTCGTCGAGCGCTTCCTCTCCGCCTGCCCGAGCATCCCGGTCGGCGACCCCACCCACCCCGGCACCGTGGTGAACCCGGTGATCGATGAGGCCGCGCAGAAGACCATCCTCGGCTACATCGAGCAGGGCAAGAAACAGAGCCACCTCGCCTGGCAGGCCCAGTTGCCATCCGAGGTCGTCGCGTCCGGCGGCTATTACGTGCCCCCGACCGTGTTCACCGGCTGCAAAGTCGAGCACACCATCGTCCAGGAAGAGATCTTCGGGCCGGTCCTCGCCATCCTGAAGGCCAAGGACCTCGACGAGGCGTTCGCGATGGTGAACGCCTGCGACTACGCGCTCACCGCCGGGTTCTTCTCCCGCAGCCCGCGCGCCCTCGAGCGCGCGCAGCAGGAGATGATCGTCGGCAATCTCTACCTCAACCGCGGCTGCACCGGCGCCATCGTCGAGCGTCACCCCTTCGGTGGCTTCAAGATGTCCGGCGGCGGCACCAAGGCGGGCGGGCGCGAGTATCTCGAGAACTTCCTGTTCCCGCGTCTCGTCGCCGAGAACGTCCTCCGCCGCGGCTTCACGCCCCCGGAAGAAACCAAGTAATTCCCCGGAGGCACGAAGCCTGGCCCACCGCGGTCCGGGCTTCGCGCCCTTCGCGGGCTTGGCGGTGAACCGGATCGGATCCGGGCCATTATCACCGCCACGCTCGCGAAGGACGCGAAGCCAAGGCGGCCGACCCGCTCAGAAGTCCAGCGCCTTGAGCGGCCCGATCTTCACGCCGAAGCGTTCACCGTAGGGCTTCACGCGCTTGAAGTCGCCGCGCTTCACGTCGACGGTGCCGCCGAACTTGAGGAAGAGGACCGACGCCGTGGCCTCGCCGGTCAGGCTCTTCACGACCGGAGCGTGCGTGGCATCGACCGGACCGAAGTCCACGCTGGCCTCGCCGCTCTTGATCTTGATGATGAGCTTCATCCGGATCGCGCCCTTCAGGCGCAGCGAGACATTCTCGAAGGCGTGGGTCGTCCGGTTCACCCGACCGAGCAGCTGGAATTGATCGACGGGAATCGTCGCGCGGTCGTCGTTCTTCAGCGGCACCTCGTACGTCACTGAGTGCTCGTCCTCCGCAACGACCGTGGCACGGCCGAGGTCGATCGAGGCGGAGCCGCCGTTGATGTTGAAGCGCGGCACCTCGCTGCCGGGCGTCTTCCCCTCGGCCTCCTGCTTCATGAGTTTCTCGCCGCGTTTCTCGCCGCGCTTGCGGTATTCCTTCAGCTGCTTCTCGGTTGGCGGCTTCCCGTTGATGGAGAGCGGCTGGTACTGCTCGGCGTAGGATTTCGACGGGTCGAAGCGCACGACGGCCTCGTGCTTCTTCTTCCCCTTGTCGTCCATCACCTGGAGCGTCTCGGTGTAGGCCCAGCGGTCGAAATTCTGCGCGACCTTGGCCAGGGCGTCGAACAGCAGAGGCGGCACCCCGGCGTCGTTGGACGGCGGCGACGGGAGTTCCTCCGCGTGCGCGACGCGGACGGCGGCCAGCAGGGCCAGGCAAAGGAGGAGGAACCGGCGGTACATGTCAGATAATCTGAACCCGCACCGCCGGATTCGTTCCACCACAAAAATCTGCCCTACATCCGGCAGATCAGCAGCTCGCGCTCAAACAGCAGCTCCTTGGGCAGGTGGGCGTGGAGGTCGATGAAGAGCTCCTCGTGACCCAGGACCTCGGCGCGCCAGAGGCTGCGGTCGAAGGCCTGGAGTTCCTCGAAGCGCTCGCGCGAGAAGTCCATACCCTCCCAGTCGAGATCCTCGTAGCGGGGCATCCAGCCGATCGGCGTCTCCTTGGCCCGGCCGCCGCCGCGGGCGCGGTCGACCACCCACTTGAGCACGCGCATGTTCTCCGAGAACCCGGGCCACATGAACTTGCCGTCCTTGTCCTTCCGGAACCAGTTCACGTGGAAAATGCGCGGCGTCTCCGAGAGGTTCCGCTGCATGTTGATCCAGTGGCGGAAATAGTCGCCCA
>CAYYGV010000068.1:0-20064 GCA_964471615.1 uncultured Opitutaceae bacterium
ATGTAGTCGGTGGGCGACGGCAGATTCACGGGTCCCGACTAAGCAGGCTTCCCGGCCCCGGCGCAAGTGTGCGGGAGACAGGGTGCCGGGCGAACATCGAACATCGAACACCGAACATCGGACGCCGAAGGGCCGAGGATCCGATCGAACGCCCAACTTCGAACGTCGCACGCCGAACGCCGAAGTCACTCCCGCCCCACCACCGGCAAACCGTCCCTCGTCACTCGCCCCTGGTCACTCGTCACTTCTGGTTCCGCTGGCGTCGAGGCCACGCCCAGGATGATCCAGAACACCACGGCTCCCATCGGGCCCTCGAGCACCACGCCGAGGCAGGCGCTGGCCAGCATGATCCAGGTGCTGCACCACAGTCCCGCGTCCAGCGGGGCGCCGCGCAGCGACCGCCACGTGCGGACCGCCGCCACGCCGAGCACGACCAGGAAGCCCAGCAGTCCCACCAGCCCCATGCGGGCGAACACCGTCAGGAGGATGTTGTGCGGGCTGCGGGTGGAAAACTCCTCCGGGCTGTCGGCGTAGTACTCGCGGACGAACCGCTCCGCGAGGTCCGAGCCGAAGCCGAGGCCGACCCACGGGTTGCCCTCGATGGTCTCGTCGATCACGGCGCCCCACCAGACGCGCCGGAACTGGTTGTTGTCGCCCTTGCTGGCGCTGTCCGCGCTGAGGTAGGTGCGCTGGCCCGAGAAATCGACGAGCGACATCGCCCGCTCGTACACGCCGTACACCGGGGTTTTTTCGATGGGCTGGTTGAGCGCCACCGCCCCGAGCAGGATCAGCGCGGAGGCCAGGGCGCCGCAGCCCGCCAGCGTGACCGCGTAGCGCCAGCGCCGTCCCGCCAGCAGCCAAGTCGCCGCGATCGTCAGGCCCAGCATCGACGCGCGGTTGGTCGTCGCCAGCACCGCGCCGGCCAGCCCGATGCTCAACGCCGCGTTCCACCAGCGGCCGCCGGCCTCATAGCGCATGAAGAGCATCACCGAGCCGATCGCGAGGAACGTGCCTACCAGGTCGCCCTTGAAGTAGATCACCGGGATGCCCCGGATCGCGAGCGTCTCCATGAACAGCTCGGGGTAGCGGTTGAACAGGAGCGACACCGGCAGGAGCACCACGCAGGCGATCATGAGCGTGTTGACGAGAAACCGGCGCGACGCCGGGTTCCGCGCGGATTCCTGCGCGAGATAGAAGAACCCCGCGTAGTACACCGTCGCAAAGTCGCGCAGCGCGACCAGGCCGTAGCTCCGCACGTCGATCACGATGCGCAGCGCCCCGAGGCAGATCCACAGCAGCAGCGCCACATTCAGCACGTCGCGCCGGAACGGCAGCTCGCGCCGCCACGCGCACTGGAAGCCGAACAGCAACCCCGCCAGCGCCAGCACGCCCTCCGCCGGCAGGATCGGCAGCGTCGGCGTCAGGGTGATCTGCGCGAAGCCGCGGTTGCCGACGATGTAGCCGAACACCACCGCGCCGAGGAGCACCGACCCCAGCGGCAGCCGCAGCCACGGCGTGATCGCGAATCCGAGCAGCACCGCCGCCACCAGCGCCGGCAGCGACTCGCCCTGGGCGATCGCCACTCCCATCCAGACCGCCACCACGGCCGCCACGGTCGTGAATAGGCGGATGCGCCAGGCGGGTGTCAGGGGCATGGAGAAGCGGTCACAGGTATTGGCAGTGTTCCCCGGCGCGCTCCAGCGAAAAGGCCGGGAGCGGATTGGAGTCGAAGGCCGCAAGTCGAAGGTCGAAAGCGGGCCCGGACGCCACTTGAACGTTGAGCGCCACGCGTGGAGCGTTGAACGTTCCCCCCGTCCCCGTCCCGCCGCCATGCCCATCGTCTCCGTCCTGATGGTCACCCACCGCGTCACGCCGTACTTGCGCGACGCCGTGGCGAGCGTGCTGGCGCAGTCGCTGGCCGACCTGGAGTTGGTGCTGGTCGACAATGGCGCCGGATTGAAGCCGGAGGATCTCGGCCCTGCCGGCCGCGACCCGCGGGTGCGGATTGTGCCGCTGGCCGCAAATCAAGGGATTCCCGCGGGACACAATGCCGGCGTGGCCGCCGCGAGCAGCGAATTCCTCGCGCTGCTCGACCATGACGACGTCATGCTTCCGCTCCGGCTGGATCGCCAGGTTGCGCTGCTCCGGGCTGATCCCGGCCTTGGTCTGGTTTCGTCGCTCGCGGAGTCCATCGACTCGAGCGGCCGTGTCACTGCCCGCGAGTTCGCCTTGGTCGAGCCCGCGGCGCAGCGCCGCTATTCCGAGTTCGCCGCTCCGGTTGTGACACCAGCGTACACCGGCCGGCGCGAGATCTTCACGGCGCTGCCGTACCGCGCCGCGTTCACGTTCACGGCCGACTTCGACTTCCTCGCGCGGGCCGCCGAGCGGTGCGCGATGGCGGCCGTGCCCGAGGTGCTGCTGCAGTACCGGCACCACGCTGCCCAAACCACGGTGGAGCAGGCGACGCGGATCGCGCACGAGCGTTGTGTCGTGCGCCTGCTGGCCGCGCGGCGCCGCGCTGGTCGCGACGAAGGGACCGACTGGACCGGTTGGCTCGCCGCGGATACCGACGGCAAGAGCGAGTCCGCGATGCTCCGCGAGTTTGCCGAACGGTTCCTCGCCGAGGGTTTCTCCGTGCAGGCGGCCTACCATGCCCGCCGCAGCTTCGCAGCAAACCGTTCGCCTGGCGCCCTGGCCACCGCCGTGGGGCTGGCCTGGCGCGCGTGGCGGGCCGCAGGCGCCGACCGGAGCAACGTGACCCGGATGTTCCTGCAGGGACCCGTTCGGGCGCTCCACCTCCAGCTGCACTAGGGCCTCGCCCCAAAGATCACGAAGCCCACGAAGGTCGGCTGACCCCGTCGTCGACCCGGATTTCTCCGCCCTTCGTGCCCTTCGTGTCCTTGGTGTCCTTCGTGGCCAAATCCGGCCGAGCCTGCGCTCACTCCGCACGACCGCGCAGGCGCCACCACGCGCGCTTGGCGCCGCGGAAAGCCCGCAGCAGGCCGGCGTGACCCAACGCGATCTGGCCGCCGACCCACCAGTGCGGGGGACGCAGGCGGTAGTCGCGCAGCGCGCGCAGCAGCCCGCCGCTCGTGAAATCCGCGCAGAGCGTGGCGTGACGCTGCTCGAAGAGCTGGTCGGCATGCGGCAGAAAGCCGAACACCCGGACTTCCCTCGCGGTGGGGCGGTCGTGGAAGTCGCGGTAAAGCCCGATGACCGCGCGGGCGTAGTCCTCCGCCGGGGCCGCGGCGGTGTCGGCGGTTTCCTCGACGTGTCGCGCGAAGGCGAGGATCGCGTCTTGGAACAGCCGGATCTCGCCGAGATTTACCGGCCCGACGGCATTGAGCACGGGCTCCCAGCGCCCGTGGGCCTCACGGAAGTTGAGGACCTGTCCGTGGTCGCTCTGGGCCATCAGCTCGATCAGCACCTTGTGCGACTCCTCGCGCACCAGCGGAATCGGGGCGAAGCGATTGGCGAAGCCGAACATCTCGCCGGCAGGTCGCGGGTCCACGGGAGGCATGAGCCCGAGGTAGAAACCCGTGAGCGGCGCGGGCCGGCCGGGTTCGCCGAGGACCTGCTCGAGGTTCCGCTGGATGCTGCCGAGCCAGCCGGCGTCGACGAGCCCGACCGGCTCGCCGGCGCGCAGTCCCTCGGACTCGAGATAGGCCCGCGCTCGGGCGGAGCGGGCGGCCACCGCGTCGTTCAGGAGCTGGCGCCGGCCCGGCTCGAGCAGCCAGTCCGCGAGCGCCTCGCGCGTGGCGGGCGCGAGGTTCGCGTCGGGGTCGAGCTGGGCGAGCGGTTCCGGCAGGTGGGCGCGTCCCCACGCCTCGTCGAGGCCGAGTTGGAGCAGCGCCTGGCGCAGCGAATGGAAGTGCCCGGTGGGCGCTGCCAGCCAGCGCAGGGCCGCGGGCGAACCGAGCTCGACTGGCCCGGCGAACACCAGGCGTGACGCGTACAGGTAGCGGCACTCGACCGCCGCCGGGCGGCCGGCCAGGAGCTGTTGGGCGATCCGCCAGAAGATCTGTCCGTCCCGGGCGAGAAAATAGAGTCGCTTGAGTCCGCGCCGCTCGGCCTCCGCGAGTGTCCAGCGCACGAAGCCGTGGAACAGCGGGCCCGCGACCGCGGTGCCGGTTTCCCATAGCACGGCCTCGCGATCGTTGATGGGGACCCGGTCGAGGCGCGCCCGGCGCATCGAACCGGCCAGGAGCGAGCGCCACGGTGGGGCGAATTCGCCGCGGGTGCCCCGCGCCTGCCGTTCGCGCGCCGTGAGGTGGACGTCCTTGAAATGGGTCGCGGTCAATCCCAGTTCGCGCGGCTTGGCGACGTCGGCGAACGGGTGGTCCCCGGTATGATGCCAGCCGTCAAACGCTATCCCGGCGGTCGCGCGCACCTGCTCGTACATCCGGCCGGAGCTCTTATTGGCGCGAATCTCGCCGGAGATGAACAGCCGGTCGCCGGGCTGCATCACGCCCTCGCGCTCGAGCCAGGCGCCAAGCACCGCGGACGGCAGGTACATGTCGGAGAGGAACAGCAGCGAGCTTGCCGACCGACGCGCCGCCGCGAGCAGCGGCTGCGCGCGCGGCACCGCGTGCAGGTGGCGGGCCTCGGTGTCCAGCTCGACCTCCCGGGCGCGCGCGATCGCGGACGCGTCCCAGCGCAGCGCGCGCGCGAGGACCGCGAGAATCTCGTCCAGTGTCACCTCGACGGCCGGGGACTCGCGGCGGGCCGTCAGCTCGGCCTGCCACCGGGCGGAGGCGTAGGCTTCCGGTGCGAGCGCCGAGACACCCTCGGCTCGGAGGAGGGCGCCGACGTGCACGAACAGGTCGCGGGGATGCGCGAAATCGCGCGTCACCACCGTGTCGAACACGTCGAAGCTGGCGGCCGCCTTCATGCCGGCGCCCGGTCGGCCGTCGCGAGCAGATTCGGGGTGAGGGTCACGCTCCGGCCCCGCTCCCAGCCGAGTTCGCCGATGAACTCCACGCGGCGCCGCAGGCGGCTGCAGACCCGGAACCACCACGCGAGGGACCGCCGCGTCGGCAGCCAGAACAGGAAGCGCGGTCGCGGGAATAGCTCGATGCCGCCGCACCGCACGTTCGTGAAGCCGGTTTGGGAAAGCAGGAACGTCAGGCTGTCGCCCGTGAAGCTGGCCTGGTGGGTGTAGTCGTTGTGGAACCAGTAGCCGCCGATGCCGCTGGCGGCGTTCGGCACCGAGCAGATGAGCCGGCCGCCGGGCGCGAGGCTGCGGCTGATCGCGCGCAGGAAATCCGGCTGGTCGGCGCGGGGCACGTGCTCGAGGACGTCGAGCAGCAGGATGGCGCCGTAGCTGCCGGGCCGGGCAGCCAGGAATTCCTCGGTCCGGGTCACGTGCGTGACGTCGAGCCCGTGCTGCCGCGCGTGGGCCGCCTGGCCGGCGTCGATGTCGATGCCGCTGACCCGCGTGTAGCCGAGCGCCCGCAAATCCTCGATCACATAGCCCCGGCCGCAGCCCACATCGAGGATCGGCGTGGCGCGGTCCGCGGGGAGCCGGGACGCCAGCATGCGGTGGTGCAGCAGGGTCAGGCCTTGACGGTGTCCCGGGGTGTCGGGATGGAAGAGGGCGTACTGCGCGGAATAGTCCAGCGACATGGGCGGCTCAGGAGCGGAATTGCGCGAGTAAAGCGCGCCACCGGGACGGGGCAACCGGGATCAGCAGCGCCCGGGTCTGGACCGGGCCGCAGGGTCGCAGGGACGGGAAGAGCCAGGTGGTGAGATAGCCGCTGGCCACGACGGCCGCGAGCCAGGCGCAGGCGGCGCCGACGATGCCGTAGGCGGGCAGGAGCCAGCGGGCCAGCAGCACCAGCACGGCCAGGTGGATCAGCGCCGCCGCCAGATTCAGGATCGTCGGGGCGGAAAGCAGGATGTACTGCCACCGGGCGTTGGCGCTGAAGGCGAACAGGCACGCCCAACCCTGCACCATCAGCACGGCGGCGGCGCCGGTGTAGGCGGGGCCGTAGAGGACGCGGACCACCAGTGGCCCGAGCACCGTGCAGCCGACCGCCACCGCCCAGCCGGTCGCGGTGAGGGCATCGAACATCTGCTGCAGCCGCGCCCGGTAGGCCTCGGGCGACTCGGCGTGGCTGGCCGAGAGGCCGGGAAAGAAACTGAGCGTCATCGTGCTGCCGACGAACAGCGCCACCTCGGTCAGGCGGCTCGCGGCGAAATAGATGCCCGCCTCGCTCGCCCCGAGCCAGTGCCGCACCAGCAGCTGGTCGGCCCGCATCGCCAGCGCCACGGCCACGGTCGAGACGGCGAGCGGCGCGCCGCGCTGCCATAGGGCCCGCGCGATGGCCGGGTCCCAGGTCCAGGCGCCGCTGGGGTAGGGATTGTGCCGGGCGGCCCACCCCAGGCCCGCCGCGACCAGCGCCACGTCGGCCGCCTGCGCCCAGGCGAACGCGGCCACCGGCGCGTGGGCGGCAACGAGCCCGAGCTTGAGCGCGCCGCCGCCCACCAGCGCGGCGAAGCGCACCAGGACGGTGCGGCGCGAGTCGAGGTGCCGCTGGAACCATAGGTCCACGACGTCCGCCGGCTGGAACACGAGCAACGTGCCGACGATGAGCACCAGCATCGCGTCGGACGGCGAGCCCCACAGCCCGAGGACGGCACCGCCGGCCACCAGCCCGTAGGTCGCCAGCGCGCCGAGCAGGCGCAGGCGGATCGCCGTGCCCAGGACCGCGCCGGCCTGGCCCGGGCGCTTCACCAGCTCGTCCACGACGATGCCCTCGAGCCCGAGCGTCGCGAGCGCGGTGCCGATGGTCACGACGACGACGGCGAAATTCAGCCGGCCGAAACCCGCGGGCTCGAGATAGCGCGCCACCACGCCGAGCACGACCGCGGTGACGGTTGCGCGCCCGGCGCGCTCGCCGACCAGCCAGAGGATGTTCTGCAGGGGTTGGCGCGGGGAGGACACTCGCCGGACTATGGTTGGCCCGGGGTTTGGGTCGCGAGCCGGAAGTGCGCCGCCGAAATGGCTGTCTTTCTCCGGGGCGGGAACTTAGGGATGCGGGGCGTCCGCCCATGTTCACCGTGCTGCACTACACCGGGTATCGCGCCGAGCGCGGCGGCGTGGTCGCAGTGCTCCGCGCGCTGCAGGCCAGCGGACGGGGCCGGATGCTGCACGGCGTGGCCCCCGACTTCGCGTCCGCGGATTCTGCCGGGTTGGAGATCTGGCGCGGCCCGGCAATCGAGGGCGAGCGGATCGGCTGGCGCGAGGTCTGGCGCGCACGCGCGGTCGCCCGCGCGGCGCAGGCCTGGCTCCGCGAATCGACCGACCGCGTGTTTCACGGCCATTCGCGCGCCGGCCTCCTCGTCGCGCTGTGGCTCCGCCGCTGGGGCGAGTCCCGGGTCGTGGCGAGCGTGCACTGCTACGGCCGGCAGCGCTGGTTCTACCGCTGGGCGGCGCGCCGACTCGGGCCGCGGCTCCACTGGCTCACCCCGGCCATGCGCGCCTACTACGGCGTGCCCGGCAGCGGCTGGGACCAGTGCCTGCCGGGCGGAGTGACCGAGGACGATTTCCTGGTCACACCGCCCGCGCCCATCCCCGACCGCTTGCGCCTTGGCGGGGCCGGGATGCTGGTGCGATGGAAGCGCTGGGACCTAGTTTTAGCGGCGCTCGCCGCGCTGCCGCCCGAGGTCCGCGCCCAGGTGAGCTTCGAGCACATCGGCGCGGCCAACGACGACGCCGACTCGATCCGCTGCGCCGCGGAGCTCCGCGCGCAAACGGAACGGCTGGGACTCACGGGGCAGGTCACGTGGCGGGGACAGGAGCCTTCGTCGCGCCGCCTGCTCAGTGCCGTCGATCTCGTGGTCGTTTCCTCGGACCAAGAGCCGTACTCGATGATTCTCCAGGAAGCCTGGGCCGCCGGGGTGGCGGCGCTGGCCGCCGATTCGGGCGGTCCGGCGGACCTGGTGCGGCCCGGGCACAACGGCTGGCTCTTCCGCAGCGGCGACGCGGCCAGCCTGGCTGCGGCGATAACCGAGCGCGTCCGGACGCGGGACTGGGCCGGCTTGGATCGCGCGGCGGTGCGGCGCACCGCGCGACGCGCAGCCGAGGTGGCGCTGCGCTGGGAGGAAATCTACCGCCGCCTATGAAACTCGCGTTCAGTTTCCTCTGCGAGCATCCGACGCGGCGTACGGGCCTGACGACGCTGTTCCGCGCCTTCATTGCCGAGGCGCGGCGCCAGGAACCGGCGGTGGAGTGGGTGATCTTTGCTGGCGCCGGCGCATTCTCCGACCTGGCCGGACCGGGCGTGGAGGTGGTGGAGGATTTTCCGGCGAACGACCGGCGTTCGGCGCGCCTGTGGGCGGACCACTTCCGCGTCGGTCCGGAGGCACGACGGCGGGGCGCGTCGGCGCTGCTGACCGTGGGATTCCTGCCGCTTCGCACCGGCGGCTTGCCGGTGGTGATGCACGTGTTCTCGGTCCACCACCGCGGTGGCGGCGGTCTGGGCGCGGCCTATCGGCGGGCGATGGTCGGACGCGGGCTGCGGCGGGCCGCGCTGGTCATTGCCAATTCGCAGTGGACCGCCGACCAGCTCGACGCGCGGGTGCCGGTGCTCGTGAGTCATGAGGGGCTGGACTCCGCCGTGTTTCACCCGGCTGGGCCCGCCGGGATTCCGCAGGCGGCGCCGCCGTATCTGCTTTGGGCGTCGAATTTCTACGCGTACAAGCGGGCCGAACGGGTGCTGGCCGCCTATGCGCGGCTGTCGCGCGAACTCCGGGCGCGGTATCCGCTCGTGCTGGCGGGCGGCGACTGGGAGGGCGGTCGCGCGCGGGCCGAGGCGGAGGCGCGGCGGCTGGGGATCGAGGCCGACACAAGATTTGTCGGCTGGGTCGCCGACGCGGACTTGCCCGCGCTGTACCGCGGGGCGCGGGCGCTCGTCGCGGCCACCGCGGAGGAGACCTTTGGCCGGTTCGTGACGGAAGCGCTGGCCTGCGGCTGTCCGTGTGTCCTGCAGGATCTGCCGGTGCTGCGCGAGGTGGCGGGGGCGGCGGCCCGCTTTGTAGATTTCGCCGATCCGGTCGCGGCCGGCGAGGCGCTGCGGGCGCTCTGCACGGACGACGCCCTGGCGGCCCGGCTGAGGGCGGAGGGCCTTGAGCGGGCGAGGCAGTTCAGCTATGAACGACTGGTGCGGGAACGTCTCGCGGCAATCCTTCGCTTGTCCCAGCTGAAGCCATGAACGACGCCCACGCCTCCCGTCTTCCGGCCTGGCTGAGTGCCGCCGTCTGCGCGGCGGCCGGCGCGGCGTTGTTCCAGTGGTATGGCAACGCGACCCGCGGGTACATCGACACGGCGTCCTTGTTTTATTGGTGGGGCTTCCAGTGGTTCAACGCGGCCTCCGAGACCGAGCATGGTCTCCTGATCGTCCCGCTCGCGGTCGGGGTCTTCGTGCGCAATTTGCGCGCGACGGAGATTGGAACTCGGAGTTCGGAGCTCGGGCTTCAGCGTCACAGTGGACTTTGGCCTGGTCTTTGGGCGATGGCGTTTGGACTCATGCTCCACGCCGTGGGCTTTGCGGCGCAGCAGACCCGTGTGTCGGTCGTCGCGCTGTTGATCTTCCTCTGGGGCGTGCTGCGGCTGGGCGGCGGGCGGCGGTGGGGTGACGCCGCGCTGTTCCCGGTGGCATTCCTGGTGTTCGCGATCCCGTTCAACGCGCTCGACTCGGTCGGGTTCTGGCTCCGGCTCTGGGTCATCAAGGCCAGTGGCGGCGTGGCCCACCTGGCGGGCATCGGGGTGATCCAGAATGGCACGCAGCTGCTCGCGCCGGACGGTCGCTACCAGTACGACGTCGCCGCGGCCTGCTCCGGAGTGCGGTCGCTGGTGGCGCTCCTCGCGCTCGCGTTGCTCTACGGCTACCTGACGTTTCGCGCGTGGTGGCGCCGCGCGCTGCTCCTGGCGCTGTGCTTTCCGCTGATCTACGTCGGCAATGTCGGACGGATCCTGTCGGTGATCTTCGCCGCGCAGGCCGGCGGCCAGGCGTGGGGCGAACGGGCGCACGACATCATGGGCTACGGGGTCTTTGTCATTGTGCTCGGCGGCGTCATGCTCGCGGCGCGGCTGATGCCGGAGCCGGCCGCTTCGGCGGAGCAGGAAGCAGGGAGAATGGAGCAGGGAGGTGGGTCGGAAGATGCCGCCGGACGCGGCGTTGGGGCGGTGACCGCGGCGCTGGTGGGGCTGGCGGTGGGCGAGTGGCTTTTCCTCGGGCATGTCGCCTCGCTGCCGCCGCGTGGCGAGGCCGGCGTGCTGCTGGCGGCGGATGGCCAGAATCCGGTCGAGCTGCCCGCCTTCCTTGGCACGGACTGGATCGGGCGCCGGGTCGACATCAGCCCGGTGGAGCGCGAGATCCTGCCGCCCGACACCGGTTACTCCCGCCGGGATTACGTCGCGGTCGCGAACGCGCAGGACCGGGTCTATGTCTCGGTGGTCCTCAGCGGCCGCGACCGCACGTCGATCCACCGGCCTGAGCTGTGCCTGGTGGGGCAGGGATGGACGATCATGTCGTCCGCATCGCAGGACCTGACCTGGAAGGGCGGCCGTTTTCCGGTGACGCTGCTGCAGGTGCGCCGCGAAGTGCAGACGCCGCGCGGCCCGGTGATCGTGCCGCAGCTGGTGGCCTACTGGTTCGTCGGCGGCGACACCATCGTGGGCTCGCACTGGCGTCGTTTGGCGGTGGACGCGTGGAACCGCGTGGTCCACGGCCGGGCCGATCGCTGGGCGTACGTCCTGGTGCAGGCGGACGCGCGGGATGGCGAGGCGGCGGCCCTCGGGCGCATGCGGTCCGTCCTGGACCAGGTGTTGCCCGGCTTGATGGCGCCGGCGGAAGGTACCAGGTAACAGGAACCAAGTAACTTGAAGGGGCGACGGTTCCTGTAAGTCCGCTGTCTTCCTGATACTTGGCCCTTGGATCCTGTGCCCTCGCTCGGCCGACTCCGGGCCGAGCGATCTGGATTGAAATACCCGGGCGACGGCGCATAGCGTCCGCGTCCCCGATTTAATGGCTGCCTTCGCAATGTATCTTCCGCTGCTCCTGGTGGACAATGGGGAAAGCGATTGGTTGTCGCCCGTGGTTCTGGTCATTGGGGGCGGCATCGGCTTCTTGGTTGTCTGGGCGCTGACCCGGCACACGCGGCGCGTGGCGCACGAGCAGGCGGCCGAGCTGATCGAGGTGGCGCGCCGCGAGGCGGCGGTGGCGGCCGAGGAGCTGAAGCAGAAGGCCGAGGCCGAGATCCAGGAGAAGCGCGCCGAGGCGAACCGCGAATTTGACCGCCGCGAGATCGAGGCCGATGCGCGGCTGCGCGAGATCCGCGCGCATGAGGAATCGCTCGCGCTCCTCGACTACCAGCTCGAGCAGCGGCAGGAGCGGCTCAACCGCGAGAACTCTGCGGTGCGCCAGGCGCGCGACGCCCTGCGCGCGCTGTCCAAGAGCGTCCGCAAGCGCCTCGAGGGCGTCTCACAGATGGACGCCGAGGAGATTCGCCGCGCGCTGCGCGAGGAGGTCATGCTCGAGTGCCAGGACGAGCTGCGCGCTCTCAAGCGCGAGACGCTCGAGAAATCCGAGCAGGAACTGCAGACATCCGCCCGCCGGATCGTGGTGGCGGCGATGCAGCGGATCGCCAGCAAGCCGAACAACGATCTTACCTCGACGCTGGTCCAGCTCCCGAGCGAGGAGATGAAGGGCCGCATCATCGGCCGCGAGGGCCGCAACATCAAGGCGTTCGAGGCGGCGACGGGCGTGACCGTGCTGATCGACGAGTCGCCGCAGATGGTGCTGCTTTCGTCGTTCGACCCGATGCGCCGCGAGGTCGCGCGCGTCGCCTTGGAGGCGCTGGTCAAGGACGGCCGCATCCACCCGGCCACGATCGAGGAGTTCGTGAAGCGTGCGCAGGAGGAGATCGACCTCACGACCATCCAGGCGGGCGAGGACGCGGTCGCCCAGCTCAACATCAACGGCCTGCACCACGAGATCGTGAAGCTGCTCGGGCGCCTGAAATTCCGGTTCTCGTATAACCAGAACGTGCTCGACCACTCGGTCGAGACGGCGTTCCTCGCCTCGATGCTGGCGAGCGAGGTGGGGCTCGACCCGAACCTCGCCAAGCGCGCCGGCCTGCTCCACGACATCGGCAAGGCCGTGAGCAGCGAGTTCGAAGGCAGCCACGCCCACGTCGGCGCCGAGTTCATCAAGCGCTACGGCGAGACCCCGATCGTGGTGAACGCGGTCGCGGCGCATCACGAGGAGGTGAAGCCCGAGACGGTCTACGCGGGGCTGGTGATCCTAGCCGACACGATTTCCGCCGTCCGCCCGGGCGCCCGGGCCGAATCGATGGCGATCTACGCGAAGCGCCTCGAGCGGCTGGAGAAGCTGGCCCTCATGCTCCCGGGCGTGCAGCAGGCGTTTGCCATCCAGGCCGGACGCGAGATCCGGGTGGTGGTCTCGCCGCAGACCGTCACCGACGACGGCGCCCGCGATCTCGCGAAGGAACTCCGCGCCAAGATCGAGGCCGAGCTCCAGTACCCCAGCTCAATCAAGATCACGGTCATCCGCGAGCAACGCTTCACGGAGACGGCGACGTAGTGTGCGGGTAGCGCGTAGCGGGTAGCGAGTAGCGCGCATGAGGCTACCGCGGCCTTGCCGCCGGCCGGTAGACGCGGGAAGTCTCGGACGCACGGTTGGGTTTGAATTCCTACTCGCTACCCGCTACGCGCTACTCACTACTCGCAGTCATGTCCGACCCGAAAATCCTTGAGACCTTTCCGAATCCTGCGCCGCGGCGGGACTATGTGATCGAGCACACGCATCACGAGTTCACGTCGCTCTGCCCGATGACGGGACATCCCGACTTCGCCACTATCACGGTCCGGTACGTCGCGGACCGGAAGTGCGTCGAGCTCAAGTCGCTGAAGCTCTACTTCCACGCCTACCGCAACGAGGGGATCTTCTTCGAGGCGGCGACGAACAAGATCTGCGACGACCTGGGCGGCGCGCTGCAGCCGCGCGAGCTCACCATCGTCGCTGACTGGAAGGCCCGCGGTGGATTCACCTCCCGGGTCACGGCGACGTGGTCGCCCCGGAAGAAGCGCTGAGGTCGGAGTCGCGCGAGGCTCCGCCGGCCAGCCGGCCTACGGATTGAGCGCCGCGATCACGGCGGCGTGCAGCTGCGGACCAGCGGCGACGATCGAGTTGGCGCCGACCGGATCCTTGCCCTGCCAGTCGGTGATCACGCCGCCGGCGCCGCGGATGACGGGAATCAGGGCGGCGATGTCCCACGGGTTCATGATCGGGTCGCACATCACATCTGCCCAGCCGGTGGCGACGAGCAGGTAGCCGTAACAGTCGCCCCAGGTGCGGACGAGGCGCGCGCGACGGATCAGCGCCTCGAAGGCCGGGCCGTTCTGGTGCCGCGCGGGGGACAGGAGATTGGTGGACAGCACGGTCGCGTCCTCGACCCGCGCCATCGGGCGCACCCGCACGGCGCGGCCATTGAGCTCGGTGGTGGTCCCGTCGCCGATGACGAGTTGCCCAAGGATGGGCTGATGGATCGCGCCCAGGATCGGCTGGCCGCGGTGCAGGAGGGCGATGAGCGTGCCGAACAGCGGACAGGCGGTCGCGAACGACTTGGTGCCGTCGATCGGGTCGAGCACCCACACGAACTCCGCGTCCGGCCGGTCGCTGCCGAGTTCCTCGCCGATGACGCCGTGGTTGGGAAAGCGCGCGTTGATCAAACGCCGCATCAGCTCCTCGGCGCCGCGGTCGGCGAGCGTCACCGGCGTCGCGTCGCTCTTCGTCTCCACCACGAGGGCGGGATTGGCGAAATATGGCCGGATGAACTCGCCGCTGTGCGCGGCCAACTCGCCGAGAAACGTGCGATAAGGCGTCAGGTCCACGGTACGGTTGAACCACGAAACGCCCGAAACTCACGAAAAAAGGTTCCACACCCCTTTCACCGCCAAGCGCGCTAGGCCCGCGAAGCCGGATGGTCTGATCCCGTGGACTTCGCGGCCCTCGCGGCTAACCACGGCTCCGCGGAGGGATTTGGTTGCGGGCGGCGGGGGACGATTGTGTTGTGACGGCACACATGGCTTGGACCGGGCAGTCCATCTTCTTCATCGACTTCGAGGGCAGCCGTTCGTCCGGGATCCTGGAATACGGCGTGGCCGAGGTGCGCGACGGCGCGATCGTCGGCACGCGGACGCGCCGGTGCCGTCCAACCGGACGCATCCGGCCGGAGGACGTGGCGGTGCACGGCCTGGACGCCGCGGCGCTCGGCGGCGAGGCGCCCTTCGCGGACGACTGGGAGTATTTCGCCGGGCTGCGGGAGCGCGGGCCGTTCGCGGCGCACTACGCGGGCGTGGAGAACGGGCTCCTGAAGTCGGTCTGGCCGTACCCGCGGCCGTCGCCGGATTTCGCGCGGCCGGGCGAAAAGCTGGCCGAGTGGGGCCCGTGGATCGACACGGCCCGGCTCCACGCGCAGCTCTACCCGCAGCTGGACTCGGGCCGCCTCGAGCGGTTGGTCGCAGCCTGCCACCTGCAGGAGGAACTCGACCGCCTGGCCGCGCAGCACTGTCCGGCCGACCGCCGCCGATATCATGCGGCGCTGTACGATGCGCTGGCGGGCGCGGTGCTGCTGGCCGCGCTGGCCCGTGAGCCGCGCCTGGCGGCTCTCACGACGATGCAGCTCCTCGCGCTCAGCACGCTCGACGGCGACAAACGCGACGCGCTGCAGCAGCGCGGACTATTCTAGCGGATACCGCTTCAACCCGAGCTTCTGCGCGAAGAGGCGCAGGACAAAGAGCGGGTTCGTGACCAGGTAGCGCGGCCCGAGCCGGCGCGGCTCCATGGCGAGGCGGAAAAGCCACTCGAGTCCGCTGCGCTGCATCCAGCGCGGCGCCTGGCGCACGCGGCCGGAATGGAAATCGAACGCCGCGCCCACGCCGATCAACAGGCCGGCCTCAAGCTCCCCGGCATGCGCGGCCATGAAGCGCTCCTGCTTGGGCGTGCCCACTCCCACCCAGATCACGTCGGGCTGCGCGCGGGCGACGTCCGCCTGGAGAGCGCGAAACTCCTCGGCGGTCAGCGGACGGAACGGCGGGGTGAAGGTCCCGACCACCTCCAGGCCGGGAAAGCGCGCCGTCAGTCGGAGCCGTAGTTCCTCCGCCACACCGGGCGCCCCGCCGTAGAAATAATGCCGCAGCCGGGCGCCGCGGCCGGCATCGCACGCGGCAAGCAGCAGGTCGGGGCCGTAGACGCGCTCGACCCCCTTCGGTCCCAGCCAGACCAGCGGCATTCCGTCGGGGGTGGTGAGGTAGGAGCGGTTCAGGATCGCACGAAAATCCTCGTTGGCCCGCGCCTCGCTGACCCCGTGCACCGTGGTCACGCAGATGTACCCGAGGTGCTTCCGGCCGCGCGCGGCCACGACGTGCTCGCAGGCCGAGGCGAGCGTCAGCGCCGAGACACCGACGCCGAGGACATTGTAGCGGGGAGGAAGGACGGGCACGCCGCGTCACGATGCAGGGGAAGCGGCGGGCGATAAAGGGCAAACGGTACGGAACCGGACGAACATCGAACATCGGACGCCGAACATCGGACGCCGAAGGGGATTCGGCATCGGAGGGGAACGCTCAACGTTCGACGTTCAACGCTTAACGCCCAAGTGACCAATCCCGCAGTCCCCTTCAGCGTTCGATGTTGGGCGTCCGACGTTCGGCGTTCGTCTTGCCTGCTGCGGTGTTCAGGATTGTCACGCGCAACGGCCCTCCTCCAACGTGACCGTTTCCATGGCCCTCGTCAGTCTCCTCGATGTCAGCCTGAGCTTCGGCGGCGCGCCGCTGCTCGATCGCGTCAATCTCCAGATTGATCGCGGCGAGCGCGTCTGTCTCGTCGGCCGCAACGGCGCGGGGAAGTCCACGCTCATGAAGGTCATCACGGGCGAACTGAAGCCCGATGCCGGCCAGGTGTTCCGCCAGCCGGGCGCGGCGTTTGCCACGCTGCGACAGGAGGTGCCGGCGGGGCTGGCCGGCACGGTGCGCACGGTCGTGGAAGGCGAGGGCGGGGCGTTTGAGCAGCACCACGACTGGGAGCGTCACGACCGCGTGGAGCGGCTGCTGGAACAGATGGGCCTGCCGGCCGAGACCGAGTTTGCCGCCCTCTCGGCGGGCCAGAAGCGTCGCGTGCTCCTCGCGCGCGGTTTGGTCGAGGCGCCGCAGTTGCTGCTGCTGGACGAGCCGACCAACCATCTCGACCTCGAGTCGATCCGCTGGCTCGAGGAGTTCCTCCTGGAATGGGACGGCGCGCTGCTGTTCGTGACCCACGACCGCGCGTTCCTGCGCCGGCTGTCGACGCGCATCGTCGAGGTAGACCGGGGCCAGCTGATCGGCTGGGCGTGCGACTACGACACCTTCCTGACGCGCAAGCAGGCGGTCCTTGAGGCCGAGGAGGTGGAGCGCGCGCAGTTCGACAAGCGGCTCGCGCAGGAGGAGGAGTGGATTCGCCGCGGCGTGAAGGCGCAGCGCTCGCGCGCCAACGCCCGCATCCACGCGCTCGAGCGGATGCGCGCCGAGCGCCTGGCGCGGCGCGACCGGGCGGGCACGGCGAAGCTGACCGCGCAGGAGTCGGACCGCAGCGGCTTCAAGGTCATCACGTGCGCCGGCGCCGGGTTCCGCTACGAGGACCGCTGGATCATCCGCGACCTCGACGTGCGCATCGAGCGCGGCGACAAGGTCGGCATCGTCGGCCCCAACGGCGCGGGCAAGACCACGCTGCTCCGGCTGCTGCTCGGCGAGCTCACGCCGCAGGCCGGCACGGTCGAGCAGGGCACACGACTCGAGGTGGTCTACTTCGATCAGCTCAGGGCGCAGCTTGACGAGACCATGCGGGTCCAGGACGCGGTCGCGGACGGCAACGCGACGGTGACGATCAACGGCCGGACCCGCCACGTGATCTCCTACCTGGAGGATTTCCTCTTCGAGCCCGCCCGGGCCCGCACGCCGATCCGCGCGCTGTCGGGCGGGGAGCGCAACCGGCTCCTGCTGGCGCGCCTGTTCATCAAGCCGTGCAACGTGCTGGTCCTCGACGAGCCGACCAACGACCTGGATGCCGAGACGCTGGAGCTGTTGGAGGATCTGCTGGTGGAGTTCGGCGGCACGCTGCTGCTCGTGAGCCACGACCGCGCCTTCCTCAACGAGGTCTGCACAAGCCTCCTGGTCTTCGAGGGTGAGGGCCGGGTGACCGAGTACCTTGGCGGCTATGACGACTGGCAGCGTGAGCAGGCGGCGCGAGCCGCAGCCCGGGCGGCGGCAGCGGCACGTCAGGCGCAGGAGACGACCGCGCCGCGAGCGGCGTCGAAGGCCCGCAAGCTCACCAACCGCGAGCGGGCCGAGTTGGAAGCGCTGCCGGCGAAGATCGAGGCGCTTGAGGCCGAGCAGGCGCAGCTGACCGAGAAGCTCGCCGATCCCGGATTCTTCAAGAAGGCCGGCGCGGAGGTGACCCAGGCCACGACGCGCCTGCATGAACTCGAGGCCGAGCTCGCTCGCGCCTACGCGCGTTGGACCGAACTGGAAGGCAGCTAGTGCCGGGCGCCCCGATGGGCGTTGCCGGAACTCAGCCTTGGGCCGCCTCGAATTGCGGGATCAACGCGGCGAGCGTCACGTCGGCGAGGGACTTCGCCTGCAGGTTCGCGTGGCTGAAGTCGTGGTGCGCGGTGGACGGGTTGGGGACGGCCACGGTCCAGAGGTTCGCCCGGCGCGCCGCTAGGCTGCCCGTGTGGGAATCCTCGAAGGCGATCGCCTCGTGCCCGCGCAGGGCAAACTGGCGGAGCACGAGCCGGTAGAGGTCGGGAGCCGGCTTGGGCAGCGGCACGTCCTCCCGGCACGCGAGAAAGTGAAAGCGTTCGAGGAGACCGAGGCGCGCCAGATGACGCTCGCAGTGGCCGTGAGTGGAATTTGACGCGAGACCGACGCGGAGGCCGCGAGTTCGGGCGTCGTCGAGCAGGGACTGCACGCCGGGCAGAACGGGCAGCTCCAGGTCGCGGCGCCGGTTGTGCTCCCGCCGCTCGACCTCCAGCGCGGCGCGGTCGGCGCGTTTCTCGAACGCGTGCCAGGGATCGAAGGCGTAGTCGGCATGGCCGACGGACCGGAGGAACCTCTCATGGTCAAACGCCACGCCGTGCGCCGCGTGAACATCGGCATACGCGGCGATCAGCGCGGACTCCGTGTCGAGGATGAGTCCGTCGAAGTCGAAGACCAGGGCGCGGATCGGCATCTGTATTTCTGTAGTTGGTAGCTAGTAACTAGTAGGTGGTAGTTAACCGCTGAGAGTTCTTGAAGGTGCGGAGTGGTTTAGGACGTCAGTCAGGTATTCCATCTACCATCTACCAGCTACTAGCTACTATCTACCAGCCGCGTTCCCCGCCCGCCAACTCCGACCGAGCGGCTACAGCCCTTCGGTATCGACCAGCCAGATGAGCGCGGCGAGGGCGGCGGCGCCGAGGTGCAGCTCGCGCGGGTTCACCTTGTCGAGCGTGTCGATGGTGGTGTGGTGATAGTCGAAGTAGCGCTGTGAATCCGGCGCGAGGCCGGCGACGGGCACGCCGAGGAGGAGCAGCTGGTTCACGTCGGCGCCGCCGGAGCCCTTCGCGAAGCGCCAGATGCCCCACGGCTCGAAGAGCGGGAGCCAGCGCTGGGCGCGCTCGTGGGCGTTGCCCTGCGTGCTGCCGAGGTTGAAGCCGGTGGGGGTGAAGCCGCCGCTGTCGGTCTCGACGGCGAGAATGTGGTGCTCGCCGGCGTCGCGGGCCAGCGAGGCGTAGCGCGTGGCGCCGGCCAAGCCGTTTTCCTCGTTGGTGAACATCACGCAGCGGAGGGTGTGGCGCGGCTTGAGCCCGAGGGCGCGGAAGATCCGCAGGACCTCCACCGACTGGACGATGCCGGCGCCGTCGTCGTGGGCGCCCGGGGCGATGTCCCACGAGTCGAGGTGCCCGCCAACCACGATCACCTGGTCCGGAAACTCGGAGCCGCGGATCTCGCCGATGACATTGTGGGACGGCGCGTCGGGCAGGATGCGGCCGTGGAGCGAGATCGAGACGCGGACGTGCGGGTCGGCGGCAAGGGCCGCGGCGAGGTGGTCGGCGGCGTTCGTGCTCAGGGCGGCGGCCGCGACGAGCGGGCCGTCCTTCGGTCGGGCAGAGTTGCCGGTGTGCGGCACGTCGTCATGCGCAAGGGAGAGCGAGCGCACCAGCACGGCCGCGGCGCCGTGGCCGGCCGCGACCGCGGGGCCCTGGTTGCGCTGGTCGCCGGCGGCGGCGTAGGCCTCGAAGGTCTGGGCGAATCCCGGCGGCATCGGGCGATTGTAGAACACGATCTTGCCGGCGGCGCCGGTGGGCCCGAGCTGCTCGACCTCGGCGAGGGAGTGGACCATCAGGACCTCGGCGGTGACGCCACCTTCGGGCGTGGAGCCGGTGTTGCCGAGCGCGGCGGCCGCGAGCGGGACCGGGCCGGAGGGCAGGAGCAGGCTGACGGCGGCGGGCCCGCCGCGGTCCCAGTGCGGGACCTGCACGTCCTGGGTGTAGACGCGGTCGGCGCCGGTGGCGGTGAGCACGCTCCGGCCCCACTCGACGGCGCCGGCGAGGGCGGCGGTGCCGCCGAGGCGCCCGGGATAGTGGGTGGTGAGCTCGCGGAGGTGGTCATACGCCTGCCCGTGCTCGAGCGCCTCCGTGAAGATCCGGTTCACCGTGTCGGCGTCGGATGCGGCCGTGGCCGGCAACGCGGCGAGGACGGCACCGAACACCAGGAGGGCGGAAGACGGGAGGCGCATTGGCCCACGCTCGCGCGGGCAGCGGGACGAGACAAGCAGCGATTCGGCGAGTGCGGCCGGCCGCGCTAGAACCACTTTTTCTTCTTCAGGTAGATCACCATGATCACGGTCGAGATCAGGGTGAGCGCGACCGCGTAGAGGTAGCCGTGCGGCGAGCGCAGCTCGGGCATATGGTCGAAGTTCATGCCGTACCAGCCGCCGACGAGCACGGCGGGCAGCGTGACGG
>CAYYGV010000069.1:0-20015 GCA_964471615.1 uncultured Opitutaceae bacterium
TCCGCGGCCGCTCAATCGCCCGCCGCTTCTTCATCCTCGACGAGGCGCAGCAGCTGACGCCGCACGAGGTGAAGACGGTGATCACCCGCATCTCCGAGGGTTCGAAGATCGTGCTGATCGGCGACCCGGCGCAGATCGACAACCCCTACGTCGATTCCCGCAGCAACGGCCTCGTTTACTGTCACAATCGCATGAAGGGCCAGTCGATCGCCGCGCACGTGAAGCTCACGAAGGGCGAACGCTCGAGACTCGCCGAGCTCGCGGCCGACCTGCTTTGAGCGGATCCTTCCGCCGGCCTGGCGTCCAGCCATGCGTGCAGCACTTCCCAGGGCGCTCTGGTGCGCCGCGCTGACCGGGTTGGTCCTTGCGCTCGGGACTTGGACCGTCGCAGCGGCATCGGAAGACATCAGCGTGCCGGTCCGGCCGGGTGAACCGGGCCGCGCGCCGTTCTGGAATGCCCACGCCCGTCGGTTCATCTGGGCCCCGGCGTTCGATTTTCCGGACGCCCCGGGCGCCACCTCTTACCGTTTCTCCCTCGCGCGGGACGGACAGGGATCAACCCGGGTCTTCGAGGCCGACAAACCGTGGCGGCCGCTGTCGCCGGTCTGGGCGGACCTGCCGCACGGACGGTATCGACTGACTATCGAGGCGCTGGGACCGGGTGGCCCGGTGACGGTCGGCACGCGTGACTTCGTGAAGAGCCCGGCTTTCGCCGGCCAGGTGAGTCCGCCGGCGTACCCCTTTGCCGAGAGCGGGCTGCGCTGCCTGCGGGACCTGCTCCGGCAGCGCAAGGTCGCCTCCTGGCTCGAGACGGGCCGGCCCGACGAGTTCTATCCCAAATGGATCTACCCGGGCATGATGGCGGCAGCGACGGTTGAGGGCATGACGACGCTGGCCCGGCACACGATGGAAGCGCGGGAAAAGGACGCCGCCCTGCTGGTCGCGCGGCGCGCGGCCAAGTTCCTGATGGACCTGCGGGAACCCGCCGGGGCGCCGCTGGCCGGATGGCCGCGCACGTATTGGGACGGTGCGAAGGCCGACATCCACCCGGGCTTCCACGATCAGATCATGAGCCCCGGACCCGCGGAGGCCGCCCGCGCCTACCTCGACCTGTACGACCTGACCCGCGAGGCGGCCTATCTCGATTTCGCCACGGGAGTGGCGGACACGCTGGTTCGCACCCAGCTCGCGAATGGCACCTGGCACCTCTGGCTCGAACGGGCGACCGGGCGGGCCAAGGAGCCGAACCTAGTGGTGCCGCTGGCGGCGCTGCGCCTCTTCAACCGCCTCATCGGCCAGTACGGCCTGTCCAAGTACGAACCGGCGCGCGACCGGGCGATGCAGTACTGCGTGACGGGACCGCTCCGGACGATGCAGTGGGACGCCCAGTTTGAAGACACGCGCCCGAGGGAGGCGTACCGCAACCAGTCCCACCGCGAACCCGTGCTGTTCGCGATTCTGCTCTTCGAGCGGGCCGGCCCGGGCGACATCGCGGAAGCGCAGGAGCTGATGCGCTTGGTGGAGGATGGCTTTGTGGTCTGGGACCGCGACGACGCCGTGACCCGCGAGCGACTGTTCAAGCCGGGCAGCCGGTGGAACGGGCTGGATCCCGACTTCGGGTTGGACTGGTTCCTCCCGGCGGCGGTCGAGCAGTATGCCTTTTTCACGCCGATCAACGCCTCCTGCGCCGACCTGATTGAAGGCTGGCTTGCGGGGTATCGGGCCACGGGACGCCGGGACTACCTGGCCAAGGCTGCGGCCCTGGCCAGCACGCTCACGGTGGCGCAGCGGTATTTCGGCGGGGGCGAAATCCCCACACATCTCCGTCAAGTCCAGCCCGAGCTCAACTGGCTCAACTGCTCGGTGGAAGCTGCGGACACCCTGATCCGCCATGCTGCCGAGCTGGAATCCTATTTCGCCGCCAGCGGCACGCCCGGACCGAACCGTTAGGATTGGTCTCCAGTCCGCTCGCCCACGTCCAGGTGTTTTCCAGCTCCTTGGACCTTTCCGCCCGATTCGAACTGCGAACTGCGAACGCCGAACTCCGAACCTCGCCCCAGCGCGAGGTTACTGTTCCGCCTCACGCGCCATCAGCCAGAGCAGGTCGGACACGCGGTTGATGTACTGCTGGAGCACGGCTCGGACGGTGCGGCCCTGCTCGGGCAGGGAGATGATGCGGCGCTCGGCGCGGCGGGCCGCGGTGCGCGCCAGGTCGAGCGCGGCGGCATGGACGTTGGCCCCGGGTGTCGCCCAGCCGTCGAGCTTCAGCGACTTGGCCTCCAGCGCCGCGATCGCCTCATCGAGGCGCGCCAGCTCTGGCGCGCCGATCTTGCGAAACGCCGACTCGGTGTAGCGCGGTACGTCGCCCTCGGCGCAGGCCATCTCGCCCATCAGCGCCACGAGGTCGTGCTGGATCAGCTCCAGCTCGGCCCGGCGCACCGCGCGCGTGGACGAGGCCTTGGCGAATCCGATCGCCGCGTTCAACTCGTCACAGGCGCCCACCGCCTCGATCTGGAAGTGATTCTTGGACACGCGCTGCCCGTAGAGCAGGCTCGTCGTGCCGTCGTCGCCGGTGCGCGTCGCGATGGACCGGCGCTTCGTCATGCCGATTTGGCGGCCGGCGGCAGGTCGCGCTTCTCGTCGCGGGTCTGCTTGGCGAGGGTCTTGACCGCCTCGTCGATCGTCGCCCGGACCTTCTTGGTCATGCGGTCGATGAAAAGCACGCCGTTGAGGTGGTCGACCTCGTGCTGGATGCAGCGGGCCAGCAGTCCGTCGCATTGCAGCACATGGGGCACCCCGCGCTCATCCTGGAAGTGGACCTCGATCGCGTCCGGCCGCTCGACGTCGCCGCGGATGTTGGGAAACGACAGGCAGCCTTCCTCGAGGAGGTAGTCATCGGTGCCCTTGAGCACGGTGACCTTCGGGTTCACGACGGCCATGGGCATGAAGAGATCGAGCGGCGGTTTGGCGCCGTCGAGGATCCAGTTGAAGTCGGCCTCGGCGGGACGGACATCGACCACGCAGAGCTGCAGGGGCCGCCCGATCTGCTGCGCCGCCAGGCCGATGCCATGGTGGGCGTGCATCGCCTCGATCATCTGGCCGGCCAAAGTCGCGAGCGCGGCGTCGAAAACCGTGATTTTCTCCCCTTTCTTCCGCAAAACCGGGTCGTTGTAGTGAACAATTGTAAAGGACATCGGTCGGTGTGCCGCGAGGGTGGGTTTGCCATCGGCGGCCCGCAACTAGATACTCCGCCACCATGACGTCCCCGGCTCCCGCCGCCCGCTTCCAGCTCACCGCCCCCATGATGGTGGCGGTCGGCTGCGTGCTGGCCCTCGCGGCGTGGTCCCTGCCGGTCAACCTGAAGTCCATCAGCCCCGCGCTGCTGCGCGAGGCGGGCCTCGGCACGCCGTCCGTGGCCCGGTTCGGCCTCCAGTTGGTCGACTCGGAGAAGATCGGCCCCGCCGCGCTGGCGCTCGATGCGGCGCGGGCCGTCCAGGATCCCGCGGCGCCGGCCCTCGCGCAGGGTCTCGCCGCGCTGTCTGCACACACGCCCGAGATGGTGGCGTGGGGTGGGTGGGACCCGTTTCTCGACCCCCTGTTCAAGCTCCGCGAAAACCGGGGGCGATCCGCCAGCACGCCGGTCCTCACGTTTTTCATCACGGAGAACGCCCGGCAGACCCTGCGCTCGTACCTGTCCCAGTCGCGCTCGCTCGGCGTGCAGTCGCTCCTGCGGCTGCGGGAGCTGTCCAACACCGGCCGGTTCGTGCCGGCCCACGAGCCCGGCGGGCAGCCGCTCGAGGCCGTGATTCTCCTGACCGCCCTGCTGTACCAGGGCGAGCATCTCGCCCCGCCGCTGCAGCGCGATCTCCGGGCGCTGGCCGAGACGGCCCTGGCCCAGCAGGATCTCGGCGAGCTCGAGCCCTGCTTCATCGACCTCCTGTCCCTCGGCAAGCGCCTCGACTGGGCCCAGCTGGGCGAACTGCTCCGCCGCACCGAGAACGCCAAGACCGTCGGGGAATTCGCGCATCTCGCCCGTGTCGCCCCGGACGAGCTGCCGCTGATCTACACCGCCGCGCTGTACGCCGGCTCCGCCGACCGCGTGGCCTCCTACCTGATCACCTACGGCAAGAGCGGCCTGGCCGACCTCCGGCTCGCGCTGTCGCACGGCCAGGGCGCGGTCAACCAGCTCCTCCTCTGGCAGGTGCCGGTGAACCACGGCGCGGGTTCGAACCTCGGTGCCGCCGCCGCGCTCGTGATCCTGCACCCGCGCGTGATGATCATCCTCAAGTACCTCGGGTACCTGCTCGGCGCATTCCTGGTCTTCCGCGGGCTCGACCGCTGGATCGTGCCGCCCGGCGCCACGTCCACCCTCGGCGTCCCGCGCATGAAGAGCGGCGTGCTCGCGCTGCTCCTCGCCACCGTGTTCGTCATCGTGTCCGAGCCCTTCCTGCTCCGGGCGGCGCCGCTGTCCGAATACCGCTTCCGTCTCGTCCTGCCGGCCCTCGTGGCCACCTCGAAGCCGCCGGCCCCCGTCACTTCCACCACCACACCCACCATGGATGCTTCCACGCTTATCTCGATCGGCGTCTTTGCCGCGCTCCAAGTCGCGATGTACTTCACCTGCCTGCTGAAGATCCGCGAGGTCGCGCGCGCCGACGTCGCCCCGCTCGTCAAGCTCCGCCTCATGGAGAACGAGGAGAACCTCTTCGACGGCGGCCTCTACGTCGGCATCGCCGGCACCGCCAGCGCGCTCGTGCTCCAGGTCCTGGGGATCATCGAGCCCAACCTGCTGGCCGCCTACTCGTCGAACCTGTTCGGCATCACCTGCGTCGCCCTCGTCAAGATCCGCCACGTCCGGCCCTACAAGCGCCAGCTCATCCTCGAGGGCCAGGCCGCGATTGCCCGGCCCGCGTCATGAATCGCACGCTCCTCCTGATCCTCTGCGATTTCCTCCTGCTGAATCTCCTCGCGCTCACCCGCTGGGAGAAGGCGGAGCCGACGCGCCCGCACCAGCCGCCCGTGCCCGAGCTGGCCTCCAACGCCGCCACCAAGGACCAGGACTTGGTCGAGGTCATGCGGCTCTCGCTGGCCGACGAGCGCGCCAGCCGCGACGCCCTCGCGCAGAAGCTCTCGTCGACCGAGTCGACCCTCGCCCAGCGCGAACAGAACCTCGCCCAGCTCCAGGCCGACCGGGAGAAAATCGCCAGCTCGCTCGCCGCCACCCAGCAGGCCGCGGCCGAGTTGAACCAGCGGTACACCGCCGCGACCCAGGACGCGACCGCGACCAAGGAGCAGCTGGCCCGCATCCAGCGCGAGCTGGCCGAGAAGCGCAGCGAGGCTGAGCGGCAGCAGCAGGCCCTCGCGACCCTCAACCAGCAGCAGGCCGAGGCCCGCCAGCGGATCGAGAACCTCACCGTCGCCGTCAAGGTCGCCGAGCAGGAGAAGCAGCTCCTCCGGGAGACCGCCGACACCCTGAAGACCCAGGTCGAGGCCGAGCGCGCGGACCGCATCCGCGTGCAGGAAGCCACCACCCAGCTTGCCCAGGGCGTCGGCCAGCTGGCGGAGAAGTCGGGCCAGCTCACCCAGGAGATCCGCGAGAACCGGCCCATCAACGCCAACGTCCTGTTCAACGACTACCTGGCGAACCGCGTCACGGCCCGCTTCGTCGCGGTGCGCGCCGGGCTGCTCGGGCCCGCCTCGAAGGAGAAGGCGGCCGCCACGGTGCTCGTCACCGACGGCGCCAAGCTCTACGCGCTGATGCACGTCGACGATTCGCCGCTGTCCCTCACCGACACGCTGCCGGACTGGGACCGCATCACGGTCGACCTCGTCCACGCCTCGGCCCGGCCCACGCCCACGACGTCGCTGCTCTTCCTCTCGCTCGACCCGCGCGTGATCGCGATCCCGGTCGAGCCCGCGCAGGCCGCCGCGCTCGGCGTGAAGGTCTATCCCACGGCGCTCGAACCGTTCAAGTTCCCCGAGGCTGTCCTCGTGAACGGCAGCGGCAAGGGCTACGGCGAGGTGGGCTTCAAGCTCGACCCGACCCAGCCGAGCTATGTCCGGGTCGACAATCGGCTCTTCAAGCGGATCTTCGGCGACTTCGCGCCGTCGCGCGGCGACCTCGTGCTCAGCAAGACCGGCGAACTGCTCGGCATCATGGTCAACAGCGACTACTGCGCGCTGGTGAACAATTTCCTCCCGACCAAGTCCCTCCGGCTCGGCGAGGTCTCCAGCCAGCGCACGAGCGAGATGCTCGACGCGCTTGCCGGCCGCAAGCTGGCCCTCCCGCAGAAGCTGCAGTGACGCACGGCGTCACTCGGCCGCGAAGAGCATCACGCCGAGCAGGCCCCACTGGAACCGCCGCTGCTCCGTGCGCCGGAAGCCGGCCTTTTCGATCAGCCTCTCCGATGGCGGCAGCTCACGGGCCGGCAGGCCGGTGCGCCAGCGGAAGAAGGCGTACAGGACGCTGAGCCAAAGCCGCGCCCGCCACCGCGCGGGTCCAGCTGGCGGCAGCAGGAAGTCCGCGAAGAGCCAGCAGGCCCCGGGCCGCAGGGCTCCCGCGATCCGTCCCACCAGCATCCCGGCCTGGTCCGGGGTGAAGCAGTCGAGGAAGAAGAGCGTGACCACCGCGTCGTAACTCCCGGGCGGAAATTTCTGCGTCAGCGCGTCGGCGCAGATCAGGTTCACGTTTTCTCGCCCGGGCAGTTCGGCGATGCGCTCGGCCGTGCGCGCGATCATGCCGGGACTCACATCGACGCAGTCGATCCGGGCCCCGGGTGCGAGCGCGAGCAGCCGCGCCAGGCAGCGTCCGTCGCCTTCGCCCAGCACCAGGATGGAGGTGCGGCCCGCGAGACAGTCGAGCAGGGCGAACCGCGCGCGCTCAAGATCTCCGCCGAACGCCACCCACTCGAGCGCCCGGTAAATGCGCGCCAGCGGACTGAAGTCGGTGCGCTTCGCCGAGTTCATGGTTGTAGAATGTCCGAATAGGCCAACGTCACGATCCATTTTACAGGAGCTAACGGAGGAAACGGAGGTGAGCCGAGCAAGCCATGGACTCTCCGTTCCCTCCTGTGAAATCCTCCGCCGCCTGGGCTGCGCTCAGAACCAAAACACCTCGAACAGGAGCACCGCGAGCGGCGACATCAGGGCGATGTCCGCGAGCGCGCGGGCGAGGCGGGGACCGGCGCGGCGCTCCGCCAGGTCGACGAGACCGAGCAGCAGACCGCTGACCGTGGCGCAGACGAACGCGGTCCGCCGCGGCCCGCTGAGGTCGAACGCGAGGACCGCCGTCGCGAGCGCGATCAGCCAGGGCAGGGCGCGGACGGCCCCGTGGCCCTTGCGGAACTGCAGGGCGAGCGAGGTCTGGCCGTGGGCCTCGTCGACCGCCTGCTCCCACACCGAGATCAGCGCGCAGTTCGCGAAGCAGAGCAGGCCGAAGAAGACCAGCGGCACCGCGAGGGCACCCCACGCGATCCCGGGCGCCGCTGCTGGGAACACCGCCACGCCGCCGCTGAGCAGGGCGGCGACGCAGACCTCCTTCGGCGCCCGCCAGCGGTGGTGCCGATGCACGAGCTGGTGCGACAGCAGGTACGCGGTCGTCGGCCCCAGCAGCACGAGGCCGGCCGTGAATTCCCGCCGTGAGAGCCAGATGCCCGCGAGGGCGAGGTCGACCGCCAGCGCCGCGAGGCCGATCACCGCGAGCGGCCCGCGCCAGCGCTGATAGAAATGATGCCGCTGCGTCCGGATCTGGTCCGGCACCAGGCGCCAGCCCTCGATCCAGCGATCCGCGACGTAGGCCAGCCACACGCTCAGGCCGAGGATCGCCACATGGTGCCAGCCGAGCGGCACCCGCGCGACCCGCGCGAGCAGCCACTGCCAGCCCATCGCCACGAGCGGCGCGTCGAGCGACAGGATGGTCGGCCACTGCCACCAGTGCGGACGTCCGGGCACGAAGGGTTTCATGGTGACCGGTTCACGGAATACGCGGCGGGCCCGGAGGCCAGAACAAATCAGGCGATGACATGGTGCATTGCCCTGCGGCCCGCGCCGCGTACGGTTGGAGCCGATGCCCGCGCCCAATTTCCTGCTGATTCTCACGACCCAGTGGCGGGCGTCGGCGTGCGGGTATGCCGGTGATCCCAACGCCCGGACGCCGCACCTCGACCGGTTGGCCGCGGCGAGCGTGAACTACACCCAGGCCGTCACGCCCCATCCCTTCGGTCCCTTCGCCCGCGCGGCCCTGCTGACCGGGACGCCTTCGCCGCAGAACGGGATCCGCGAGTATTTCGACGCGCTGCCCACGGGCGCTCGCACCATCGCCCATACGTTCAACGAGCGCGGCTACGCCACCGCCTATTTCGGCAAGTGGCATCTCGGCCGGCGCAATCCGCAGGCCGCGCTGGTCGGCCCCGCGCACGCCCGGACCGTCATTCCGCCCGGCGAACGCGGCGGGTTCTCGTTCTGGGAAGGCTTCGAGGGCGGCTTTCTCCTGAATGACCCGTGGCTGCACGGCACCAGGCTGGCGGCGCCCACCCAGTTTCCCGGCTACCAGAGCGACGTGGTGTGCGACCGCGCTGCCGAGTGGCTCGGGAATTCCGGATTCCGGAATCCGGATTCCGGAGCTACGCGGCCGTGGTTGTGCGTTGTCAGTGTGGAGGCGCCGCATCCGCCGTACGACGCGCCGTCAGCGGGAGTGGTGGCGCGCAGGCCCGATGAGTTGATTCTGCCGGCCAATGTGCCGCGGGGTGGGGAGGCGGAGGCGAAGGCCCGGAAGGAACTCGCCGGGTACTACGCCCACATCGAGGCGACGGACCGGGCGATCGGGCGGCTGGTGGCTGGCGTGCCGCCTGACACGGTCGTGATCGTGACCAGCGTCCACGGTGACATGCACGGTGCCCACGGTCTCTTCCGCAAGGGCTGGCCGCACGAGGAGAGCGTACGCGTGCCGCTGCTGGTGCGACGTCCGGGTGTTCCGCCGCGCCGCGACGACTCCGCCGTGTCCCTGCTCGACCTTCCGGGGATGCTCTCGAACCTGGCTTGGACGCCGCCACCCGCCGCCCGTATCTCGATGCCCTCGGTGGTGGCCCTGCCGCACCAGTGCGACCGAATCTGGCGCGGAGTGCGAACCCGCGACCGCAAGCTAATCCTCAACGACGACGGTTCGCCGTGGCTCCTATTCGACTTGGCCAGCGACCCGCTGGAAACCAGGAACCTCGCGAGCGATCCCACCCACCGCACCGAGATCACCGCGCTGCGGGCGCTGATGGAATAGGCGGAGTCTTTCGCTCCGTCATCGACGCGGATTCACCACGAAGATCACCAAGGGCACGAAGCCCAGGCATCCTCACCTTCGCGTTCCTAGCGGTCTTCGCGGTTAACCCGGATTGGATTCACCGCGAACTCCGCCAAGGCCGCGAAGCCATCGTCCGGTCTTCGTGACCTTCGTGTTCTTCGTGGTGAAAACCAGCCCCGGCACCGGGCCCGTCATTTCACCCGGGCACCGTGCTTGATCACGAGGTCCACGCGCTGGAGCAGGTCGATGTAGCGCAGGACGTCGCCCTTGACCGCGATGATGTCCGCGTACTTGCCCTCGCTCACGGTGCCCACGTCGCGGTCGACCTTCATCATCACCGCTGGCCAGTACGTCGCGGCGCGGATCGTGTCCATGGGCGACATGCCGAGGCGGTTGACCCAGATGTCGAGCTCGCGCCAGGTGGACTGGTTGTGGAATTTCATCGGGATGCCGCTGTCGGTCCCGATCAGCAGGACGAGCCCGGTCTTGCGGAGCTGGGCGAATTTCGCGGCGCTGGTCTGCGCGCGCAGCGGAGTGATCTGGTAGTACGCCAGCCAGCCGGGATGCTGGAGCGACGCCTTGATGTCGGCGACGATGTCGGACGGGACGTCCAGCTGCCAGCCCGGGTCGTCGATGTGCATCGGGTTGCCGACGGTGTAGTCGTAGTTGAAGAAGCCCTCGATGGTCGGGCACCAGTACAGCGGCCCGAGCGACATCTTCGCCGTGCGTTCCTGGATGAGGGCGAGGATGTCCGGTGGGTACTCCGGCGCGGTCGCCAGGCCCGTGTGCTCGAAGCGGTCGACGCCCGCCTTCAGGCCGCGGCGGATTTCGTTGGGCCGGTGCGCGTGGGCCACAACCGGCAGCTTGTGCGCGTGCGCCTCGTCGACCACCGCCTGCACCTCCTCGTCGGTCATCTCGTCCTGGTCGATGAGCTTGATCACGTTGACGCCCGCCGTGGCCAGCTGGCGGACCTTGGCCCGGGCGTCGTCCGCGCCCTTGATGCCCCAGCGGAACGCCTCGGTGCCGGGATAGGCCTCATGCTGCAGGAACGGTCCGGAGACGTAGAGGGTCGGGCCCGGGATCTCGCCGCGGGCGATCCGGTCGCGGACCGTGATGCTGTCCGCCAGCGGCGCGCCAAGGTCGACCGCGCTTGTCACGCCGGCCAGCAGGAGCTGGTGCGCGGCCGCCGGCATGATCTCGGACGCAAGGCGCTTAGGGTAGGCGGCGTCCCAGTGCGTGTAGTCGGAATGCCCGAGCAGCATCGTGTGGACGTGCGAATCCCAGAGTCCGGGCAGCACCGACATGCCGGCGGTGGAGATCACGTCGTAGCCGGCCGGCACGGCCAGCGACTCCTGCGTGCCGACCGCGGTGATCCGCTCGCCGTCGATGAGGACCACGCTATGGTTCACGGGCGCGCCGCCCCAGCCGTCGATCAGGCGCCCGCCGACCAGCGCGAGTTTCCGCGGCGCGGTCGCGGCGGACAGGGCGAGGGGCAGGAGCAGCGCGAGCAGGACGGCGAGGCGGGCGGGGTTTCTCATGCCGCGCATGCTGGCCCGGCGGGCCGCCCGGTCAACTGTGCTGCGGGGGCCGGGTGTCGCCCGTGCGGCCGAACAGCCGCCGGATCACGGCCGAGATCTCGTGCAGCTTCACCGGCTTGCTGATGTAGTCGTCCATGCCGGCGGCGAGGCACAGCTCGCGGTCGCCCTGCATCGCGTTGGCCGTGAGCGCCACGATCTTCGGTTGACGCTCGGGGGCGAGGATCCGGCGGATCTCGCGGCTCGCCTCAAGGCCGTCCATCTCGGGCATCTGCAGGTCCATCAGCACCACGTCGTAGTGGCGGGTGCTGAGCGCGGCGATGACCTCGAGGCCGTTGCTCACCGCGTCCGCGCGGTAGCCGAGGCGCTCGAGGAACCGGAGGGCGACCTTCTGGTTCACGTTGTTGTCCTCGGCGAGCAGCAGGTTGAGCGGGTACTCCGTGGCGAGCAGCGCCTCGGTCGCGGGCGCGAACCCGCTGGCGGAGGCGGCGCGCGCCACGGGCGAGCCGAGGGTCACGACCGCCTGCAGGAGCTGGCTGGTCTTGAGCGGCTTGTAGATCACGAGGAACGGGGGGCTGTCCGGCGTCGCGACCGGCGCCGGCTGGCCGAACGGCAGCATCAGGAGCCGCGGCACGGGGGCCCCGGGCAGCAGGGTGGGCAGGGTCTCTGGCGGCGCGAGCGTGCCGTCGATCAGCAGCAGCGCGGGTGGCTGCGGCAGCGTGGGCAGCAGGCTGGCCGCGTCAGCGAGCGACGGCACGACCCGGGGGGCCAGGCCGTGCGCCGCGAGCACGGACTCGAGACGGCGCTGCGTGACTGGATGGTCCTCCACTACCACCACGGTGCGGCCGGCGAAGCGCGGCGGGAGGGCGAGCGCGGCGCCCTCGCCCGGGAGGGCGACCGCCTCGGTCGTGATCGTGAAGGTGAACGCCGCGCCCTGGCCGACGGTGCTCGTGACGCGCATGTCGCCGCCCATCAGGTGCGCGAGGCTCTGCGAGATCACAAGGCCGAGTCCGGTGCCACCGTATTTGCGGGTGGTCGACGAGTCGATCTGGCTGAACGCCTTGAACAGCCGATCCAGCCGGTCGGGCGGGATGCCGATGCCGGTGTCGCGGACGGTGAACTCGAGGACGAGGGGCGAGGAGTCCGGGCGGACCCGGGCCTCGATGGCGATGCTGCCGGACGGCGTGAACTTCACGGCGTTGTTCACGAGGTTCACGAGGATCTGCCGGACGCGGGTGACGTCGCCCACGATCCACGGCGGCACGCCCGGGACGAAGTGATAGGTCAGCTCAAGGTTCTTCTCGGTGGCCTGGACGGCGAACAGGTCGAGCGTCTCCTCGACGCAGCTGGCGAGGTCGAACGGCAGGCGCTCGATCTCCATCTTGCCCGACTCGATCTTGGAGAAGTCGAGGATGTCGTTGATGATCGTGAGCAGGGCCTCGCCCGAGACGCGGATGGTGTTGACGTAGTCCCGCTGCTCGGCGGTGAGCGTCGAGCCCATGAGCAGGCTGGTCATGCCGATCACGCCGTTCATCGGCGTGCGGATCTCGTGGGACATCGACGCGAGGAACTCGCTCTTGGCGCGGGACGCGGCGTCGGCCTCGGCCTTGGCGCGCCGCAGCTGGGCCTCCATCTCGACGCGCGCGGTGATGTCGGACTCGATCGCGATGAAGTTCACAAGCTCCCCGGCCTCGTTGTGCACCGGCTGGATCTCGAGGTGCAGGTGGTACTTGCGGCCGGACTTGGAGTAGTTGACGACGTCCGTGCTCAGCGCCCGGCCGCGCGCCATCGCGGCTCGGATCCGGCGGACGCTCCAGGGGTTGGTGTCGGGCCCGACCATGAAATCCGCCGGATTGCGGCCGACCACCTCGGCGAGCGTGTACTCCATCTTGCGGCAGAAGCTTTCGTTCACCCACTCGATGACCCCGTCGGGGGTGCCGATAAGGACCGGGTTGTCCGTGCGCGACGCGACGAACGCCAGCTTGCGCGCCTCGGCCTGGCTCGTGCGCAGCGCGAGCTCGGCCTCGCGGCGGGCGGTGATGTCCTGCACGGTGCCGATAACGCGCCGGGGCCGGCTCTCGCTGGGGCCGCCGACGGCGCGGCCTCGGACGTAGACCCAGCGCCACGTGCCGTCGGCGGCGCGGACGCGGTAGTCGTGGTCGAGGTACGGGCTCTGCCCGGCCTCGTGGGCGGCCAAGCGCTCGCGGTAGCCCGGCAGGTCGTCCGGGTGGATCAGCGCCTGCCAGGTGGCGACGGTCGACGCCATCCGGTCGGCCGGATAGCCCAGCATGTCCCACAGGCCGGGGCTGAAGTAGGTGTGGCCGGTCGCGAGGTCGCGCTCGAAGATGCCGATCTGGGTGGAGTCGAGGGCGAGCCGGAGGCGCTCGTCGGAGATCTTGAGCCGCTCCTCCACGCGCCGCCGCTCCTCGTTCTCCTCGAGGAGCTGGCGGTTGTAGCGCTCGGCCGCGCGCTGGCCGGCGCGCGCCCGCCGCGCGAGGTGGAGGCTCAGGCCGAGCAGCGCGGTGATGCCGAGACCGGCCACCAGCGCGAGCTCCGGCAGCAGGCGACGCTCGCCCGAGACCGTGGCCGCGGACGGCGTGAAGGTCAGCCGGATCCGCCGGTCGAAGATCGGGTAGGTCTTCGTGACAAACAGGCCGCGCCGCGCGCCCGGCGCGCCGGGTGCCGAGTCAAAGACAAGCTCGCTGCCAACCTCGACCTGCACGCGATAGTCGGCCGCGAGCTTTCGCTCGGCCACGAGGCAGGCGAAGAACGGCCGGTACGGGTACTCGGCCGCCACGTACCCCTCCACCGTGCCCGGCCGCAGCAGCGGCGAGTACACGACGAAGCCCTTGCCCAGGTCGCGGATGTCGACCGTGCCCGACACCTCCGTGTCGCGGGCCCCCTGCGCCCGGTCGAGCGCTGCAGCGCGCCCGGGATCGGCGCCATGGTCGAAACTCAGCGCCGCCTCGTTGCCGGCGGCAGGGTAGACCCAGCGCGTGCGCCGGTCCACGCCGACCCAGTGCAGCGCGGTGCAACCCTGCGGGGCGAGCTCCTGCATCTTCAACTCGGCGTCGGCCTCGCGTGCCGCCGGCAGGCCCGCATCCTGGGACCAGTTCGCCGCGAGCCGCTCGACCTCCGCCTGCTGCCGCTCGATCTCGTAGTGGGCGGCGGTGGCCAGTCCCTCGACCGCGGTCTGGGTCCGCGCGCCGATGTAGCCCTGCTCGCGGGCGCGCAGGCCGATCCAGAAGATCAGCGTGAGCGTGAGGCAGGCGGTCACGACCGGCACGGGCGTCCAGACCGGGGCGGCCTCCTCGACGACCTGGGCCTCGCGCCAGGCGAGCAGCAGCAGGGCCAGGCCCAGCAGCGCCAGCGCCAGGCCGCCCAGCGGCGAGACCGCGGTGGCGGTGCCCCAAGTGTAGGCGGCCGGGACGTCGACCACGTAGCCGAGCATGGCGGAGGCGCCGACGGCCGCGATGATCGAGCCGGCCACCGCGCCTGCGAACGCCTGGGTCGGCATCCCGCGGGTCATGCTGCGCCAGAGCAGCGCGGATGCGCCCAGCATGAGGCAGAGCGACATCACCAGCGACATGCGGCCGGCCATCGCGGTGTCGACCAGCAGGTGGTCGTTGGCGAAGAGCTCGTCGATCCGGAAGTCCGCGTTGAACAGGTCCTCGCCGACGGTCAGCGCGGCGAGGGCCAGCGCCGGCAGCGCAAACCACGCCGGGGCGAAGCCCAGCTCGAGCGCCAGCAGGGCGGCGCCCAGCAGGAGGACGGCCAGCGCCGCGTTGAAGGTGAACGGGGCGAAGGCGACCCACGGCTGCACGATCACGTCGACGTGGGCCCACCAGCCGACGATTCCGGTGGCGCCCAGCAGGAGGAGAGCGACCGCCAGCAGCACCGAGCCGCGTTCGATCCAGGGTTGTCGGCTCGCTTGGGGCATGGCGTCGGGACGTGACCGGATGCCGAGCTTGGCGCGGAACGCAGCCGGGGCAACGCGGAATCGGCGGGCCCGCCGCCCCTTGCGACTCGGCACTCAGGCGGATCCCTCTTCGGACCGGAACCCATCTTCAATGCCTCGGAGCAAAGAGCTGTGCACCGAATGCTGCGGCTTGGTTCAGGCTGCGGGCTGGGTGGGTGGTTTTTGACCACGGAATTCACGGATCGCGCGGATCAAGGCACCAAGCGAATCCACGCGGCACGTGAACTGAGCTGCACTCAGCTCACGTACCGCGTAGCCGGGTGGAGCTGAAGACCTGAGGCAAGCCACTGTGCGCTTCGACAACCTCAGGCTGTCAGCTCCATCCAGGGCGAGCGGACCGCGGCGATGCTGCACGCAGCGCCTCGGTCCGCGAGCACTCGCTCGGGAGCTTGATCCGTGCGATCCGTGAATTCCGTGGTCAAAAAGCAGGTCCCGCCGGGTCTCACGCGAGAGCGGTCTCACCAGCGCGCCTCGATGAACGGAGATATACGCACCACCGGTACCAAGCATCCCAGTCGAGCGCTCAGCTAGCGACGGAGGTAGTCGGGCTTGTCTGCGGGAGCCGTCGGCGCCGGCTTGGCCGGCGTGGCGGGCGTGTCCGGCGTGGTTGGCCGCGCAAGATTTCGCAGGAAGTTGGTCGGGCCGTTGACGAAATCCCAGGCCGGCTTGTCCAGCGTCCCGGTGAGCTTCACCTCGAGGACGTTCGAGAACGGCATAAGCACCGCGCCGATCAGCACGGAGGGGAGAAATTTGCTTTCCTGGAATGGATTCACGCGGGCCTTGAAATCGAGCTCCCGCGCGCGGAGGGCGTAGCGGCCGTGGGCGCTGATGGCGGAGTTCGCGCCGGTCGCGGTGACCTCGCGGAAGGTGAGGTCCGGGCCGTCGATCGTGAAATTGGCGCGGGCCGCGGTGAAGCGCAGCGAGGTGAACGGCAGCAGCTCGGAGAGCAGGCCGAGCAGGTTGATCTCGCCGAGCCCCGCGCCCTCGAGGGTCGCATGTCCCTCGCCGCGGTAGCTGTAGGGATCGGTGTAGCGGCCCTCCGCGGAGGCCGCGAGGTCGAGGCGCACTCCCGCCTTGTCCTGCACGAATTTCCCGGGCGGCGGCGGGGGGCGGCCCTTGCGCGCGGCGCCGAACTCCTCCATCACGCGCACCGCCCGGCCGAGGCTGCCGTCGGTCAGCGCGAAATCAAAGCCGAGCCGCCGGTCGGGCTCGTGACCCCACACCCGGGCCTGGCCCGCGACCTGGCCGCCAGCGAAGGTCGCGGTGACGTCGCGCAGCACGATCTCGTCGTCGCGCACCTTGGCCGTGAAGCCGAGGTTGGCGAGCGGGAACCCGTAGAAGGTGAAGGCGCCGGTCGATTCCGCCTGCAGGTCGAAGGTCTGGTGCACGCCGCGCTCGGACGCGGGACCGTCGAACCGGCCCTTGATCCGGACGGACGGGGCCTCGGCGAACGAGAAGGCCGAGAGGGAATTCCCGACCGACGGGCCGAAGATCTCCGCCGGCACCGACAGGGGCAGGCTCGAGGCGAAGTCGAGGTCCATGTGCTTCAGCGCGAAGCTGCCGCCCTCCACCTCGCGCACGAAGGAGCCGCGAGCCGAGCCGGGGCCGCGGGTCACAAACAGCTCCATCCCGTCATAGAAATTTGGCCGGATGAAGATCAGGGTGCGCAGGTGGTCGAGCGGCACGCCGCGGATGATGGGCTGCTTGACGTCGGCGTACACGAAGACGGTCGAGAGCCGCCCCTGCCGCCACTGGCCCGCCACGTCGACGCTCGCGTCGGGCGGCGCCAGCGGGAAGGCGAACTCGCCAAAGAAGGTCGGCCACCAACGGCCAAACCAGCCCGAGATGTCCAGCGGGCGCAGGCGGCCCTCGAGCAGGAAGCGGTACTGCAGGTTCGTGAAGTCCTGCTCGTAGCTGCCTCGGGCCAGGTTCGGCCCGAGCCGGGCGAAGGCGTGGTGGGCGTAGAAGCGCCGCGCATCGAGCTCGATGTCGCCGCCGCCCTCGTCGAGCGGTACGTGGTAGGCGAGGACCTGGCGGGCATAGACGTGGCCCGCGAGGCGCTCGAACCGCCACCCGGGACTGAAGCTGCCGTGCGCGGTGAGCCGGACCGGGGCGCCAAAGGAGATGAATTGCGACAGGTCGTGGTGCAGCACCTGTCCGATCGGCTCCAACAGCGCCGGCGCCAGGCGGCCGTCAAAGTCGAACGCCGCCGTCCGCTGCGTGAGGTCGGCCTCGCCGCGCACCGTGAACCCCTCGCCGGCGCTGGCGGCCACCAGCTCCGCCTTGATCCGCGGCAGCGGCCCCGCTTCCAGGCGCGCCGAGACCGGGCTCAGGCTGAAGCCGCGGGCGGTCGCCGACGCGGCCGTGAGATTCATCTCGCTCGGCTCATAGCTGTACTGCGACGGCAGCAGCCGCCCGCGCTGCCGCGCCTGCACCGCGTGGAGCGTGACCTCGCCGACCTGGAGCTCATCAACCGTCAGGGTCAGCGGGGACATCACCGGTGAGTCGCCCTGCAGCGGGAAGCGCGTGGTGAACCGGACGCCGCGCGCCACCAGGGGCCACGGGCGGTCGACCTTCACGCTGCGCGCGGCGATTGTGACGCTGGCCAGCGCCCCGCGCGTGCGCGAGGGCGTGAGGTCGAGCCGCAACTCCGGCGCCTCCAGGGACTCGAGCCGCTCGGCGGCGCGGATCAGGTGGCGGCAGACTTCCGGGTAATGTGCGGCAAAATAGTCGGGCAGCGACTCGGACCCGAGTCCCGGCCCGGTGCGCGGAACCAGGTGCAGGCCGCCGCGGGCGGTGACGGCGATGCCGGCGACCCGCGCGGAGAGCTGCTCGATCTGGACCTCGCGGTCCCGAATCACCAGCGTCGCGTCGAGTTCGCGCACGAAATCCTCGGCCTGGCCCGAGCGCGACAGCATGGCCGGCACGGTGAACACGGCCCCCGAGATCTCCAGACGCTGCAATTCGAAGCGGCCGGCAGCCAGCTCCCACGGGTTGAGCGTGAGGTAGGCCGCGGGTGCGACGACGACCGGCTCGCGGTAGGCGGGCAGGGAGAGACGGACGTTCTCGAGCAGGATGCGGCCGGTCGGGTCGAACCGGGTCTGGCCGAACTTCACTTGGACGTGGGCGGCGGCGAGCCGCTCCTCGAAGAGCCGCAGCACGAAGCCGGGCACCGCCAGTTCGTGCGACAGCGCGATCCAGGACTGCGCGGCCAGCAGGAGGAGCAGAGCGAGCCACAGTGTCCAGAGGGCCACGCGCAGCACGGTCCGACCGCACCAGAGCACGGCCTGGCCGCAGAACTGGAAGGTGCGTTTCATCCCTTGGGCGCGGTGACGGGACGCCGGTTCACTTCGCCGCGGGACCGGGATCGCGGGGACCTTCCGTCAGCACCCACAGGGCGTCGACGAAGGCCTGCTCGACAGCGAACACGGTGTTGAACTCGGCGGCGGGCGAGCCGGCCACTTGGAGGTCGCCGCCCAGGCGCGGGGACAGGAACAGGGTCGTGACACTGGTCTGCTCGCCGGAGCCGCCCACAAGGGTCGCGGTCGCCTCCAGCTTGTAGCGCCAGGCCCGCTCCTCGCCGGCCACGGTCACCTTGTCGGCGTATTGATCGGCCAGGAATTCCTTGGCGCGGAGCGTGTGCAGCTGCTTGAGGAGCGCCGCCACCGCCTGGTTCTGCGCGGCTGGCAGGACCGCCGCCGGCAGGCCGGTGGCGTCCAAGGGCGTGTCGAGCAGCACCTGGTTGCCGTTCAGGTCGGTCAGTTTGAGGGCGGTGAGCCGCGCGCCGTCGGGCAGCTCGCGCAGCAGGCGGTCGCGCCAGGCGCGGGGCGCGACGGGCAGCTCGCGGAGGATGTCGGCGTCGACCGCGTAGACCGAGGCGCCGGGATTGGCGGTCGGCCCGAGGCGGGCGTAAACCCGGTGGGCGCTGTCGGTGCCGAGCTGGAGGATCACGGGGACGGGGCTGCCGGCGAGGGTGAGCGTGACCTCGCGCTCGGGCCGGTTGAAGCCCCAGGTCTCGAGGTCGGCCGCGGTCGGAGCGTCGCTCTTGAAACCGTCGGTCTCGGCGGCGGTGAGGCGCGTGAGCTGGTCGAGCAGGCGCGCGACGGCGGCGCGGTCGGCGGGCAGCGTCCGCGGGCCGGCGCCCTCGCCGCGGCGGATGATCTGCCAGGTCGCGGCGTCGGCCGACTTCGCGGCGGACTCCAGGCGCTGGAGGTTGACGTCGGGCTGGTTCGGCGCGGCGAGGGTAACGGCGTTCACCGCGGCGATGTCGAAGTCGAGGACGTGGCGATCGCGCAGCGCGACCTGCGCGGTCTGCAGCGTCTCGAGCAGGGCGAGCCGGCCCGAGCCGTCCTTGGCGCCCGACGGGAGGTTGACGGTGAACAGCGCGTTGCGGCCCTCGAGCTGGGCGTAGAAGGTCGTGATGCCCGGCTTGCGCGCGTCGCCCGCGACGGGCACGGGATCGCCGAGGATCAGGGTCTCGCGGCGGTTGTTGCCCTCGAGCGTGATCCGGAGCGACGGCTTCTCGGCGGGGCGCGGCGTGGGCGGGTTCGTGGTGATGAAGGACGCGACCTCGAGCTTGTTGAGGGCGTTGATGGCGAGCTCGGTCTCGGTCTTGGAGGCGCGGGCGACCACCGGCGTCTCGAACGACCAGCGGGAGCCGTCGCGGCGGAGCCGGATGCGGAGATTGGCGGGCGCCGCGGTCTGGAGGTTGAGCGAGCGGGCCTCGAAGACCGGGATGGTGAAGAGCGCGTCGCCGCGCAGGTCGTCGAAGCCGAGGGCGAGGCTGCGGGCGAGGCTCTGGCTCACGACGTGGATCCGCTCGCCGTCGGGCGACAGCACGTAGAGCCGCAGCCCGTCCTTGGTGAGGTCGCCGATGCGCAGGCGGGTCGTCCGCGGATTGCTGGCGAGCGACGGGTTGGCGGGATCGCCCGAGGTGATGGTCACGATGAGCCGCGGCTGGTCGAGCCCGTAGTCGGCGAGCGACTGGCCGTTCTTGGCGAGGTCGGAGACGTTGAAGCTGGTCTCGTGCTTGAGGAATTGCAGCTCCGTGAGGATGCGTCCGACGGCGTTGGGATTGGCGGGCCACTCGAGGGGGCGGGTGACCATCCAGGTGTCGCCGGTCTTCTTGAGGATGAGGGAGCTGTTGCCGCCGGCGATCTCGAGCGCGCGGATGTCGGCCGTCTCGGCCCCGAGCACGTTGGTGCGCGTC
>CAYYGV010000070.1:0-19870 GCA_964471615.1 uncultured Opitutaceae bacterium
CCGTCAGGCTGAACAGCGTGGCGAAGCACACGATGCCGTAGACCATGCGCGCGAGCGAGTCGGCGGTCGCGCGGTCGAGCGACGGCGTGAGGACGCCGCGCGCGATGTAGATGAGGGCCAGGAAACCCGCGAGGAAGGTCGCGGCGTAGCCGGCCGTGACCACCACCACGTGCGTTGCCAGCCAGAAGTTCGAGTCGAGCACCGCCCGCATCATCTCCAGCGTGTCGCCGCCCAGCGCCAGGTGGTGCGCGATGAGGAGCGTCGAAAATCCGATCAGGCCGGCCGCCACGCTCGCGACGGCGTTGCGGTGGATGCGCTCGAGCCCGAGGCACAGCGCCACGGCGCCCCAGCCGACGAACAGGGCGGAGGAATACAGGTTGGTCACCGGCGGCCGGGATTCGAGCCACATGCGCAGGCCGATGCCGACCGTCGCCACCACCCAGGCCAGACCCACCAGCCAGAACGCCGCGCGGGCCAGCGCCTCCGGCCAGACGAGCCATGACGCGATCGCCAGCGCGAGCGCCACGGCGTACAGCTCCAGGCTCAGGTAGAACGGCTCGGCGGTGTTGAACCGTTGCTCAGCAGCGCATTTGTCCAGCGCCGAGGGCAGGCGCTTCTCGAGGTCGGCCCGGTAGCGGAGGAGCACCTCGTTGAATTCCACGGGACGATTGGCGCGCCACGTGTAGGCGAGGCCGGCGTAGGCGAGCACGTGGGGATTCAAGCGTCCGGTCTGGAAGGTCTCGAGCAGGGCGTTGCCCGCGGTCCGCCAGCCCGCCGCGTCCGCCTCGCCTTGTTCCGGCGGCACGGCGAGCAGGTAGCCGAACTGTCCCATCTGCATGAAATGCTGCGCGGTCTCGATCATCCTCTGGGCCGCGGCCTCGTCGTGCGGCTTGCCGGCCTCGCGCGCCCGCACGGCCTCGACGCCGGCCGGCAGCGCCGTGTGGAACGCGATCAGGGTCCCGAGGAAGTCCGGGTTCTCCGGGTCCGCGAGGCTCAGCTTCAGGCGCTGGTATAGGACGAGGTTGGCGTGCAGGCTCGCCACCGCCTTCTGGAATGGCGTGCGCACCGCGGCGTCGACCGGCTCGACCAGCCGCGCCTGGCGCTCGAGTTCATCGAGGTGCGGCGCGAGATCCGCGTAGGCGAACCGGCGGTAGCGGCTCGGCAGGAAACCGAAGAGCGCCAGCACCCGCTTCACCGGGTCGGCGTAGCGGATCACCAGCTGGTCATCGGTCTTGCCCACGAGTCCCAGCAGTTCGGGGTTGTCGATCGCGAAGGTCGGGTAGGTGTCGGCCTTCTCGCCGCGGAATAAGACGTCGAGCAGCCACGCGTTGGGCGAGAGGTCCAGGTCGCTGTCCGGCGCGCCGACCCGCTGCCGATTCTGCAGCATGAGCAGGGTAGTGCGCGCGACGGTGTCGAAGGGCTTGATCCGGCCGTTCACCAGGACCGGCAGCCGGCCGAACTCGGCGATGTGAAACGCGCCCGGATCGCTGGGCGGCCGCAGGGCCAGTCCCAGCGCGACGAGCCCGCCGGCCAGGACCGCCCATGGGAGGAGGCGACGGAGCCCGGCCGGGGCGGGCGGAGCCGGCGCGGCGTCCGCGGTACGGCCAGTAGACGCGGGCCGGCCGATGAAGCCGAAGAGGTGGATGCCGAACTGGATCACGAGGCCGAGCGCGGCAAGGGCGCAGGAGATGTACGGCAGGAGCCAGCTTGGGTTCCGCACGACCTGCAGGACCGACGTGCCGTGCTCGCTGTCCATCTGGTACTGGTAGAACGTGAGCCCGCCGTAGCGCAGCGGGTTGTTCATGTAGATCAGGACCTCGCGGTCGTCGTGGCCGTCGGGCGTGGTCAGGCGCACGCGGCTGGAGAAATTCTTCGGGATGTCCGTGCCGACGTAGAGGTCGTGGGTGACCTTCAGCAGCGTGAGCGAGTAGGGTTGGTACGAGCGTTCGGGCCGGAGGCTGATGCGCCAGGAGCGTCCGCCGAAGGTGAAGCGCTGCGGCGCCGACAGCTGGGTGGCGACGAGCCACGTGCCCAGCGAGCCGCCGGGGCCGACGAGTTCCACGTAGGCGGCGGGCCAGTTCCGCTCGTCCTGCTTGTAGGTCGAGGGCACCGCCTGCACGTCGATCTTCGGGCCGACGCCCTGCGTGGCCAGCGCCGCGGTGCCGGAGCGCTCGGCCGGCCGCAGGCCCAGCGCGGCGTTCGGGAAATATATCTTGGGCACGATCCGGAACGGGAGCTCCGGATGCTGGATCGACTCGCCCGAGCGGAGGCGTTCCTCGGGCACGACCGTCACGGCGTCGGTCTTCGGGTCGGTGTCCTCGACGATCGCCAGCTCGTTCCGGCGGTAGCTCTCCGCGTAGTTGCGCGACTCGCCCTCGCGGAGCTGGAGCTTGAACTCCTCCTGCCACAGTCCGGTCAGCAGCTCGCCCACGAGCAGCAGGATCAGGCCGAGGTGGGTGAGGAAGATGCCCGATTTCCGCCAGGTGAGCTTGAACCGGTAGAGGTGGGACATCACCAGGTTCACGAAGAGCAGCCCGCCCAGCAGGTAGCCGCCCGGGAAGACCGGGACCGGGATGGACGTGCCGGGAATGTTCCAGAGCACGAAGAGACTGCGGAACCACTTTTCCTGGATCGCCCAGACCCCGAGGTTCACCTGGTCGAGCGTCGCGGCGAACACGAGGATCATCGCGAGCACGAGCAGCGCGACCGTGACCTTGAGCGACAGGAACGCGTCGCGGATTTGGCGAAGGGCGTCGTTCACAGGGCGGCGGGGGCAGGGGCCTCGACGGTGTGGAGGAAGGCGAGGAACGCCCCCTTCTCCCGGGACACGAGGGCATCGGGGCCCGAGAGCTTGAAGAACCAGGTGGCGTCACCGACCGGGACGATGGCGCCGAGCACGCGGACCGCGGCGGGACCGTCGGTGCTGGCGAATTCCGCGACGGTGAATTTCAAGCCGTGGGCGTCGAAGCGGGTGACCGCCTGGGCGACGTCGGCCGGCGCGAGCGGCGGCAGGTGGATCTGGCTGCGCCAGCGGTTGAGGTTGGCGAGCTCGCCGCCGACATCGCCGGGGAAGGCCGTGACGGAGAAGTCGCCCTCGCCACCGTCGCCGGGCACGGCGTAGCTGGCCTTGCGCATCGCCCCCGCCGGCTTGGCGCGCCAGTGGTCGGGCACGGTCCACTTGAGCCCGTCGCCCGCCGCGGTCGGCACCGCGGTCGCAGCCATGTCTGCCGCCGGGGCCGGCGGAGCCTCGTCGACGTTCTCATGCGGGACCCGGTAGTGGGCCACCTTCGCGTCGCGGCACCCCGCGAGCAGGACCAGCGCGGTGCCCGCCAGCAGGGCGCGGGCGGCGGACGGGAAAAGGAGAGGCGGGATCGGACGACGGCGAGACATGAACGCGGCAATGCAGGCCCGATTAACGGAAACCGCAACCCAAACTGCCGCGGACCCCAGGGTTCCCTCGGATCGAGGCCGGGCTAACACCGAACATCGGACATCGAACACCGAACATCGAAGGGGAGCCGGACCGTTCTCTCTCAGTGCTTCGACGTCCGATTTTCGCTTGGAAAACATCCGTCGGCCCTTCGCTTGTGTCTCCTATTGCGTGACACCGGTCCATCGGAAGTCAGGTATTCGTGGCGGGGAACGTTCAACGTTCGACGTTCAACGCTCGACGTTCATGGAGGCGGCTTCGCCGTCGGGTCAGGCGGCATCATCCTTGAGGCGCGGTGCCCCGACTGGCCTTGAGCGTCAAACGTTGAGCGTCGAGCGTTGAGCGTTGGCCCGAAGATCTTCCGGCCGGCCTGCGCCGGTGTCACCTATTGCGTGACGCTGACTTGCCAAGGTATCGGTGGGTCGGGATAACGTGGACATGACTCTATCCGCTCTCGGCGACTCGGCCGTCGTGATTGCCCTGGGCGAGGGGATCGACGAGCAGGTGCTGGCGCGGGTGCGCGCGCTCACCGCGGCGCTGGAGCAGGATCGGCTGCCGGGGGTCGTCGACGTCGTGCCGGCGTATGCAACGGTCACGGTCTTCTACGATCCCGCGGAGGTCGCCGCGACGGGCGAGCGGCCCTTCGAGCGCATCTCACGGCTCGTGACGGAGCGGGCGGGACGGATCGAGGCGGACGCGAAGAAGAAGTTCTCGTCGCCCGGCCGGACCGTGGAAATCCCAGTGGTGTACGGCGGTGAGTTCGGCCCGGACCTCGAGGCGGTGGCCCGGCATTGCGGGATGGAGACCGGGGAGGTGATCAAGCGTCACCAGGCCGGCGACTACCTGGTGCATGCCATCGGCTTCGTGCCCGGCTTCTGTTATCTCGGCGGCCTGGCGCCCGCGCTGCACGTGCCGCGGCACGCGACGCCGCGTCCGAGCGTGGCGGCGGGCTCGGTCGGGATCGGCGGGGCGCAGACTGGCGTCTATCCTCTGGTCACGCCGGGCGGCTGGAATCTCATCGGCCGGACCCCGCTGGCGCTGTTCCGGCCAAACGACCCCGAGCCGGCGCGGCTGCGGGTGGGGGACCGGGTGAAGTTCCGGGCGATCAGCCGGGAGGAGTTTGGCCAATGGAAATAATCGTCCACCGCGCCGGCATGCTCACGACGATCCAGGACCTGGGTCGCCGGGGACACCGCGCCGCCGGCGTGCCGCTCAGCGGCGCGATGGACCGCTTCGCCCTGCGCGTGGGAAACCTGCTGGTCGGCAACGAGCAGGACGCGGCCGGCATCGAGACGACGCTGGCGGGCCCCGAATTGGAATTCACGGCTGACGCGATCGTGGCGGTGACCGGTGCGACCTTTGCCGGCGTGCCGTCGTGGCAGCCGTTCCAGGTCCGCGCACACGAACGGCTGCGGCTGGGCAATCCGGTGACCGGCTGCCGTGGCTATCTCCTGGTGGCCGGGGGTATCCAGGTGCCGCTCGCGCTCGGCAGCCGGAGCACCTACCTGCGGGCGGGATTGGGCGGCCACGAGGGCCGGGCGCTGCGCGAAGGCGACCGGCTTCCGGCCGGCGAATCGCCCCGGCGGCTCGCGGCGCACTGGCATATCGACGAGCGCATCCTGCCGCGGTACTCGACGGCGGCCACGGTGCGCGTGGTGCGCGGGCCGCAGGCGGACGAATTTGGCGGCCGCCTCGCGAAGAGCGAATTCAGGCTCCTGCCGCAGTCGGACCGCATGGGTGTCCGCCTCGGCGGCTCGCGACTCCTGCGGATCGGCCGGGCTGACGAACTCGTATCGGCGGCGGTGGCGCCGGGCACGGTGCAGGTGCCGCCGGACGGCCTGCCGATCGTGCTCATGGCCGACGCCCAGACGATCGGCGGCTACCCGCAGGCGGCGAACGTCATTGGCGTCGACCTCCCGATCATCGCGCAGGCCCGGCCGGGCGACCGGCTGCGCTTCGAGGAGATTCCCCTCACGGAGGCCCAGCAGCTGTTCCTGGCCCGCGAGCGCGTGCTGGGCATGCTGCACCAGGGCCTGAAGGACAAGGTGCTGCCCGAATGACGGCCGCGGCCGGCGGCGCCGGGCTTGATTCCTGACCCCAGGACCCTGTTACCTCTCCGACGATGCTCACCCTCGACCTCAACTGCGACCTGGGCGAAGGCGCGGGGCGCGACGCGGACCTGATGCCGCTGGTCACGTCGGCCAACATCGCCTGCGGCGGGCATGCCGGCGACGAGATCTCGATGCGGGCCGCCGTGACGCTGGCCCAGCGGCATGGCGTGGCGATCGGGGCGCACCCGAGCTTCAATGACCGGGCGAACTTCGGCCGGAAGGAATGGCAGCTGTCGCCGGCCGTGATCTACCAGCTGGTGATCGAGCAGGTGACGACGCTGTCGCGCCATGCGCCGGTGTGTCACGTGAAGCCCCACGGGGCTCTTTACACGCTCGCGGCGCGCGATCCCGACGTGGCCAGCGCGATTGCGTCGGCGGTGGCCAAGCTCGGCGGGCTCACCCTGTATGCGCTGGCCGGTAGCGAGCTGGTGCGCGCGGGACGCCGGCAGGGCGTGCGCGTGGCCGAGGAGGTTTTCGCGGACCGCACCTACCAGCGGGACGGGTCGCTCACGCCGCGCAGCCAGCCGGGCGCGCTGATCGACGACAGCACGGCGGCGGTGGCGCAGGTGCTGCGGATGGTGCGCGAGGGCACGGTGGTCGCGGTGGACGGCACGGTGGTGCCGATCGTGGCGGACACGGTGTGCGTGCACGGCGACGGGCCGCACGCGGTGGAATTCGCGCGGCGGCTCCGGGCGGATCTGACGACGGCCGGCGTGTCGGTGCGGGCGCTCGGCCGATGATCAAGCTGATCGGCATCCTCGTGGTCGCAGTGGGCTTTGCCCTGCGGCTCAACACGCTGCTGGTGGTGATGGCGGCTGGGCTGGCGACGGGCCTGGTGGCGGGCTTCTCGTTCAACGACATCCTGGCGGCGTTCGGGCAGTACTTCGTCGACAACCGCTACATGACCCTGCCGGTGGTCCTGATGGTGCCCGTGATCGGCGTGCTGGAGCGGTACGGGCTGCAGGAGCGCGCAGAGGCGCTCATCCGCCGGGCGGCGGCGGCGACGGCGGGGCGGGTGCTGCTGCTCTACACGGCGGTGCGCCAAATCTCGATCAGCTTCGGCGTGAACATCGGCGGGCACGCGGGGGCGGTGCGGCCGCTGATCGCGCCGATGGCGGAGGGCGCGGCGCGGGCGAAGCACGGCGAGCTGACCGAGGCGGAGACCCACGCGATCCGGGCGCATGCGGCCGCGGCGGAGAACATCGGGAATTTCTTCGGCGAGGACATCTTCATCGCGGTCGGGGCGATCCTGCTCATGAAGGGGTTCTTTGAGACGCTGAAGGTCGAGGTGAGCGTCTGGAAGATGGCGCTGTGGGGAATCCCCACCGCGCTGGTGGCCTTCGCGGCGATGGCGTGGCGCGCACGTGCGCTGGACCGCCGGCTGGCGCGCCGCGCGGAAAGACCGAGGGAGCCGCAGCCATGACGCTTCAGCTGGGCATCGAGCATTTCTACTGGCTGGTCGGCCTGATCCTGGCGTTGGTGGCGTTCCGGATCGGCCGGGACCGCGCGCACCCGCGCCGCTGGGGCTCGGCGCTGTTCTGGGGCCTGCTGGCGGTCGTGTTCATCGGCGGGAAGCAGCTGCCGCCCGTGGTCGTTGGCTATGGCGTGCTCGCGATGGTGATTCTGACCGCCACCGGCCAGGTGGCGCGGTCGCACGCCGTTTCGACGGGCAAGGAGGAGCGGCGGCAGCACGCTGCCCGGCTTGGCAACGCGGTGTTCTGGCCGGCGCTCCTCATCCCCGCCACGGTGGTGGCGGTGGCGCTCTGGGTGGCGAAGTGGAATTCTTTTCCCGGGATCGATCCCAAGCAGACCACCCTCGTCTCGCTCGGCCTGGGCGCATTGATCGGGCTGGGCGTGGCACTGCGGAACACCGGGGCGCGAATCGGCGAGCCGATCCAGGAAGGCAGCCGGCTGCTCGAGGTGATCGGCTGGTCGCTGGTGCTGCCGCAGTTCCTCGCGGCGCTGGGCGGCATCTTCGCGAAGGCGGGTGTCGGCCAGGTGGTCGCCGACGGTGTGGCCCGCGCGCTGCCGACCCAGTACCCGCTCGTGGCCGTCGTGGCGTACTGCGTCGGCATGGCGGTCTTCACCATCATCATGGGCAATGCGTTCGCGGCGTTCCCGGTGATCACGCTCGGCATCGGTTTGCCGCTGATCGTCCAGCAGCATCATGGCGACCCTGCGATTATGGCCGCGATCGGCATGCTCTCGGGCTACTGCGGAACGCTGCTCACGCCGATGGCGGCGAACTTCAATCTCGTGCCCGCGCTGCTGCTCGAGCTCCCGGACAAGCACGCGGTGATCAAGGCCCAGGCGCCGCTCGCGATCGTGATTCTCGGGGCGAACATCGCGGTGATGTATCTGTGTGTGTTTCGGTTTTAGTTGGTGGCGGGGCGGCTGGCGATCAGCTGTCAGCTGTCAGCGGTCAGCGATCAGCTGTCAGATGAGGCGCGGAATTGTCATCCTGAGCTGCGCTCAGGATGACAAGGGGCGGTTGGCTGCGGCGGGCGCGGGCACGGTGTGCGGGAAGCGGATGGTTCGTGGTTTGATTTGCCGGCGGGCTGGATCATGCTGGCGGCATGAAGACGATCCTGGTCACCGGCTTTGAGCCGTTCGGCGGCGAGTCGGAAAACCCGTCGCAAGAGATCGCGCGGCAGCTCAACGGCCATGTCGTAGCCCGGCACCGCTTGATCGGGCGCATCCTGCCCTGCGTCTTCGGCGCGGCCAACCAGGAGCTCCGCGGCCTGCTGGACGAGTTCCAGCCGGCGGCCGTGATCTGCGTCGGCCAGGCGGGCGGTCGGAAGGAGATCACGCCGGAGCGCGTGGCGATCAACGTCGACGACGCGCGAATCCCGGACAACGCCGGCGCCCAGCCAGTGGACCGTCCCGTGGTGCCGCGCGGCCCCGCCGCCTACTGGAGCACGCTGCCGATCAAGGCGATCGTGGCGACGCTGCGCGCGCATGAGATCCCCGCGTCCGTGTCCCTGACGGCCGGCACCTTCGTCTGCAATCATGTCTTCTACGGCCTTATGCATGAGCTGGCTCGGCGCCGCGGAGTGCGGGGCGGTTTCATCCATGTGCCGTGGATGCCGGAGCAGGCGAAGCGTCAGGGCCGTCCGCGACCGCCGAGCCTATCGCTTGCCACGATGGTTGAGGCCATCGCGCTGGCCGCCGAGGTGACGGCGACGGTGCGCCGCGACCTGCGGGTCGGCGAGGGACGCACCCACTAAATTCGCCTAATCGGAGGTGAGTCGGAAGGTTGGGTTCACCGCCAAGGCCGCTAGGGTCGCGAATACGGACTAGTCGGCTGAACGACCAAGAACCGGACTTCGTGTCCTTGGTGCCCTTGGTGGCGACGCCTGCCTCAGTAGCCCGCGGGACTAGACTAGCGATGTGCGGCGACGCCAGGCGAACCAGGCGAGCATCAGCGCGGAGAAAACGGCGCCGTAGGTCGTGGGCTCGGGCACCGGCGTGATCTGGTTGTCGAAGCTCAGCCAGCCGGTCGTGCTCGAGGAGAAGCCGGAGAAGGTCACCTGGTTCATCGGCGTCGTGCCCCGCGTGTTGTACGACGCGCCGGTCCAGGACTGGGCGTAGAAGTAGTCGGTCGCGTTGGTCCAATTGTTGATCGTCAGGGTCACGCCCGCGTCGATGATGAGCGTGCTGGCGGTGAGGATCGAGGCGGCGGAGCTGCCGAAATCGAGGACGGTGTTCCCGGTGATGTGCAGGGTGCCGAGGTTGGCGGTGATGCCCGCGATGCTGACCGTGCCGCCGCCGAGGGTGAGGTCGCCGCTGAAGTTGAACGACGAGTTGAAGGTCAGGGTGCCGGTGCCGAGCTTGGTGACGCTGCCGCTGCCGGAGAGGGTGCCGAGCGTCTCGCTGATGCCGGAGTCGATCTGCAGGGTGGCGCCGGAGGCGATCGTGATGGCGTCGGAGTTCGGGACGACGTTGCTGACGGCGAGTTCGACGATGCCGGCGTTGATGTTGAACCCGCCGGTCCAGCTGTTCGTGGCGGCACGCAGCACCAGGGTGCCGTCGCCGTCCTTGGAGAGCCCGGTGGCGCCCGTGATCCGGCTGCCGACCGTGAGCGTGCTGCCGCTGGCCACATTGATGGAGGGGCTGGCGCTGTTGAAGTTGATGACGCCGCTGTTGATCGTGGGATTGCCTTCCTCGACCGTGATGCTGCCGACGTTCTGGGTGCCCGAGACCGTGATGGTGAAGCTGCCGGTGGAATCGGTGCCGGCGCTGAACACGGCATCGGCGCCCGAGGTCCACCGCTGCGTGATGGAGGTGCCGGCCGAGCTGGAGTTCCAGCGGCGATTGGCGGCGCCAGTGGCGCTCGACCAGGTGCCGCCGGTGTTGCCGGCACCGGCGGTGGTGCCGTTGGCGTCCCAGTACAGGGTCTGGGCCGAGGCGGCGGTGGCGGCGATGAGCAGGGCTGCCACGACGGTCCAGCCACGCAGCCCGGCGGTCATCGGGCGGGCGCGCTGCAAGTAGCGAATGACGTTATGGAAGGGCCGGCTCATTTCTTCCTGTCCATCGTACGATACTCGGGTTCCGCCGAAGCGCGACCCAGATTTCCCGGGAAAACACGCACGGAGGGGCCGCTGGGACAATTTGCCCGGCTCAGTCTGTTCGCTTCGTTCGCGCTGCTAGCCTCCCTTCAACAAGGGGATAACCACCGGAAGTCGCAGGAGACGCGCGAAGGCGTCGCGCGGCGGCCGGGCCGGGCCGACCTAGTTGTTGAACCGGAAGAGCGCGACGTCGCCGTCGGCGAAGACGTAGTCCTTGCCCTCGAGCCGGTACTTGCCGGCGTCACGGGCGGCGGCGACGCTGCCGAGACGGGAGAGGTCCTCGTAGGAGACGACCTCGGCCTTGATGAAGCCTTTCTCGAAATCGGTGTGGATGACGCCCGCGGCCGCGGGGGCCTTCCAGCCCTTCTTGATGGTCCAGGCGCGGACCTCCTTCTCGCCGGCGGTGAAATAGGTCTGCAGGCCCAGCAGCGAGTAGGTGCCCTTGATGAGGGACGACACGCCGGAGTCGTCGACGCCGAGGTCCTTCAGGAAGGCCTTGGCCTCGTCGGCGGAGAGATCGATGAGTTCGGCCTCGATGCGCGCGCTGATCGGCACGTACGCGGCATCGTGGTGGGTGCGGACGTACTCGGCGACCTTCTGGACGAACGGATTCTGCTGCGCCGTGGCGAGGTCGCCCTCGGCGACATTGCAGGCGAAGAGGACCGGCTTGGCGGTGAGCAGCTGGAACAGCCTCATCAGGGCCGCCTCCTCGGGCGTCACGGTGAGGACGTTGGCGGTCTTGCCGGCGTTGAGGTGGGGCTCGAGGCGCTCGAGCAGGGCCATCTCGGCAATGGCCTCCTTGTCGCCGGACTTGGCCTTCTTCTGGGATTTCTCGATGCGCTTGGTGACGGCCTCGAGGTCGGCGAGGACCAGCTCGGTGGTGATGACCTCGATGTCGCGCACCGGGTCGACGCTGCCCATGGTGTGGATGATGTCGGAATCCTCGAAGCAGCGCACGACCTGGACGATCGCGTCGACCTCGCGGATGTTGGCGAGGAACTGGTTCCCGAGACCCTCGCCCTTGCTGGCGCCGGCGACGAGGCCGGCGATGTCGACGAACTCGATGGCGGCCGGGATGACCACGCCGGTCTTCGCGATCTTCTGGAGCACGTAGAGCCGCTCGTCGGGCACGGTCACGACGCCCACGTTCGGATCAATCGTGCAAAACGGGTAGTTCGCCGCCTCGGCCTTGCGGGACCGGGTGAGGGCGTTGAAGAGGGTGGATTTGCCCACGTTGGGCAGGCCGACGATGCCAGCTTTCAGCATAAGGTCGGGAACCGTCGCCGGGGCGCCGGGGGTGGTCAATGGAAAAGGCCGGTGGGTTGCCGCGGCCGCAGCAACCCACCGGCCAAGGGACAGGTTTCAGGAATCAGGTAACAGGAATCGTCCGGGGCGCCGGTGGCCAAAGGCTGGGTGGGGCTGCGCCCTTCGGCGTTCGCCCGGTCCGTTGCGGACGGTCGTCGCGCTGGGCTACTTGCGCTTCTTTGACTGCCAGAAGGTCAGCGGCGGCTCGAAGCAGGTGGCGGGGAGGTCTTCGAGACGCTTGCGGAAGAACTCCTCGGCATCCTGCACGCCGCGGTTGTAGGCGAGTGGAGCGATTTCCTTCAGGACGTAGTCGAGGAGGAGCTTGGCCCGCAGGTCGCCCAGCTCGGTGTCGAGTTCCGTCGAGAAGTACTTCTTGAGCGAGTGGATCGCCTCGTCGGCTTCCTGGGTGGTCAGTTCGAGGGGCATGGACCGACCCTCGGCTGAAGTCGGCCGGTGCGCGAGCAAATCCCCGGGCGGCTTCGACGCTAGGGCCGGATCTTGGCCCCGAGGCGCGCGCCGAGGCACGCCATGGGCACGTAGGCAACGACGAGATCGAGCGCGATGAACCAGACGGGGGCCGGGATCATGCAGGCCGCGGCGATGCCGCCGGCCAGGAAGAACACGCCCACGACATGGGCGAAGACCTTGCGGCGCGTCGCGGCGATCAGGCTGGCGGTCAGGGCTCCGGCCAGCGTGCCGCCCGCGTGGGCGAGGAACGGAAAGAGAAAGTGCTTCGGCGCGAGGAGGTGGATGTTGGCCGCGAGGCTCTTGGCGTCGGCCATGTTCACGCCGTCGGGCGGCGGGATGACGTGCGGGCCGATGATGACCAGCGCCATGTTGACGATGCCGCCGAGGACGAGGCCGACGATCACGGCGAGGAGGTTGCGAAGGATGGATTTCATTGGGGTGGGGTTCGGGTTGGCAGTGGCTGAGAGGGGTGTGGCTACGGGCTAGAGGAGGCCAGCACGGCCTCGATGCGGTAACCGTCGGGATCAATGACGAACGCCGCGAAGTAGGTCGGTCCGTACTCCGGGTGCGGACCAGCGCCGCCATTGTCCTGGGCGCCGCGCGCCAGCGCCGCCCGATGGAACGCGAGCACCGACTCACGGGTTGGCGCGGCAAAGGCGAGATGGAAACCGTCGGACGGCATCGCTACGCCGCCGGAGCGGAGACGGAGCGCGAACTCGTCGTCACCGCCGGGCCGACCGTAGCCGACCGCGGCCTCCTGGTAGCCGTCGGCCGTGGCGTGGGACCACACCCGCACGTACCCGAGCGGAGCCAGCGTCGCATCGTAGAACGCTGACGAGCGCGCGAGATCGCTGACTGCGAACGAAAGATGATGCAGCATGGACATCGGACGGCCGGGGTGGGCGGTTACGGGGCGGAACGCTGGAGCAGGGAAGGGCCGATGTCAGCAGCGAAGACCCAGCTCGGATTGGCCGGGCCTCCGGTTGTACTAGGTGGGCTCGTGGGCAGGTCTGCCGGAAAATGAACCGCGAAGGCCGCCATGCTCGCGAAGGGGGGTGGTGCCGCGGTCCACCTGGTCGACCGCAAGGCTGGTGTTCGACTCAGGGTCTGTCCGTTTGACCGGCTGGTTTGCTCGACGACCCGGATCGGACCGTGCCGACGATCCCGAGGGCGGCGATCGCCAGAAAAATGGCCATGCCGATCAGGTTGCGGCGCTGCTCGGCGTTGGGATCGAACACCACCAGTTGCTCGAAATACCGGCCATCGTCAGTCATCGAGCGGATGGGGAGAAGCTGAAGCGTCTCGTCGCGGGAGTAGCGCCGGTTGGAGGAATCGAGAGTCAGCGCGACAAATTCCGTTTCGCCGTTGTCGCGGGTGATGAAAACCCGCAGGCGTTCCGCCCCGCCCATCATCTCGTATCCCACGACGACACCCGAAATCGGGGCGGCGGTGAGGGATTGCCTGGCAGTAGCCTGGTACCTCTGGACGCAGACCCAAGCGCCGATGGCGCCGACCAAGACAGCCAGGATTGAGACTTGGAGCCGCCAATTGGGGCGCCCTTTTAGCGGGTGGTCGTAGTCCATGGCGGCGGTGCAGGAGTTGGGCGGGAATCAGGACCGGGACGGCGCGAAAGGAAACCCCGGGAAGTGGGACGAGGCAATGGGGATCAACTCCGTCTCTGGGCGCAGCACCCAGAAACCGATGGCGACATCTCCGCGGCCGAGATTCCGCTCTACGCCCGAAGGATCTTCTCCAAAGGGCGGCCTTGGGCGAGTTCGTCGACGAGTTTGTCGAGGTAGCGGATCTCCCGCATGGTCGGATCCTTGATGGTTTCGACACGGACGCCGCAAACGGTACCGGTGATCTGGGAGCGCGCGGGACTTGGCTTGGGTGCCTCTTGGAAGAACGTCTCGAAGTCCTTCGCCTTCTTCAGCTGGCCCTCGAGTTGTCGCTGGGTGTAGCCGGTCAGCCAACGGATGATCGCGTCGAGCTCCGCCTTGGTGCGTCCCTTGCGCTCGGCCTTGGCGAGGTAGTACGGATAGACCTTCGCGACGCTGATGGTGAAGATGCGGTGCTTTGCGGGCATGAGGTACCACAGTCGGGCGCGCAGCTATTTTTTCGCCGCGCGCTCCTCATAATAATGCACAGGTGCAATCCCGATCCGGAATCCCAGGTGCTCGCCCGCTCCGAGGCGGGTGGTAGGGTGGAGCGCTGCAATCCGGACGGCCTCGGCCATGTCGGCCGCCTCGACGAGAAAAACGCAGCCGATTGCCTCGGTGGGTTCGGCGCCGGCTCCATCCGCGATCTGCACCTTGCCGCCAACGCGGCGCATGGTCTTGGTCACGCCGGGCACGCCGGCGACCATGGTCACCTTCCCACTGGCGTAGAACTCGTCCATTAACGGCGGGCACTCGCCCATGACCGCCTCCAGTTGCGCCGGCGAAAGGGCCGACATCTTGTTCTGGTCAAAATAGCCCACACAGAGAAATTTCATTGGAAACGAGTGTCTATTTTTTCCGGCCTTCGTCGACTTCCCAGTATTCGAAAAACGTCTGGATGTCCGGACGATTGCCCAGCCCGCTGCCGGCCTTGAACTGTTCGAGGAGGTCGGAGACGGAATCCCGCCAGCCGCGTTTCGAGGCGAAGTCATTCCAGATCAGGACGTCGTTTTCGCTCAGGGCGCGCCCGTGTTGCACGCAATACTGCCAGCACTCCTCGTCGGACGCGCCGGTGAGCACGAAGGCGGCGAACGCGGTGTAGTCGAGGCGAAGGTACTTCATCATCCGCGCGTCGTAGCCGTCGCCCATCAGCTTGAAGAAATCCGGCCGGAGCCGGCCGGCGGCCTTCAAGCGGACCTTGTCAATGGTCCGGCCGAGGAAATACAGCCCGCCGATCTTGTCGTACGGGGAACGGGGAGTCTGGTGGTCTTGACTCATGGGAAGGCGACGGTGGAGACCGCCGTCGCGGAAATCAGGGATACGAAACGCGCGGCGCGCTCAAGCCTTGCGGCGATAGGCCTCGAAGAGATCCGACACGAGAATGCCGCGGAATTTCATGCCGGTGGTCTCGCAGGCCTCGATCTCGACGTTGGTGAGGTTGAGATTGCTGAACTTGGTCCCGGAGAAGTTGATGTCCGTAAACGTGGCCTTCGACAGATTGATGTTGTTGAACGAAGTGCCCTGCAGGTTGACGTCATCGAAAACCGAGTTCGCGAGATTAGAGCGCGTGACTTCGAGGGCATCCTTGGTCTGGTGGATTTTCATGGGTGGGGAGATTCAGCGATGGGGACAGCCGGGCCAGCAGCAGGGACGGCGCAGGCCCTTCCTCATCTTGTCGAGGCCAACCACGATCCGGCGCCGCCGGGTTTCGTCCTGCTTGGCGGACGTGACCCAGCAGATCCACTCGTTGCGGGCGAGCGGCGTGAAGCCGGGCCAGAGGTTGCGGGCGGTGGCGTCGGCCTGGATGGCTTGGCGGAAATCCGCGGGCAACGGATGCACGGTGCCGCCGGCGAGCTTGGGAGTGGCCATGGGCGTTGGAGGTCAGGCTCCCGGCGTCCGGCTGGCGAAGGCGCGACGGGTGCCCAAGGCGATGGGCACCCCGATGAGAAACATGTGGACGAGCAGGCCGGTGATCACGACCAGCGGCACAAACGTGACCTTCCGCGGAAAAGCGCTGAGTGGCAGCACGACCAGGTTCATCACCCAGAAGACCGCGAAGCCATAGACGGCGCCGGTGATCACGGGCCGGCGAACGAGCACCGGGATCCGCGTGCTGGCGACGTAGAAAATGAACGCGAGAATGAGGGCGATGAGGAAGTGCAGGCCCAGGCCGAGGGCGGCCGTGGCGAGACCGCCGTCGAATGCCTTCATCCCCAGCAGTCCGCTCGCCACCGACTGAAAGACCCGTTCCGCGGACGCTCCGCGGAACGCCCAAAAAACGACCGCGTAAGTGATATCGCAGACTCCGGCGATGAGGCCGCCGAGGACGATAGGGGTGAGGGAAGCACCAAGGGGCATGGTGAATTCGAAATTCGAGGGTTTTCTGACTGGGCCCATTGCCGCGTCACTGCGGCCGGTAGTCAAACAGCGACGATCTCAATGACAACCTGAAGGAGAGCCTGCAGTGAAGGGTGCATTTCTATTGGCTGTCAGGGTCCGGTTACCCGCTCACGGGAGCCTGGTTCGTTCCAGCGCCAGTTTTTCAGCGGTTCGAGTGAACCACCGCAATGGACGCAACCGTCAGGTCGCTGTTGCTGTACGTGCCGACATTTCACGCAAATCCGGGCACCACCCGACGGATTTTCCCAATCTCCTCTTCGCCGGGTGAAGGCCAAGAACATGAAGGCCGCCACGGACCAGAGCGCGAATCGCAGTGGAATCGCGTGCATGGCTTCGCTGAAGTTCATTACCGGCTCCATGGGATGATACTTACCCCGAAGGCCTAGCGCATGCAGGGTAGCGAGAATCGCGCCGATGCAAATGCCCCAGAATGCCGGCCAGCCCAGCTTTCGTCTGTTCGCTTGCGCGGCCTGTTGATCGCGCTCGATCTCAGCTTCCGATTTTCGTTCCCACATGGGCTAGACGAGTCGACCCTTTCACCTGAGACGCGGAGTTGCGATGGCCCGGGCTAGGATGGGTCGGGGATGTTGCCGCCCGGCGGAATTGCTTCTCCCATCGTGATCATGTTGCTGGGCTTGCTGGGAGCCTGGACCGAGACCTCGATGTCGCCGACTCCACCAGCACCATTGCCATCGCTTGAGAGGTGAAAGTGCTGGTCGGGATCTCCCTTCAGCAACTGGAGGAGGGAAATCAATTGATCGATCTCGTCCGACTTCAGCGAGAGTTCGATGCCATACCAGCCATTCTTCCAGTCGTTGAGCTTGGTGTGCATGGTTCGAATGGCCTCAGGGCGCAGCCTTGTACTCCAACCCGGCTCCCGCTCCGTCGATGGCCACGAAGACTTCGGAGCGGATCAGCCAGCGGCCGTCGCGTTTGACCCACTGAGCGGAGTAGCGACCGCTGATGACGACAGGGCCGTCGATGCCGCCCAGGTGTCCGCGCCACGTGCCGGTTTCGAAGGCGAGAGGCCAGTGCGGGCTGACCTGAATCTCGCTGGGTTCGCGCTGGTAGATGACTTTGTTTTGAGACGGGCCTGCACTTTCGAACAGCGTTCGGTAGGCCGCCTTGCCGGCCATCTGGATGCCGAGGCCTCGGCAGATGGTCACGTCGTCGGTCCAATACGAGACGATGTCGTCGACCTTGCCGGCCACGATGGCGGCGTTCTGTTGTGATCGCTTGGCCCGAATAGTTTCCTGGTCGGTGGCGGAACGGGCGAGGGGCGAGAAAGCAATCGAGGCGGCGAGCAGGATGAGGGCTAGTTTCATGGCGTTAGGGTAATCGGGATTGCACGGACCTCGTTCTTGTTTTGACGGACAAATCAACCGTGTGAGCCGCTGGGTCACTGCAATCGCGCTAGGTCTTGAATGAAAAGTGACAGGGCTGTGGTAGCGGCCAAGCCTACGCTGACGAAAAACCATAGAAGCTTTGTTCGCCGAGCCCAGAAATTCAGATACCAAAGGCGCGACTTTGCCGCAAAATTCGCGGCTTCTTCGGGCGAGGAGAGATTCGGCCCCGCCATCGTCCACCATGCTGTGAAGACGAAAGCCACGATAATCCACAGGGCATAAAGACAGATCAGCATCTGAACGATTACAGGGACATTGCAGAAATGCTGCATGGCGAAAGCTCGGGATTACCTAATGTCGGCAGCGTGAGGAGCGCAGGGTGACTTTCTCGGTCGGACCTTAGGCATGTGGATAGAAGGCGCGAGCCGACAGTTATGGCGGCGGTTCGGGCCCGTGCCAGGGGATCGCTGAGGGCAGTTTGAATCGCGCCAGACATCCCGCTGTTCACCGACTTGGGCAACTGGCTGAAAGTCACTTCGATGTCCGGCGTTGGGCGTCCGGCGTTCGGCGTTCCTGGCTTGCGCGATCCGATCGAACTTCGAACGTCGGACGCCGAACGCCGGACGTCGAAGGGGCGTGGGCTTTTGGGGACCCACGCCGGGGGGAGTCAGGGCTTGACAAGCCAATTGCCGGTCGGTCTTGTCCTCGTTTTTCCAAGCACGTACCGCTCCGCTAAACCACTGTCATGGCTCTCAAAATCCGTCTCACCCGCATCGGCACCACGCACCAGCCGCATTACCGCTTCGTTGTCGCCGAAGCCCGTTCGCGCCGCGATGGTGCGCCCGTCGAAGTCGTTGGCATCTATGATCCCCGCCTCAAGGGCGAGACCGTCAAGCTGAAGCTCGACCGCGTCGAGTACTGGCTCGGCAAGGGTGCGACCCCGACCGACACGGCCCACGCCCTCATCAAGAAGGCCCGCCGCAAGGCCGCCGCCACCGCCTAACCAGCCTTCACCACGAAGCGCACGAAGCACACCAAGAGTCGCTTCGGAACCAAGCCTCGGTAATCCCGGGGCTTTTTCATTGGCCGAAATTCCTTCGTGTGCTTCGAGCGCTTTGTGGTTAAACCTCCACTGCCATGCTCCGCATTGATGTCCTGACGCTGTTCCCCCGGATGCTGGATAGCGTCCTGGGTGAGAGCATCTTGGGCAAGGGGATCGCGGCGGGACACCTGGGCGTGACCGTCCACGACCTGCGGGCCTGGACGACAGACAAGCACCGCACGGCGGACGACCGGCCGTTTGGGGGTGGGGCGGGCATGGTGATGAAGCCGGAGCCGACGATCACCGCGATCGAGCAGTTGCAATCGCCGGGCTGCCGCCGGATTTACCTGACCCCGGACGGCGTGCCGCTGTCGCCGGCGCTGGCGGAAGAACTTTCTCGGCAACAGCACCTTATCCTGCTGAGCGGGCACTACGAGGGGATCGACCAGCGGATCCGCGACACGGTGATCGACCAGGAGATCAGCATCGGGGATTACGTGCTGACCAACGGCACTTTGGCGGCGGCGGTGGTGATCGATGCGCTGGCGCGTTTCATCCCGGGTGTGCTCGGGGAGGAAAAGTCATTGACGCACGAATCCTTCACCAGCAAGTTGCTCGACTTTCCTCAATACACGCGTCCCGCCGAATATCGAGGCATGTCCGTTCCGGAGGTTCTCCTCTCCGGAAACCACGCCGAAATCGAGAAGTGGCGGCACGCGAAACAGGTGGAAAAGACCCGTCAAGTCCGACCCGATTTACTCAAATAAACAGCCATGAACCCGATCATCTCTGCCATCACCGCTGCCCAGGTGAAAAAAGACATCACGCCCTTCAAGGTGGGCGACGGCGTGCGCGTGCACACCAAGGTCCGCGAGGGCGACAAGGAGCGCGTGCAGGTTTACTCCGGCATCGTCATCGCGCGGAAGGGCCATGGCATCCATGAGACCTTCACCGTCCGCCGCATCAGCTACGGCGAGGGCGTGGAGCGCGTGTTCCCGGTCAATTCGCCGAACATCGAGAAGATCGAGGTTGAGCGCGAGTCCGAGACCATGAAGGCCCGCCTGTACTACCTCCGCGACCGCACGGGCAAGGCCGCCGTCGCCGTCAAGGCCCGCGAGAACCGCGGCGCCGAGACCCCGGCTCCCGCCGCCAGCTGAGACCCTGTCCAGCCCAAGTTTCAAAGCGAGCCCCTCGAGGGCTCGCTTTTTTTTGGCCAGACGAACGCCGAACATCGGACGTCGAACGCCCAACGCCGAAGGTGCTGGGAAACGCTCAACGTTCGACGCTCAACTCTCTACGCTCAACTCCGAGCAGCCCCGCTCAACTTGAGCGTTGGACGTTGAGCGTCGAACGTTGAGCGTTTGTCCCGAAATCACTTCGACGTCCGGCGTTCGGCGTCCGATGTTCGATGTTCGTCCGCCTCCGTCCCGTTTTCGGCTTCCCCGCCCGCATCCCTGCGCCTAGTCCTAGTCGCCTTCCTTTCCTCTCCATGATCCTCCAGACGCCTCTCCTGTCCCAAGCCGCCAACCAGGCCCGTGGCCT
>CAYYGV010000071.1:0-19711 GCA_964471615.1 uncultured Opitutaceae bacterium
TCGTCGGCCCGAGCGAGCGGCTCTACCTCGGCGGCTACAAGGGCGACATCAGCCGCGGCGCGCTGGTCACCCACGCCAACTGCGTCTGGTTCCCGGGCGGCCGCGTCGCCACCAGCGGTCACCAGTCCACCCGAACCGACGGTGTGCCCCACCGGCTGAGCTGGACGGCCTGGCGCAAGCGCGGCCACGATGCGCTCTCGCTCGTCGCCGACCCAAAGCTCACCGAGGGTCGCCGAACCTGGCGGCTGGCGCGCAACTCGCCCGCCCTGAAGCTCGGCTTCGTGCCATACGACTGGACAGTCTGCGGCCCGCGCCGTCGCTGAGGCGCGGACGCGATTTCGCGCTTTCGCCCGGCCGCGCTTGTGCGATGCTGATCCGATTGTGACCCTGACCCTTCCTCCTCTCCGGGACCGGCTGATCCGCTGGGCCAACCAGAACTCCGGCAGCGACCACCACGCAGGGCTGGCCGCGATGCTGGACTTGCTGGAGACGGACTTTGCGGCGCTCCCACGAGTCCGGGTCGAGCGCGTGGCCTGCGTCAACACCACCGCCCAGGCCCTTCGCGTCACCTTTCAGCCGCAGGCCCCGCGGCAGGTTTTCCTCTGCGGCCATTACGACACCGTCTACGGCGCCCGTAATCCGTTCCAGCGCTGCGAGCTGATCGACGAGCGCACGCTGCGCGGGCCAGGTGTGACCGACATGAAGGGCGGCATCGTCGTGATGCTGGCCGCCCTGCAGCTCTACCTCGCCGCCTCGCCGTCGGCCGCGCTGGGCTTCGAGGTGCTGCTGACGCCCGACGAGGAGACCGGCTCCTTCGGCAGCGCCGGGCTTTTTGCCGCGGCGGCGCGCCGTCACCAGCTGGGCCTCGTGTTCGAGCCGGCCCGGCCGAACGGCAGCCTGGTGCAGTCGCGCAAGGGCACCGGCAATTTCACGGCCACCTGTCACGGTCGCGCCGGCCATGCGGCGAAATATCCCAGCGACGCCCGCAACGCGATCGCCGCGCTCGCGGAGTTCCTGGTCGCGGTGCACCGGCTGCCGTCCGAGATGCCGGGCGTGCTGCTCAACATCGGCCTGGTGCGCGGCGGCAGCGAGGCCACCAATGTCGTGCCGGATTTCGCGCAGGCGCTGCTCGACATCCGCATCACCCACGTGGCGGACCGCGAGCCCGTGCTGGCCCGCCTGCATGAGCTGGCCGGCGTCATCAGCGCCCGCGAGGGTTTCCGCCTCGAGGTGACCGGCAGCTTCAACCGGCCGCCGAAGGAGTGCGGCCCGGTCGAGGAGGCCGCGTTCGCGGTCTACCAGCGGTGCGCCAGCGAACTGGGCCTGCCGCCCTTCTCATGGATCCACGCCGGTGGCGGCTCGGACGGCAACCTGCTCTCGGCCGCCGGCCTGCCGAATCTCGACGGGCTCGGCGTGATCGGCGAGCATCTCCACAGCGACCGCGAGTGCTGCGTCCTTCCCAGCCTGGTCGAGCGCGCCGAGCTCTGCGCCCGCTTCCTGACCCAACTGGCCACCGGTGCCGGCGTCCTGCGCTAGAAACCGGGCCGCTACCTGATTCTGTTCCGCAAAGCGATCGGAGCTGGTTTTGGCCACGAAGCACACGAAGGCCACGAAGCCCAATCGCCCGGTCTCTGCTTCGTGGCCTTTGTGAACTTCGTGGTGAACCGAATTCGTCCGACCGACTAACGGGCGAAGACCTGGGTGATCTCCTTGAGGCCGACGCCGAGCGCGGCGTGGGCGATCTGGTCCAGTGCCGCCTCGTCGCCCTGCAGGTGGATCGTCTGGTGGACATGGCTCGCGCTGCCGCCGGGTGCGAGGGACAGGGCCGGGGAGGACGTCTCCAGTTCGTAAAAGTGTCCGAGGCCCTTCGCGCCGGTGGCGAGCGGGCCGTCGTTGTAACTGTTCACGACGTCGCCGCTGAACGGATGCTCCTGGTGTTCCCACATCGAGTTCACATAGTCCGTCGCGCCCTTGGGCAGTGTGTAGTGGACCAGCGTCAGCGTGTGGCTGGCGGCGTCGTAGCTGCCGAGCAGCGACTTCGCGCGCCGCGGCGGAAAGCCGATCTTGCTGCGATGGTTGGCGTCGCCGCGGAAGAAGACGCGGCCGTCTTTCACCACGAGCCGCTCCGCCGGGACCTTGCCGAAATACGTGTCGTTCACGACCGGGCCGCGCTCGGCCTCGCTGCCCGTCTCATAGGGCACGACGATCGTCGCCGTGGGCGAGGCGTTAAACATGCCGAGGATCCAGATCGAGAGGAGCCCGCTGGGTTTCTCCCACGCCGTCTTCCCGGTGTTGCGCACGGTGTTGGCCGACTCGAACGCCACGGCCCCCACGCCAGCCGGGAGCCTGAGGCCCAGGTCCTTCAGGGCGGCGTCCGCGGCAAGCAGGCGCAGGGCCCGGGTGACCTCGAGCTCGAATTTCGTGCCCGAGTAGTTGGTCAGGTGGATCTCGCGCCGGCACACCACCTGGTCGTTCGTGGCGCTGACGACCTCGAACGGCTCGGTGTCGATCGCCGCCGGCGTGAACCAGTGGTCGAAGTCGAACTTCACGCCGGGCGCGAAGAAGATCGAGAACTGGCCGCCCTCCGGGCCGAGCCAGAAGCGGTCCTCGCCGCCGAACACGTTGATGTGCGCGGCAACCTTGCCGGAGGCGATCAGCTCGCGATTCACCCATCCGTAGCTGTCGCCGCCGGCGCCGCCCGCCGTGCTGGTCATGATCCGGCCCTGCCAGGCCGGGACCACCGCCACGCGCGCCCGCCCCGACGCGTCGGTGAGCTCGAGGACCTTCTGGTGCTGGCGCAGGAAGGCCACGTCGTCGCCGAACGTGGCGGCGCGGGCCGGGACGAGGAGGGACGCCGCAGCGGCCGCGGCGACGAGCAGATGGGACGTCTTCATGGGGAAACTTGGGAAAACCTCACTTCACCGGGTCGGGGACCGCGGTCCAGTGGTCGATCGGCAGCCGCTCCGCCACGGGCGGCAGCGGCGGGAACTTCAGGTGCGGCTCGGTCTGATACCAGTACGCGACGGACGAGTAGTCGTCGCCGCGGTTGTTGTTCGTGCCGTGCTCGATCGAGACGCGGATCGACTGGTCGAATGTCACCGGGTCCTCGAGATGAAAGCGGTACATCGAGTGCCGGCCGGTGTAGTCCGGGTGGGCGTTGCCCTTCCGCGCGTAGCCGAAGTACGGGAAATTGTACTCGCGGTTCAGGAGGTTGAAGTTCCACGCGCCGGCGAAGTAGTCCTCGAGCCCCGTGCCGTTGAGCGTCGGGCGGGTGTCGCCGTCGATCGTCATCATGTCGTCACCCTCGCCCCACCAGCCGGTGGAAAGCGCCTGGATGTGCAGCACCACGCCGACGTAGTGGCCGCGGCCCTTGGCCTCCATGATCAGGTAGTTGTTCTTCCCGTCGAGGTTGGGCGCCCCGTCGGTGGCCTTCGTGCGCTCACGGTGCCACCACGCGTGGAAGCGCCCCTGCCCCTCCGTCGCCTTGGCCGCCGCCGAACCGGGAACGTAGCTCTCGTAGTCGACGTAGTAATAGAACGCCCCGATGGGCTTCTCGCCCTGGTTCTCGATCTCGATCCGCGCCCCGCGCGAGAACGGCATCGGAAAGAAACAGTTCATGGCGCGGTCCGCGACCGCCAGCGGCGCGCTCGCCCAGTAGTTCGGCTCGCCGAAGCCGAGGCCGAAGAAATCCCCGATCGGCGCCTCGATGCTCGGCTCGGCCTCGCCGTCCCAGTACGCGCGCAGCACGATGCGGCGCAAGTGGTACGTCTCGGGCGACGAGATGGTCACCCAGATGTGGGTCACGGTCCCGGCGCCGCTGAGCTCCGCCAGCGTGGCCTTCTGGCCGGGGCCGATGCCCGAGAGGTAATCGTGGTTGCCGCCGGTGCGGTCGTAGCTCGACACGCGCCCGCGCTTCACGCCCTCGCGCAGGTTCGGCAGGTCGCGAAGCCCGCCGAGCGACGAGGCCGGGGACGGGGCGCCTTGGCCGAGGGCCGCGGCGGAGAGAAGCAATGCGCAGGACAGGGAGGCCAGCAGTCGTCTCATGGCGCGGGGTGCGGGGTGACAGCGGGGGGAAGCCCCAGCCTGAACCGCCCCGTCCGAGCGTCAACCCCCGCGTCACGCGAAGGCCGGCCAGGCCGTCACTGCGTGTTCGCGTCCCAGGGCTGGGTGGCGGGGCGCTCGTCCTTGTAGCGGACCTTGAAGGTCGGCTTGGACGCGGCGAGCTTCAGGAAGGTGTCGAGCGGGACGATCTCCGGCTTTTCCTCGAGGCCGTTCATGATGCTCATCACGCGCTTGATGCTGTTGGATTCGCGCACGTGGAGCAGCAGGAAATACGGGCGGACCGGGTTGAGCCGGGCGAGCTCGTCGAGGTCGGCGATGGCGCTGGCTTCGGGCCGGTGCTCGTCGAGGTAGTAGTCGTAGGACATGAACGCCTGGCCGTTGCGGAGATCGAAGGTGTGAGCCGCGGCGTAGCCGTTGATGAACCCGATCGTGTCGGGAACGTTGGCGTAGTACTCGTCCACCACCCGCTTCGGCAGGTCGAAGTAGCCGATCGGGATGCCGCGGTCGGTGTGGTCCATGATCGTCACCGTGTGCTCATCCATCAGCGGCATGAGCCCGTTCATCTCGCGCATCAGGCCCGGGAAGCGGTCCGCAGGCACCGCGGCCGGGTACATGTAGCCCGACTGGCCGCCGATGAAGTAGTCGTTCGGCGTCTTGTCCTGAGAGAACATCTCCATTGCCGCCGGGTACCACTTCGCGCCGTCGACGCCGACCTCCCAGTTGTACGGGATCTGGCCGCGCTCCGGCTGCGTCCACGCGCCGATGCCCATGCTGTCGGACTGCACGAGGCAGATGTAGACTTTCTTTTCCGCCTGGACCTGGCTCTGGCGCGTGACGTGGTTGCTGTTGGTCAGCTTGAAGCCCGGCGAGAAGCCGATCTGGCTCATGAAGGTGCCGTTCGGAAACGTGTTCAGGCCGATGACCTTCAGGCCGAAGGTCGAGGTGAGCGTGACCCACTGGCCCTCGGTGTCCTTGGCGTACGAGTGCCAGCCCATGATCCACGCGGTGGGTTTCATTTGGGCGAGGATCTCCTTGTGGAAGGCGAGCTCGGCGGTGTCGCGCGGATTGGCGGAGAGGTCGGTCACGAACGCCCCGAACGCGATCGCGAGGTCGGCCACGCCGGGCTCCATCGTGTCGCCCGCGACGCCGCCCATCCAGATCAGGTAGTCGCGGCTGCAGCGGCTCCAGTACTCGTTGTAGGCCCAGCGGTAGATCTGCAGGTCGGTCTGCCCGGTGAACTTCCCGCGGAAATCGGCCAGCGGCTTCAGCCCGTGCTTCTCGGCGAGCGGGATGAGGCTCTCGTCCACCACGACTGCGCGGAGCACGCCGGCGGCGGTGAAGGCAACGTTGAGCGACGGCCGCACCTTCCGGTCCCAAACCACATAGCCCTTCGCAAAGTGGCCGAGCTGGGCGAGCGCCGCCTCGGGCGTGGCGAGCCGCGTGAAATTGATCCCGTAGCGCTGGGCGTAGAAATCCTTCAGCGGGTTGAAGTCGTGGAAATGCCACGTCTCCGGGTACTCGATGTAGACCCGCAGCGCGTCGGTGTTGGCGAGGCCCTGCAGGCCGATCAGGAAGGCGTTCTCGGGCAGCGCGCCGGAGATCTTCCAGTTGTCCTTCACGGGGATGAGCCAGGCCTCCTTGGGGGCCGGGCCGGTCACGCCGGGCACGGCGCGGGCCGCGGGAACCAGCACCACCACCGCGATCAGGAACTGCAGGAATCGGGAAAGAGAGGATTTCATGGCGAAGGGTGCGGCGGGATTACTGGCGCGTGAAGACGTAGACCATGGCCTCGTCGCGCGTGGAGCGGAGCTCGTAGCACCGCAGCGTGCGGCCGTCGGCGGAGAGCCGGTACTCCTGGTAGAGATGCACGGGATGATCGCCCTGCTGCGCCTCGAGCTGGAGGTTGGTCTCGACCTTCAGCACGCGGCCGCCGTCGAGCCACTCGCCGCTCACCTGCTTCCGCCGGTCGCCGCCGAGGTAGACATTCGTGTACCACGTATCGAGCCAGTAGGTCCCCGGGTTGCTCGTCACCGTGCGGCCGTCGATCTTGAGCGTCGTGACATCGTCGACCTTGCGGTCGGCGCCCCACGCGAGGTGGCGGGTGATCGTGACGGTTTCGCCTGCGACGGCGAAGGTCACGGTGAGTTGATCCCACGGCCGAATCGGCGAGCTGCGGGCCACGTCGAGGGCCCAGGTGCCGGCCAGGCGCGACGGCGCGTCGGCGGCGGCGAGGCGGCTGCTGGCCGCGAACAGGATCAGGAGGAAGGCGAGTGCAGGTAGACGGAGGCGCATGGCTGGGCGTTGGGCCAGCGCGACCTTCCACCGATCACGGCGGCGACACAAGCCGGCCGACCAGACTCACGATGAACGTTCACCCGCCGACTCGCCTTGCGACCGCGCCGCGCGCGGCGATAATTTCCGCCATCATGAACCGCTGGCTGGCTCTCCTCCTCTTCCTGGCCGCGTCCTTCACCGCGGCTGCCATCGGGGGCTACGCCACGAGCACCTCGGTGCAGACGTGGTACCCGCTGCTGGCCAAGCCGGCGTGGAATCCCCCGCCCTGGGTCTTCGCCCCGGTGTGGACGGTGCTCTACACGATGATGAGTGTGGCGGCGTGGCGCGTCTGGCTGCGGCGCGCGGAGCCGGGAGCCACGGGCGCGCTGGCGCTGTTTGGCGCGAGCCTCGTGCTCAACACGCTCTGGTCGCTGATCTTCTTCGGGGCCCGAAGCCCGGGCGGCGCCTTCGTCGAGGTGATCCTGTTCTGGGCGTGTCTCGTCGCGGTGCAGGCCCGGTTCTGGAAGCTCGACCGGCCGGCCGGACTGCTGTGGCTGCCCTATCTCGCCTGGGTGAGCTTCGCCTCTGTGCTCAACGGCACCGTGTGGTGGCTCAACCGCTAGACTTTCCCGTCATGAAATCCCTCGTTGTCCTCACCCTGCTGCCCCTGCTCGCGGCCGCCGCCACCGGGCCCGTCGCACCCGCCCAGCCCAGCCTGGAAAACGCCACGGCGCTGCCGGCAGTCGAGCGCGCGGCCGCCGGGCTGCCCGCCGGCGGATTCGTGCTGGCGGAGGTCGACGGCGACCGCGTCACGTACGCCAGCGCGGGTCACCCGGGACCGCGCGACGGCCTGCCGCCGGAGAAGATCCTCTTTGAGATCGGCTCGATCACGAAGGTCTTCACGAGCCTGCTGCTCGCCGAGGCCGTGAACGAGGGCAAGGCGAAGCTCACGGACCCGATCGGGAAGTTCCTGCCGGCCGACGTGACGCTGAAGCCCGGGACCGCGGCCATCACCCTCGAGCAACTGGCGACGCACACGTCGGGCCTGCCGGCGCTGCCGGCCAATTTCCGGCCGGCGAACCAGAACGACCCGTACGCCGACTACACGGTCGACCAGCTGTACGACTTCCTGCGCGCCTACCAGCCGGAGCAACCCGCGCCGCAGCCGGCGTCCTATTCCAACGTGGGGGTCGGGCTGCTCGGGCACCTGCTCGAGCGCATCTACGGGCAGCCCTACGCCGAGCTGGTCAAGGCGCGGATCACCGGCCCGCTGGGCCTGACCGACACCGTGGTCGAACTCGACGCCGGGCAGGCGGACCGGTTCGCCCCGCCGCACTCGGGCAGCTTTGCAATGAACCCGTGGCGGATCCCGACGCTGGCGGGCGCGGGCGCGCTGCGCTCGACCGCGGCGGACCTGGCGCGCTTCGCCCAGGCGCTGATGGACCCGAAGGACCCGGCGCTGGCCGCGGCGTGGGCGCTGGCCGCGGCGTGGGCGCTGGCCCGCCAGCCGCGCGCGGCCTTCGGCGCGACGGGCCACATCGGCCTGAACATCCTGATCGCCGAGCGGAACGGCGTGACGGTGTACAACCACAGCGGCGGCACGGGCGGCACGCGCTCGTACCTCGAGTTCGTGCCGGAGCTGCACCGCGCCACGGTGCTGCTGGTCAACAACGACACGATCGAGCCGGCACGGATCGTCGCCTCGGTCCGGCGCCCGCCCAGCCTGGCCGGCAAGGGCGGCGCGGCGCGCGCGGAGGAGCCGATCCCGGTGAAGCAGCTCACCGACTACGTGGGCGTCTATGCGATCGACGGCCGCGGCCGGTTCACCTTCCTCCTCGACAACACCGGCCGCCTGCGGGGCCGGCTCACCGCCCAGGCTTTCCTGCCGGTCTTCTTTGCCGGCCATGACCGGTTCTTCCTGCGCGTGGTGGAAGCGGAGTACCAGTTCGAGCGGGACGCCGGCGGTCACGTGACCGCGGTGGTCCTGCACCAGAACGGCCGCGAGGTCCGGGCAACGCGGACCGAGGAGCCAGTGCCGACGGTGCGGTTCCTGACCACGGACGAGGCCCGCGACTATGAGGGCCGGTACGGCGAACACCCGCCCCTGCAGTTCGAGGTGAAGGCCCGCGGCGAGCAGGTCTACGCGAAGCTGCTCGGCCAGGCCGCCTACCCGGTCTTCTGCGACCGGCCCGATCACTTCGTCTACGACATCGTGCCGGCGGCGTTGACGTTTGAGCGCAACGCCCAGGGCGAGGTCACCGCGGTGGTGCTGCACCAGAACGGCCGCGACCAGCGCGCCGTCCGCCTGCCCGACCCGCCGGCCAAGCCGTAACCGCAGCGGTCAGGCGGAGCCGGTCAGGTAGCCAAACACCGCGGCCCAGTGGCACGCGCTGCCGGCGAGCACCCACAGGTGCCAGACGGCATGGTGGTACGGCACGCGCTTCATCAGGTAGAACACCGCGCCGCCCGTGTAGCAGAGGCCGCCGGCGAACAGCAGCCACAGCCCGCCGGCCGGGAGCGAGTGGATGAGCGGCCGGATCGCGATGATCACGAGCCAGCCCATGCCGATGTAGATCAGCGTGGACAGCAGCCGGAAGCGGCCGGTGAACCAGAACTTCAGCGCCACGCCCACGGCCGCGAGCCCCCAGACGACGCCGAACAGGCTCCAGCCCCATGGCCCGCGCAGGCTGATCAGGAGGAACGGCGTATAGGTGCCCGCGATCAGCAGGAAGATCGCCGCGTGGTCGAACTTGCGCATCATCCGCTTGAGATCCTCACGGCGGAAGCCGTGGTAAAGCGTCGATGTGGTGTAGAGCAGCACCAGCGTCGCGCCGAAGATCGCGGTGCTCGTGACCGCCCAGGCGTCCGAGCGCAGCGCCGAGTAGGTCACCATCAGGACCAAGCCCGCGATGCTCAGCAGCAGGCCGATGCCATGAGTGAGGGCATTGGCCAGTTCCTCGCGGGGCGTGTACTGGGAGGCGGTTGTGGTCACGCTGGGACCCTGAATCATGGCACCGCCGCCCGCAAGTGTTGTCAGTGAACTCCGGCCCTCCCACACTCCTGCGCATTCCTTGTCCATGAACCTTCGCCGCCTCGCCTTCTGCCTCGCCATCGTCGCCGCCCTCGCCGTTCGCGCCGAGGAGCCCAGCAAGCTGGAGCAGGCCAAGTCCGCCCTGAAGGAGGCTGCGTCCGACGCGGCTGACGCCACCAAGCGCGCCGCGACGGCCACCAAGGACTGGTCGGTCCAGGCCTACGAGAAGACCGCCGACGGCACGCGCCACGCGGTCGAGGTCACGAAGGAAAAATCCAAGGAGGCCTTCGCCGCCACCAAGGAGGTCTCAGAGGAGACGGCCGCCAAGGTGAAGCAGAAGTCGATCGAGGTCGGAAAGGCCGTGGCGGAAAAGTCCGAGGAAGCCGCGGCCGCCGTGAAGGCCAAGGCGCACGAGCTCACGTCGTCCAAGGACGAGAAGAAATAAACGGGTCCCACCCCGGCCGCCACGCGGCTACGGATTCGGGCTGATCGGGTCCGTCGGCTCCTGGTAGTGGGTGCGGTAGGTCTGCGCGCTCGCGGCGAGCTTGAGGAAGACATCGAGGGGGACGACCTCGACCGGCTCGCTCAGCGAGTGGAGGATGGCGTTGACCTTCTCGACCGTGTTGCGCTCGCGGATGTGGAGCAGCAGGAAGTACGGCCGCTGCGGGTTGAGCTGGATCAGCTCCTCGAGGTCCGCCGCGGCGTCGCGGACGGTGCGGTTCACGTCGAGGTAGTAATCGTAGCTGATCATCGGCTTCCCGTCGCGCAGGTCGTAGGTCCGCGCCGTGCCGTAGCCGTTGATGAAGCCGATCACGTCCGGGAACTCATGATAGTACCGGTCGACGACGGCCTTCGGCAGGTCGGTGTTGCCGACGTGCCGGTTGCCCTCGGAATAGTCCATGATCTCCATGGCGCGCAGGTCGAGCTGCGCCATGAGCGCGCGGGCGTCGCGCATCAGCGCCGGGAACTTCTCGGCCGGGATCGACTTCGGGTACATGTAGCCCGGGCCGCTGAGTCCCGCGATGAAGTAGTCGTTCGGCGTGCGGTCCTCGTAAAAGAACTGGAGCGCCGGCGGGTTCATCCAGGCCCAGTTCATCGTGACCTGCCAGGTGTACGGGATCTGGCCGCGGCCTGGCTTCGTCCAGGCACCGATGCCCATCGAGTCGGTCGCAACAGCGCAGACGTAGACCTTCGGCTCCGCCTTGAGTCGGGCGTCCGGGGCGACGTGGTGGTTGTTCGCAAACTTGAAGTCCGGCGTGAGCGGGATCTGGCAGGTGAACGAGACGTTCGGAAGATTGTGCAGGCCCTCCATCTTGAGCCCGTAGTTGCCGACGAGCGTGGTGTGCTGGCCCTCGGTGTCCTTCCCGTACGAGTGCCAGCCGACGACGATGCTCGCCGGGTGCTGGCCGCCGAGGATCCGGCGCTCAAGGGCGAGTTCCTCGGGATGCTTTGGATTGGCCGAGAGGTCGGTGAAGAACGCCCGCTGCTTCACGCCGAAGTCGGCGATGCCCGGCTGCATCTCCATCCCCGCGTGGCCGCCGAGCACGACGTAGTAGTCGCGCGAGCACCGCGCCCAGTAGTGGTCGTAGGCCCACTGGTAGATGACGTGGTCGGGCTGCCCGGAGAAACGCCCGCGCAGGTCCGCGACGCACTTGAGCCCGTGCTTTTCCACGAGCGGGACCAGGTCGGGACTCACCACCACCGCGTCGTCGACGCCCGCGATGGTGAAGGCGACGATCAGCGAGGCGCGCACGGCGCGGTCCCAGACGACATAGCCCTTGGCGTAGCGGCCGAAGCGCGCGAGCGCCGCGTCGGCGTCGTCCTGGGCGAGCCGCTCGAACTTCACGCCATGCCGGCGCTCGAGGAAACCCTCCAGCGGGCGCACGATCTCCCACTGCCAGTCGGCGGGATACTCGAGGTAGACGCGGGGCGCCTCGCGGTTGGCGAGGCCCTGCAGCGAGATCAGCAGCGCGTGCACCGGCACGTCGCCGTCGAGCCGCCAGTTCGACGAGAGCGGGATGATGGTCGCGGTGGCCGGCGCGCGGTCGACCTTGGCGGGGATCGGCTGGGCCGCCGCGGGGAACGCGGCGAGCGCACCGGCGAACAGGCAGAGGCGGAACAGGGAAATGGTCTTCATGGCGGAGTCCTCCGGCCTATTCGGCCCGGCCCTTCCCGGCGGCCGCGTCGGCCGCCTCGTCGGTGACGCGCTTGAACACGTACACGATGGGATCGTTGCGGGTGCTGCGCAGCTCGATCAGCGTGAGCTGGGCGCCGTTGGCCGAGACGCGGTAGTCGCTCAGGATGTTTACCGCGCGCTCGCCCTGCTGCGTGGCGAGCACCAGGTCGGCGCTGGTGCGGAGCAGCCGGCCGTCGTCGAGCAGCTCGGTGCGGATGCGCTTCGTCCGATCGCCGCCGACGTAGGCGCCGAGGTGGCGGTTGTCCGGCCACCAGTTCACGGCCACGCGGTTCACCGCCTGCGTCAGGTCGAGCGACGTCACCTCGTCGTACGTGCGGCGGCCCGCGGCGTACTGCCGGGTGAGGGTCACATGCGGACCCTCCACGGTGATGACCAGCCGCAGCGCGCCCCACGCGCTGAGCTCGGTGCTGCGCGCCGGGTCGTAGCGCCAGATGCCCGCGAGACGGTGCGCGTCGGGCGCAGTCTCCGCGGCGCCGGCGGTCACGGCCGCCAGCCACAGGCCCAGAAGGATGAATCGGTGCATGACGACCCCCACCAACGTCCGCCGGGGCCGATTTTCAAACCCGATATTCGCGAATATTCCCGCGGTCAGAGCGGGCGGCAGGTGAACGACGTCACCAGGTCAAACGCGCGGACCGTCGCCAGCCGCGCCTCCAGGTGCCAGAGCGGCTCGACGCGGAAGTCGATCGAGTCCTCGCGCTGCCGGATCTCGTCGGCCCAGGGCGCGTTCAGCACGAGCTCCCAACCGTCGACCCGCAGCACGGCGCGGCGACCCTCGATCTGCCACGGCCCGCGGGTGTGAAGGTTGAACGCGAGCGCGGCCGGCGCCAGCAGTTCGCCACGGTCCCGGACCTGGAAGGTCTCCGGCTCGTCGGCGCTGAGCTCGCGGACACAGCCAGACATGACCCCGCGCCAGACGTGGCCGAGGTCGACGCGGACGCGCAGCCGCCGGGCATCGCCCTCCCCTTCCGGGATGACGGCCTGTTCGACACTGCCCTGGTTCAGGTAGATGCCCTCGGCCGTGACCGGCGTGAGCGTGTTGTGCATCTCGGTCCGCTTGAGCACCTGGGTGCGAAGGTCGTCGTAGCGCACCTGGCCGCGGTCCAGCAGCACCGGGATTTGGTCGAGCTCGAGGAGGAACGAGCCCTTGTCGAAGTGAGTGTGCGAGGCTTTCGCCTTGGCGCCGACGACATGGAGCCGGACGGACCGGCCCGCGGCGGTGCGGCGGCGACTGGTCAGGTGGCCGGTCTGCGGGAGCCGCGCGAACTCCGGCACAATCGAGACCGGCGGCGCCAGGCGCGTGGGCCCGGCGATGAACGCGAACACGCCCTCGGTGAAATACTGGTCGTAGTAGCCGAGCGGACGCCGGCGGGTCAGGCACGCGGCCGCGACCCGGGCGTAGACGCTGTCCGGGAACACCGCGGAGAGGAGCGCCACGGTGTCGCCCACGACGAGGTCGGTGGTGTTGTCACCCTCGGTGACCACCTTGCCGGGCTCCATCGCGGACAGCGCGGCGACGAAATCGGCGGTGTGGGCAAACTGCGGCGGCAGCAGCGGGGCAACCTCGCGGCCGCGGGCCCGCGCGTAGGCGATCAGGCCCGGCAGCACGGCGTGCATCGTGACGGAGAAGTAGCCCAGGCCCTCGTCGGTGCCGCCGTCGGGGAGGACATAGTTGGCCATGCCGGCCTGGAGATCGCCCAACGCGAGCTCGGTGTGGGTCCGCATGCGCGGCCACGCCGTCTCGAGGTAAAGCCCCGCGAGCAGCCGGGCCCGGCAGAACCACGGGCCCTGGTTCATGGTGTAGAGATAGTCCCACTTGAGCATGTCGCGCTCAATGACCGCGAGGCCCTTGTCCCACAGCACCTGCTGCGCGAGGTACCGGGCGCGGGGCGTGAGGGCAAAGTCGTACCAGTCGAGCAGCAGCGCGGCCGCGGTGGTGGCCATCTCCTCGTTGAAGCAGCGCTGGTCCCACACGCTGCCCCGCGCGCGGCTCTCGGCCGACTGCGCCCACGACGTGGTGTGGAGCAGGCACATCAGGTAGCGCAGCGCATGGAACCCGAGCGCGCGGTCGCCGTTGACGAGGCCGACGAAGCCGAGGACCAGCGGCTCGGAGAAATACGTGGCGCGACCCGACTCGCGGGCCCGGATGTAGCGCTGGTCGGTCTGCGGGAGGTAGTCGTCGAGCTGGTCCTCGGGCGAGCGGGCGAGGTACTGCCGGGCGCGCTCCTCCATGAGCCGCCAGTGGTCGCTCCAGTACGGCAGCGCGCGCTTGGCGCGGAGCGCCGGCAGGTCATCGACGCTGAACAGCAGCCCGCGGGCGAGCCGCGGCTCCGGCCACTCCTCGGGCGGCAGGATGAGTCCCGTCCACCGGCCGTCGTAGCGCGGCCGCGCCGCCTCGAGCTCCGCCACGAGGGCGGCGCGGGCGACGCCCCACCACTGGAAGCTGAGATGCACGGGCGGCGTGTCGGTGGCGGTCAGGGAGACGCGCACGGCCTCCACTGGGCGCTCGCCGATCGGGAGCGCCAACTCATGCCGGCGCCCGCGGCCCGTCACCGGCGCGCCGAGCGGCGACCACTGGCCGCGACGGCAGGCCTCGAACACCAGCGTGACGTGGGCGGGCGCGACGTAGCAGAAGACAAACTGGTCGAAGCGGTCGGGCAGACCGGACACCGCCATGCCGAAGCGCGCCGCCAGCTGACCCGCGGGCGCGAGGTCCCAGGAGAGCTTGGTGCCGTCCCAGCCGAAGTCGCGGCGGAGGCCGCGGGCGGCGCCCGGCTCAAGCGTGAGGGGCAGCTGCTCGGCAATCGTCGCGTCGTGGAACGGCGCGAACATGGACTCGGCAGGCGTGAGTTCGAACAGCTGGGTCGGAGGCATGGGGAGGGCCGTCCCGCGCCGCGGGACGGCGGAGCTGGGAACGGGTAGATGGGAGTTCGAAAACCTTGGCCGTGGGCGCAAGGGTATTCGAACTCCCAACTGCGAACTGCGCTCTCCGCGGCGGGCGCGGCCCGCCGTTCAGCCTTTGCCGGCTTCCTCGTTGCTCACCGGCTTGAAGCTCGGGCGGCCGTAGCGCTGGGTGGGCGGCGTGCCGTACGGGTTGTGGCGGAACTCGTCGACGCCGCGGCACAGGTAGATCTTGAAGTTTGGGTTCACCGCCAGGTCATTCTTCACGTTGGTGCCCGAGTAGCGGATGGTGAGACCGGCGCGGCGGCGGTCCGAGGGATTGCCGGGCGAGCCGTGGATGGCGCGGTCGTCGTGCAGCGAGCACTCGCCGGCCTTGAGCCGGAACTGCACTGCCTTGGCGGCGTCGAAATCCGAGCCGTCCTCCAGCTCGAGCGACAGCACCGACTGGGTCTGCGACGAGCGGCGGTGCTTGATCAGGCCGCCGCGGTGCGAGCCGGGCAGCAGCTTCATGCCGCCGTTCTCCTCGTCGACGTCGTCGAACGCGAGCCAGACGGTGACGGAGTGGTGCGGCGCCATCGGCCAGTAGTAGGCGTCCTGGTGCCAGCCGACGGTGGCCTGGTTGTGCGGCTCCTTGATGAAGAAGTTGCTCGCCCAGGCGTAGAAATTCGGCCCGAGGACGCCCTCGACCAGATCGAGGATCCGCGGGTTCATCACGATCTCGTACAGGTAGGTGCTCGTCTCGTGCCACTCGCGGATGTCCTTGGTGGTCTCGCCGGGCTTCAGCAGGGCGAGCAGGTTGGGCAGCTCGGCGTTGATCTTCGCCATCTCCTCCCGGGTGAAGATCGGGGGGAGGCCGAGCAGGTAGCCGTTCTCGTGGTAGAACTTCTGCTGGGCGGCGGTGAGGCGATAGGGATTGGGAGCGGTGGCGGTGGACATGGGGAGGTTCAGGTGCGGGAAAAGGCGGCGCGCACCATAGCGGGAAAACCCGCGGCCCGCGTTCAGATTTTGCGGTGGAAATGTACAGGATATTACGCCATCCCAGAATAAAGTGCACTCCAGCCCGGCCCCATGAAAGTCCTGCGCGACCCCCAGATCATCAGCGGCTACGTCTACGAGCACCCGGTGGACGACCTGCCGGCGCTGACGCACTGCGGCGAGGCGCTGTGCTGCCGGGGCCATCACCTGAAGCCGCACGCGCACCCGGGTTTCGAGTTCCTGTACCTCGCCCGCGGCCGGGCGTCATGGCGCGCCGGCGGGGAGGTGACGACCCAGGCGATGGGCGACGTCTACCTGACCTATCCGCACGAGCGGCACGGCACGGGATCAACGGGCAACCCCGAGAATCACCATCTCTGGGTCGGGTTGAAGCTGGACCAGCTGGGCCCGAACGCCCGGCGGCTGGCGGCGGAGCTGCGGCGCCGGCAGGTGCGGACCCTCAGCAGCTGTCCCGAGGTCGAGCCGGTGCTGCGGGGCCTCGTCGCGCAGGTGGTGGCGCACCATCCGGACCGCCGCGAGACGATCCTGGCGTACCTCGAGCTGTTCATCGCGCTGGTGGCGCAGCGGCTGCATGCGGGCGAGGGCCGGGCGCCGGTCCCGACCGCCCTGCCCTACTCGTACGCCGTGCAGCGCGCGGTGGCGTACATGGAGCAGCACCTCGACCGGCGGATCCCGCTGCGCGACCTGGCGTCGATGGCGACGGCGCGGAGCGTGCCGCACTTCTGCACGCAGTTCCGGCGCGAAGTCGGGGTGAGCCCGGCGGCGCACCACCTCCAGCGGCGGCTCGACGCGGCGCGGCTGGCGCTGCGCCAGCCGAACTTCGACGTGACGAAGGCCGCGCTGCAGCACGGCTTCAGCTCGTCGCAGCACTTCAGCACGCTGTTCCGGCGCGCGTACGGCGTGACGCCCCGCGAGTGGCGGCGGCAGCAGGCCGGGACGCGGCGGACGGCGGCGCGCTAGATCCGGGCCGCGCTCTCGGGCCAGCGGCGGAAGGCGGAGAAGTTGGGCTTCACCTGGTCGAACACCTCGCGGCGCCGGGCGTACGCGGTGTAGTCCGCGACCTGCTCCGGGTGCTGGCGGCTGGCGACCAGGAAGTCGGCCTCCGGGGGATAGCAGGCGATGTTGCCCTTGGCGTAAAATTCGGGATTGGCCTCGCCCTGGTCGTTGACCGCCTCCGGCCAGAGACCGACGTTGTTCGGGGCCTCGGCGGACTGGTAGCGGAGGTCGACGCTCCAGCGGATGTGGTCGGAGTAGTTCGGCGTCGAGCAGTGCGGCGTGCGGTTGGTCATGAACACCACGCCGCCGCGCGGGCAGGCGGCGGTGATCGCCTTCCGCGGATCATCGGGCAGGTTTTCGTCCTTGATCACGAGGAAGCCCGCGTTGCCGCCCGTGTGGTGCGTCACCACCTCACCGAGATGGGTGCGCGGGAGGATCTGCATGCAGCCGTTCTCCACGGTCGCGTCGACCAGCGGGATCCAGCACGTGATGATCATCTCGCGGTCGCACATCGGCGCAAAGTAGCCGCTGTCCTGATGCCACGGCACGATGCCGCGCCCGATGTTGGGCAGCTTGGGCCGGATGCGGTAGACGGAGGACGCGACGATCTCCTCGGAGGCGAGCAGGCCGCCGACCTTCTTCAGCAGCTTCGGGTGCGAGATCACGTCGAACATCTCCGGCGCATGGAAGCCGCCGCCCCGCAGGCCCTCGAGGTGGCGCATGATGGTCTCGCCGTTCTCCTTCGAGTCGCGGTAGATCGCGGCGAGGCGGCGGTCGAAGTCGAGCCCGGCATGCAGGTCCGCGAGCTTCCCCGCGGCATGCAGCTCGCGCGCCTTGCGGTCGATCTCCTTCTCCAGCTCGCGGCGGAGCGGCTCGAGGTCGGACGGGTCAAACACGTCCGGGACGATCAGGTAGCCTTCCTCGTGGAAAAAACGAATCTGCTGCGCGGTCAGCGCCTTGGGGTGGTTCATGAACACCACTCTCGCAGCTTCGGCCCGGGTTGGCAATGGCCCGCAGTCACCATTGGTGGTGAATAAACAACATTGAAAGACAAGGCTCCCCCGCCCTCGTGTCACGTAATACGTGACACGAGGGCGGGCCGGCGTAGGGTGGCCGGCGCAATGGAGCGATTTGCGGGCCGGGTGGTGTGGATCACGGGAGCCTCGTCGGGCATTGGCGAGGCGCTGGCGCACGCGTTCGCCGCCGAGGGCGCGCGCGTGGTGCTGTCGAGCCGCCGTCCGGCCGAGCTCGAACGGGTGCGGCAGGCGCTGCCGCGCGCGGCGGAGCACTGGTGCGTGCCGCTGGACCTGGCCCAGGCCGCGAGCTTTCCGGCGATCGTCGCCGAGGTCCTCCGCCTCGCCGGGCGGATCGACGTCCTGGTCAACAACGGAGGCGTGAGCCAGCGGGCGTTGGCGGTGGAGGCGACGCTCGAGGTGGAGCGGGCGCTGATGGAGGTGGACTACTTTGGTCCGGTGGCCCTGACCAAGGCGGTGCTGCCGGCGATGCTGGCGCAGCGGGCGGGTCATGTGGTCGTCGTGAGCAGCGTGATGGGCTACGTCGGCACGCCCGGCCGCTCGACCTACGCGGCGGCGAAGCACGCGCTGCACGGCTACTTCGACTCGCTGCGGGCGGAAATCTGGCGCGACGGCATCCGCGTCACGCTGGTCTGCCCGGGTTACGTGCTGACGCAGGTCTCGGCCAACGCGGTCGGCCCGCGGGGCGAGAAGCACGGCGTGACCGATGGGACGCACGAGCGCGGCATCAGCCCGGAGCGGGTCGCGCGCGCCACGCTCAACGCGATCGTCCGCGGCAAGGAGGAGATCGCCATCGGCGGGACCGAGCGCTGGGCGATCCTGCTGAAGCGCCTGCTGCCCGGCGTGGCCTCGCGCGTGATCCGGAAAATGACGTTCTCGGTGACGCCGGGCGGACGGAAGTCGTAGCGGGGTTCGAACTCCGAACCCGGCCCCGCCGCCCGCACGGCGAGTCCCTTACGCGAAGCTGCCACCCCGGACGATGCCGAGGGCGCGGCGACGGGCACGGCGATCGGCGGCAGCCTTGCGCTCGTAACCACTGCGCCGGTGCTCGGCGAGCGGGTCGGCGGGGAGGCCGTTACGCTTGCGCCAGGCAGCCAGGGCGGGAGTGGCGTCCGTGAAGAACGCCTGCTTCAGCTGGAGCTCGGCATCGATGACGTTGTTCCTGGCCTGGGCGGCGCGGAGACGGTCGTGGTCGACGAGCGCGGCCTTGGCGTAGAGCTCCTGTGCGATGACGACGGTCTGGATCATCGCCTCGACCTTGGGCTTCTCGTTGTGGCACTGGTCGACCATGTAGGCGATCTTCGGCATACGGCCGCGGTCGGCGGCGAATGAGTGGATCTCGTGGAAGATCCGGAAAATCTGGTACGGGTCGATCGAGCCGAGCGTGAGGTCGTCGTCGGCGTAGCGGCGGTCGTTGAAGTGGAAGCCGCCAAGCATGTCCTCGTCGAGCAGCCACGCGACGATCTGCTCGATGTTCTGCGCGTTGTAGTGGTGGCCGGTGTCGACCAGCACCTTGGCGCGGGGGCCGGCGCGCTTCGAGAGGAGGTAGGCCATGCCCCAGTCGGCGATGTCGGTCTGGTAGAAGGCCGGCTCGAAGGGCTTGTACTCGACGAGCATCGTCTGCTTCGGGCCGAGCTTCTGGTGCAGGGCCTTGAGGCAGTCGGTGAAGTAGCCCTTGCGCTCGCGGATGCTGCCCTGCCCCGGATAGTTCGTGCCGTCGGCGAACCAGAGCGAGAGGTACTCGCTGCCGACGGCCTTCATGATGGCCACGGAGTCGAAGCAGTGCTGCAGCGCCTGGCGTCGGACCGCGGGATCGTTGTGGCCGAACGAGCCCCACTTGTAGCACTGGTCCTGGAAGACATTGGGATTGATGGCGCCGAGCTTCACGCCGTGCTTCCGCGCGAGCCGCACGACCTTGCGCGGGTCCTCGCCCGGAGTGAAATCCCACAGCACGTGCGTCGCGACCGTCGGGCAGCAGCCCGTGACGGCGTGGACCTGGCCGGCGTCGGCCAGCTTGTCGTTCATGTCGATCGCGGCGGCATCCTGGAAGAACTTGCCGAACCGCGTGCCCGTGTCGGCAAAGCCCCACGACGGCGTCTCGACGTTGAAGGAATCAAGCGCCTCGACGGCGCGGCGGAGTAGTTTCGGGGTCATGGCGGACCCATTTGGGCCGCGGGGAACGGGGTTGTCAGCCGCGAAATCCTCGGCTCTCGTGGCCGC
>CAYYGV010000072.1:0-19577 GCA_964471615.1 uncultured Opitutaceae bacterium
GGCCTTCTCGTAGTCGCCGGTGTGGCGGAAGGTGTCGAAGCGCACGTCGCGCAGGGGCGAGGTGCCGCGCTGGTACGGCTGGGCGTCGATGCGGAGCGGGGCGGGGGCCTCGCCGCGCGCGTCGGCGCCGGTGACGCCGCCGATCGAGGCGAGCAGGCGGGTGAGGTGCCAGCGCCAGGTGGCGAGGCCGGCCTCCTCGACGCCGCCCGCGACGTAGGCGTCGACGGCCGCGTCGGCCCACTCGAGCATCGGCTCGTAGTCGACGAGGATGCGGCGCAGGCAGCGAATCGTCGGGGTGTCCGTCACCTGGTCCGTGTCGTCAATGTGGTGCCGGTAGGCGGTCGCCAGCGCGCGGCCGAGGACCTGGTGGACGCCGACGAGGAGCTCGGCGGACGAGTTGGCACTGAGCATCTCGTCGATGAAACGGTCGACGTCGGCGTCGCGATGGGCGTCGATCGCCGGGGGACGCATCTCCTGCTCGGTGAGGCGCTCGCGCAGGAGGCGGGCGGCGTCGGCGTGGTAGAAGATGTGGCGGCCGGTCTCGAGCTTCACCTCGTACTCCGGGATGGAGAGGGTCCAGGACCCGAGGGCGTGCATCAGGCGGCGCTCGAGGTAGAAGAAGCGGAGCAGCCGGCGGCTGTTCTCCTTCACGGTGAACTTGCCGCCCAGCTGGCGGCGGTCGACCGGGAAGCGGTAGGGATAGCGGGCGCGGCGCTCGGCGGCGGCCTCGCGCTGCCCGGCCAGGCTCTGCGCGGCGATGATGGACTTCGGCGCGTCGGCGCCACGGTTTTCTTCGGGTAGTTTCATGACAAGGTTCAGGTTGGGAAACGGACTCGGGGCCGTAGGGATGGCGGCAGGGTACAACCCAATCTAGCGGGAAACCCCGGCCCGGGCGTTCAGGATCTTGCGGCCAAAGGTGCAGGAAATTTCCGAGCGCCGGAAGATACTGCATGCGGAAATTCCGAATTCCGGAATTCGGATTCCGGAGGGGCTGTAACCTGCCTTCGATGTCCGGCGTTCGATGTCCGATGTTCGATGTTCGCCTTCCGCTGTTCTCGCTCCTCCCGTCGGCGTCCGGCGTTGGGCGTCCGACGTTCGGCGTTCGCCCGCCACGCGGGCAATTTCCTTCATCCTTTCACCGCGCCGCTCGTCAATCCGGCGATGAACTCCCGCTGGAGGAACAGGAACAGGGCCATCACGGGGGCGATGGCGACGAGCGTGCCGGCCATGATGAGGCCGTACTCGCCGCCATAGAGTCCCCGCAGGTTGAAGATCGCGACCGAGAGCGGGTACCGCTCCGGGGTCTGGAGCATGATCTGTGGGCTGATGAAGTTGTTCCAGGTGCCGATGAACGCGAGGGCGAGGAACGTGCCCACCATGGGCCGCACCAGCGGCAAAACCACGGTGGTGAAGATCCGGATCTCGCCGCAGCCGTCGAGGCGCGCCGACTCGATCAGCTCGGTGGGCACGCTGTTGAGCATGGCCTGCCGGAACAGGTAGAGGCCGAAGGCCGGCGCGACGCCCGGGAGGATGATGGCGGCGTAGCTGTCGAGCAGGCCGAGATGGAAGGTCGTCTCGAAGACCGGCCCGAGCAGCAGTGCGACCGGGAGGACGACGGTGCCGAGGATCGCGGTGGTGATAACCTCGCGGCCGGGAAACCGGAACTTGGCCAGAGCGTAGCCGCCGGCCGCACAGCAGAAGGTCGCGATCACGCTGGTCACGGACGCGAGGAAGACGGAGTGCAGTAGGGCCGCGCCCGTGGGAAACCGCGTGAACAGCCGGAAGAAGTTCTCGGTGGTCAGGCGGTCCCACGCGACGCCGAGGAAACCGTCGCCCGACGGCAGGAACTGCGATCCGGCAATGTCGGCGGGCTGCTTGAATGCCGCGCCGAGCATCCAGGCGAAAGGCAGCAGCGTGAGCACGGTGAACCCGACGAGCGCGGCGAGGACGAGGAAGCGGGCGAGGCGGGACCAGTTCATGCGGAGTGGTCCTCGTTGCGGCTGAGGCGGCGGTGGAGGAGGGCGAGGCCGACGAGTGCGAGGGTCAGGATCCAGCCGATCGCGCTGGCGTAGCCCAGGTTGCCGCTGATGAAGCCGGTCTGGTAGAGGTAGGTCACGACCGTGAGCGCCTGGCTGTTGGGGCCGTTCCCCGCGGTGTCGTTGTAGAGGATGAACGGGAGATCGAAGAGCTGCAGGCCGCCGGTGATGGTGAGGAGGACCAGGATATTGAGCACCGGCCGGATCTCCGGCAGCGTGACATGCCAGAAGCGTTGCCATGGGCCGGCGCCGTCGATTGCCGCCGCGTCGAGCAGCTCGCGCGACACGTTCTGCAGGGCGGCGAGGAGGTAGGCGAGGTTGAAGCCGGTGGACAGCCACACGGACGCGGCGACGAGCGAGGTCTTCACGTACTGGTCGAGCCAGGGGAAGTTCGGGTCCCAGCGCAGGAACAGCGCGTGCAGGCCGTGGTTCACCAGGCCGATCCGCTTCTCCAGCAGCAGGGCGAAGAGCGTGCTGACGAACACCGCGCCGACGACGTAGGGCGAGAAGAACACGAGGCGGAACAGCGCGCGGCCGCGGAGCCCGGGCCGGTTGAGCAGGAGCGCGAGGCCGAGCGCGACCGGCATCTGCACGAGGAGGATGCCACCGGCGACCAGAAGCGTGTTGCCGACCGCCGTCCAGAACCACGGGTCATGCCAGACCCCCTGGAAGTTGAGGAACCCGACGAACACGCGCGTCCGCGGCCCGTAGGTCTGCTCGAACGCCAGGATCAGCGAGCGGAGCAGCGGCCAGCCGATGAAGGTGGAGAACAGGACCCCGAACGGCGCCAGGAACAGCCACGGGACCCACGCGGGATGCGGACGGTAGGCCTTCATGGGGTGGGACGGGCGAGGAAGGTGTTGCGGCGCATCTGGGCCTGCAGGTCGCGTTGGGCGGCGGCGAGCAGGGTCCGGGCGCGCGGCATCAGCTGGGCCGGGTCGGAGATGGCCTCCCGGTCGGCCATCGTCGCGAGCTGGTGCGCGACGTTGCCGAGGTAGGTCGTGGCGTGGGTGTAGTACGGCGACGACGGCCGCAGCGGCACAGAGGGCGCGAGGCGCAGGTAGAGCCGGCCGACCGGCTGGCCGCTGAAGAACACGCTGGGCTCGTCGAACACCGGGTGCCCCCAATTCGCCTTCACCGGCGTCACGATGCCGCGGTCGCGGAACAGGTGCTCGGCGCTGACCGGCGAAAGGTAGAGTTCCTTCAGCGCCGCCCAGGCGAGGTCGACGTCGGGCGTCGACCGCGCGATGCCCATCATCGTGCCGCCCTGCACCGAGGTCCGGCGCCCGCCGGGCCGCCACGCCGGCAGGGGCATCAGTTTGAACTGGCCGGCCATGTCCGTGAGCATCGTGGTCATCGAGCCGGCGAAGAAATCGGGCGCGATGATGCCGATGACGAAGCCGCTGTGCACCATCTGCTGGCCGGAGACGGTGCCGAGGTTGGCGTCGCCGATCACGCGGGCCGGGCCCTCGAACCACGTGGCCAGCCGCGCGAGGATCTCGGCGTTGATTTCGGTGTCGAGGTTGGCCTGCCCGTCCTCCGTGAAGAAGGTGCCGCCGGCCTGGAGCAGGATCACCTCCGCGGTGGACGGGTTGGCGTAGGTGCCGTTCAAGGGGTAGCAATCGACGCGACCGTCGCCGTCGAGGTCGCGCATCAGCGGCCGCATGGCGCGGAAATAGTCGTCCCAGGTCTCGATGCGCGAGACGTCGATGCCGGCCGCCTCGACGAGGTCGCTGCGGTAGGCGAGCATGACCGGGTGGACGTCGTGGGGCAGGCCGAAGATGTGGCCGCGGGTCGTCCACGGGCTGAACGACGCCGCGTTGATCTGGTCGAGCAGACCCTCCCGCCGCAGGCGGTCGGTCAGGTCCACGAACCCAATCCCGTCGATCGGCCCGGCAAACACCGGCCCGGTCTGCGTGCGCTCGATCTCGAGCAGATCAGCCATCGGGGTGCCCGCGAGGAAGCCCGACATCATCCGCGTCTGCAGGGCGGAGCCGGAGAGGACGTTGAGCGCGAGCGGGTGGCCCGGATGGAGGCGGTTCCAGCCCGGCACGAGCAGGCGGTAGACGTCGACGTGCCCGGGGTCGAACGCCCAGACCTGCAGCCCCGCGGGCGGCCGGATCGTCTCGAACCAAATCGCGACCGAAGAGAGCACGGCCAAGACGACCAGCACGCCGAGGCCGGAGCGGGGCAGGCGGGGCAGGAGGCGGCTCATGGAGCGGGGGGCATGGCGCTTCAGCCCTTAACGGCGCCGCTGGTCAGGCCGGCGATGAACTCGCGCTGGAGCAGGAGGAAGAGGCACATGACCGGGGCGATGGCGACCAGGGTGCCCGCGAGGACGAGGCCGTAGTCGTTCCAGTCGAGGTTGCGTAGCATGGCCAGCGTGGTGGAGAGCGGGTAGAGTTCGGGCGACTGGAGAACCACCTGCGGAGTGAGGAAGTCGTTCCAGATGCCGAGGAAGGTGATCATCAGGAATGCGCCGACCATCGGCCGCACGAGCGGGAAGACGAGCGTGAAGAAGATCCGGAACTCGCCCGCGCCGTCGATCCGGGCGGCATCGATGAGCTCCGCGGGGACGGCGTTGAGCATAGCCTGCCGGAACAGAAACACGCCGAAGGCCGGGGCGAGTCCCGGCACGATCAGGCCCGCGTAGGTGTCGAGGAGGCCGAGCTGCCAGAGGTTCTGGAATCCCGGGGCGATCAGCAGCGGCGCCGGGATGATGAGGGCGCCGAGCACGAGGCGGATCAGGGCCTCGCGGCCGCGGAACTCGAACTTCGACAGCGCGTAGCCGCCCATGGCCGAGAAGAGCGTGGCGAAGATGCTGCCGACCGAGGCGAGGAACGCGGAGTTCAGCAGCGCGCGCGCCATCGGCAGCTTAATGAACAGCCGCTCGTAGTTCGCGAGGGTCAGGCGGTCCCAGCCGACGCCGAGCCAGCCGGTGCCGTCGGGCAGGAAGAGCGTGTTCGCGAAGTCGGCCTTGGACTTCAGGGTCGACGCCAGCATGAAGGCGAACGGCGTCAGCGTCAGGCCGGCGAAGAACGCCAGCAGGAGGTAAACTATGACGAGGGCGAGGCGGCGGCGCATGGTTCAGTCCCCGAGTTGGCGGCGGGCCAGGCGGCGCTGCGCGGAGGCGACCGCCATCAGGAAGAGGGCGAGCACCCAGCCGATGGCGCTCGCATAGCCGAGGTCGCCGGTGGTGAAGCCCATCTGGTACAGGTACATCACGATCGAGAAGCCCCGCGCCCCGGCGCTCCCGGCGTCGCCCAGCATCAGGTACGAGAGCTCGAACAGCTGCATGCAGCCGACGAACGACAGCAGCGACATGAGGCCGAGGACCGGGCGGATCTCCGGCAGCACCACGTGCCAGAACCGCTGCGCCGGACCGGCGCCGTCCATCTGGGCCGCCTCCAGCAGCTCGGCCGGCACGTGCTGCAGCGCGGCCAGGAAATACACCATCATGAAGCCCGCGCCGGTCCAGACCGCCGCGATCACCAGCGCGGTCATCGTGTAGGTCTCGAACCACGGGAACTCGAGGTTCCACGCGGGCCACAGCGCGTGCAGCCAGATGTTCAGGAGGCCGGTGCGCTTCTCGAAGATCGGCGTGAAGAGAAGGGCCACGAACACGAGGCCGACGAGCGACGGCGAGAAGAAGACCAGCCGGAGGAACGCGCGGCCGCGCAGGTTCGGGCGGTTCAGCAGCAGCGCCAGCCCGAGGGCGAGCGGCACCTGCAGGCCGACGGTCCAGACGGTGAACTGGACCGTGTTCGCCACCGCGCGCCAGAACAGCGGGTCGGTCAGGAGGTACCGGAAATTTTTCAGCCCGACGAACACGGTGGTCTGCGGCCCGTAGGTCTGCTCGAACGCCAGCTGCAGCGAGCGCAGGAGCGGCCACGCGGTGAAGACCGCGAACAGGAGCACGAACGGCGCGATGAACGCCCACGGGGCCCAGCGGGGATGCGGCCGGTAGGAGCTCATGGCGTGATCAGGAAGGGGTTGCGCTCCACCTGGCGGAGGAAGCGCGCCTGCGCCTCCGCGAGGAGCTCGCGGGCCTTCGGCTGGAGCGTTGCCGCGTCGTAGCGGCCGATCGACTCGGCGTATTCCTTCAGCGCCGTCAGCACCCCGACGATGTGAAGGTGGGCCTCGGGAAAGAACGGCGACGACGGCCGCGCGGGCATCGCATCCATTTGCGCGAGGAACATCCGGCCCGGCTGCTGCCCGCCGAAGTAGGGCTCGGGCTGCTGGTAGAACGGCAGGCTGCGGAAGCTCCGCAGCGGCGAGACGATCATGGCGTCGTGGTAGTTCTGCGCGGCGAGCTCGCGGGAGTAGTACAGGCTCTTGATCAGCTCCCACTTCTCCGCCGGGCGCGGCGCGGTCCGCGCGATGCCGATCATGGTGCCGCCCCAGGCCGAGGTGCGCCGGCCGCCGCGCTCCCAGGCGGGCACCGGCATGAGCTTCACCTTGCCGGCCAGCTGCGGCAGGTCGCGCTTCCACGCTCCCGCCAGCCAGTCCGGCATCAGCGTGCCGACCACGTAGCCCTCGATGCGCTGGCGGTTGCCCGCGGGCGTGTAGTCGCTCGCGTCGGCCGCCACGCGGTTCGGGCCCGCGAACCATCCCACCAGCCGCGCCAGGATCTCGGCGTTGCGGGGCGTGTCCAGCGTCGGCCGGCCCGCCTCGTCAAAGAGCTTCGCGTCCGCCTGCAGCATCACCATGTCGAGGAACCCGCCGTTGGTGTTCCAGCCCGAGATAAGGTAGCGGTCCGGCCGGCCGTCCCCGTCGCGGTCCGCCATCAGCGGCTTCATCACCCGGAAATAGTCGTCCCACGTCTCGATGCCCGACACGTCGATCCCCGCCGCCTCCGCCAGGTCGGCGCGGTAGCAGAGCAGCACCGGATGCGCGCCGACCGGGATGCCGAAGATCCGGCCGCGCGTGGTCCACGGCGTGAAGACCGCCGCCGGAATCTCCTCGCGCAGGCCGGCCTGCCGCACCCAGTCGGTCAGGTCGACGAAGCCCACCTGGTCCAGCGGGCCCACGAAGGCCCGCGACGCCATGTTGCGCTCGATCTCGATCAGGTCCGCGGTCGGCGTCCCGGCGAAGAAGCCGCCGAGCATCCGCCGCTGCAGCGAGGAATACTCGATCTGCTGGACCGTCACGTGGTCGCCCGGGTGCGCCGCGTTCCAGCGGTCGAACACCGGCTGGTACTGCTTCACGCTGGTGTCGAGGAACGTCCACAGCTGCGTGCCGCTGGACGGGTGGACCGGGAGCAGCGCGACCACGAGGCTCGTGACAACGGCCGTCGCGAGGATGATCCAGGCGCCGGGCGAAAGCGCGCGGGTCCAGCGGACGCGAAGGGTGGACATGGGGCGGGACGCAGGGGAGGGTGCGCGGTCGGGGTCAACGAAACCGGTTGGCGCGCGTCGCTCAAGCCTCGTCTGGCCCCTTGGCGAACGCGCGCGCCGCCGTCGAATATTCGGGGCCGCGGGTGCCGTCGGCGGGAATCTCCGCCGGCCGGTTGGACTTCGGTGATCGTTTCCCGTAAAGTCGAGGAACCGGCGGCCGATAGGAACGGTCAGGAGCGACTCCCCACCGGCGCCGTCATCTGCCATGCTGCACAAACACATCCTCAAGTCCGAGACGGAACCGGCCAACCGGGTCGAGCGCCGCCGGGATCCCCTGACCCGCGCCGTCATCAACGGGCTCGAGCAGCTGAACGAGCACCTCGAGCGCCTGCCGCACCCGGAGGACCGTGCCGAGGCGCTGGCCGCCCTGACCTGCTTCGCGCAGCGCGTGAAGATCGCGATCGACGCGGCGCGCGAGGGCCCGCCTCCGGCCGGCGAGTGATCCCGCGGCCGGCCCGGCCGCTTTCCCATTGTGCCCGCCGCCGCGGCGCCCCAGTGTCGTGGGGAGTCTGACCCCGCGTCACCCCCGTCCGCATGAAGTCGAAGAAAACTGCCAGGGATCGTGTCGGCGCCGCGCTCGTGGGCTGCGGCGGCATCGCGAAGTCGCAGCACCTGCCCAATCTGGCGCGGGCGCCGAATCTCCGTCTCCTTACCGTGTGCGACGTCGACGAGCGCGCCGCGCAGGCGGCCCAGGCGGCCTACGCCGTGCCGCGCGCGACGACGAAATTCGATGAGCTGCTTGCGGACCCGGAGGTGGAGCTGGTGGTGGTCGCGACGAAGGAGGACGCGCAGGTGGAGCTGACCTGCCGCGCGCTCGAGGCGGGCAAGCACGTCTACGTCGAGAAGCCGCTCGCGACCACGCCGGAGGACTGCCGCAAGGTGATCCAGGCGCAGGGCCGCCACCACAAGCTCGTCCAGGTCGGCTTCAACCGACGCTTCGCGCCGGCGTGCCGTGAGGCGCGGCGCATCCTCGCGCAGCGGGGCGGGCCGACGAACATCCACTTCCGCCTCAGCGACGAGTACTGGAGCTGGGGCCGTGCGAACCCGCCCGGCGTGCGGGTGATCCAGGAGGCGTGCCACGTGTTCGACCTGCTGCGCTGGTTCGCCGACGCCGAGGTCGCCTCGGTCTACTGCGCCAGCGCCCGCCCGGACGACGAGATCTACGCGCTCAAGTTTACCTCGGGCTGCGTGGCGACGGTGATGTCGACGGGCGAGGTGACGCTGGACCTGCCGAAGGAGCGCATCGAGCTCGTGACGCGCCGGCCGGGCGCGCTGGTGATCGAGGAATACGTCGAGCTCCGGACCTACGGCTGTCCCGACGAGCCGGCGGTGCGGCGATACCCCGGGCACACGCACCCGGACAGCGAGTTCACCCACAAGGTCCTGTTCGAGCAGCTGGGCGCGGAGGCGCTGGCGGCGTTCCGCAAGGCGCGGTGGCAGCTGCGGAACCAGCAGGAGGCGGGCGAGCTGAACCCGAACGACGCGGAGCTGCGGCGCTTCATGGAGCTGCGCTTCCCGCACATGAACTATCTCGTCGACAAGGGCTGGCGCGCGGCGCTCGGCCACCTTGCGGACTGCATCCTCGGGCGCGCCGCGTTCGACGGCCCGGGTCCCCGCGACGCGCTGGCCGCGAGCGTCCTCGCGCACGCCGTGATGAAGAGCCGCGAGTCCGGCGAGGTCGTGAAGCTCTAGCGCCGGACGTTCACGCCGAGGCGGCGGCCAGCAGGTCCGCGCGGAAGCCCAACCCGTCCGAGCCGGACACGGCGCCGCGGATCTGGGCGAGACACTGGGGCGTCAGCGGATAACCGAGCAGGTTGTGGTTCGACGTGAACACGCCGAGCTGTACCAGCAATTCCTTGAGGCCGGTCATCCAGCACTCGATGGCCGGGCCGCCGTAGACACGGTGCATGAGGTCCGTCATGCGGTCCTGGATTTGCTGAGCGCGCTTCAGGTCGCCGGCGCGGACTGCGGCGACGATGGCGCGCGCGAGCCGGCCGTTGAAGATGGCGCCACCCAGGAGCAGGCCGTCGTAGCCGTCGGCGAGGACCTCGGGGCAGTCGAACTCTGAGCCCGAGTAGATGAGGAGCCCGGGCCGGGCGTCGCGGCACTTCCGGTAGGCCGCGCGGCGCGCGGCCTGCTGGGCGCTGTCCTTCACCACGATGATCTTCTGCTCGGAGAGAATCTCGGGCAGCAGCTCGTCCGGCACGACGTACGGGCTGGCCTTGCCGCGGTCGTAGAGACCGACGGGCAGCACGCTCTGGCGGGCGACCTCGACATAGTGCTGCACGAGGCGCCGCGGGGTGGCGTTGAGGAAGAAGGACGGGGCGGCGACCACGGCGATCTGGGCGCCCGCGGCCGCGGCGCGCTCGATGTTGTGCAGCACGCGGCGGGAGGAGTTGTCCGTGACCTGGACCGCGATCCCGAGCCGGCCCTGCGCGGCGTCGACGGTGGCGCGGACGAGGGTGTCGCGGTCGGAATCGAGCATCCACGGGCCTTCGCCGCAGGTGCCGGCGAGCATGACGCCGGAGACGCCGAGGGCGAGGTGATGGGTGACCAGGCGCTGGACCGAGGGCACGTCCACCCGGCCGTCAGGCAGGAAAGGAGTCGGCGTCGCGGACCAAACGCAGTCCCGCTGGAGGGAAGCGAACTTCATCGGGCGCAGTGAAGGCGATTGTGGGGGCGGAACAAAGCGGACACGCCCTGAAAAATAAAGTGACACCTTGGCCGGCGCAAGCGCGGCCCCGCCTAGGGCGAGTAGGTGATGGTGCGGACGCCTTCGATCCCGGTCACCGTGACGGCCTCGCCCTGCGTGTAGGCGCGCGGGTAGACCTCGTTGGCGACCGTCGAGAAATCCTTCACGTACGACGTGACGCCGACCAGCGAGCCGAGGGAGACGGTGGAGCGGCCGAACTCCATGAAGTACTGGTCCGCGGCAGCGGAGAGCTGGCGCGCGTTGCTGAGGACGATCTTGTCCTGCGACGACTGGCGGATCTTCTGGAACGCCGGGATCGCGAGCGCCGCGAGCAGGCCGATGATCACCACGACGATCATGATTTCCACGAGCGTGAAACCGGCGTCGGATGAATTTCGCTTCATGGGCTGGAATCCGGGTTCGCGGAACATAGCGATTTGCAGGCCGGGGGGAATGATATTCGGAGGAAGAATCGCGGGGTCCGCCCATTGAGTAGTTGTCGCTGGGTAGGAAGGCATACTATTCAGGGGGTGCTCCGGGCGCGTGAAAGCGCTCGAGGTGTCCATGTCCCCCCGCTCCCTGGCACCTGTCCGCAGGCGCACGACCGCCTGCTGGTGGCGCCTTCTTGCGCTGGCGGCGATCACGCTGGCCCTGAGCGGGTGCATCTCGTCGAAATACAAGGTGAACCGCCCGAAGGACCGGGACATGCCGCCCGTGCTGGGGCTGGCCGCGGAATCCGGGCGTCCCGTCGAGGCGCGAGTGGAGACGGTGATCGTCTACCGGAGTCCGGGGTCGTGGAAGAAGAACGCGTACTGGGACGAGTACGTGATTTCGGTGGTCAACCACTCCGACCATCCCCTGACGATCGAGTCCGCCGAGCTGACGGGGCGGTCAGGGATCGCGGTCGGCGCGGGCGACGACCCATGGAAACTGGAGAAGACCAGCCGCAGCCTGTTGGCCCGCAACTTTGACCTCGGCAAGGACGTGGTCGTGCACCTCGGGGCCGGCGTGATGGTTTTTGCGACGACTGCCGTGCTGACCGGGACCGCGGCCGCCGCCACGGGAACGGTCGGATGGACCGTGCTGGAAACCGCCGGTACGGCGGGCCTGATTGCGCTGCCGATCTTCGTCGGCGGTTCCATTTACCGCAACGTGCATGGGAAGAATGAAGTCGAGCGCGAGTTTGCGCTGCGCCGTTTGGCGCTGCCGGCCGAAGTCGCGGCCGGGGCCAGGGTCACCGGCAGCCTGTTTTTCCCGATCACCCCCGGCCCGGTCCGGCTGATTCTGCACTACCGTCTGGATGGCCAGGCGGCGTCCGCAACAATTGACCTGGCGCCGCTGAAGGACCTGCACCTGAAGGAGCCGGAAAAGCCCGAACCCGCCGCAAGCGGAAAGTAGACAACGGGCTCGCGGTCAGGGATCGATTAGCGGCAACGGCTCTTGGGACTGGCCGCCAGCGCCGGGACCAGCAACCGGTTCCAGCCATCAATCTTCGCTTCGCCGGCCACTCGCGAGCGGGCGTGCGCGGGGACGTAGGTGTGCGCGCGGTACCGCTATCAGCCGGACGACATTTCACACTGCCCGAATGCCGGGCGGAAGGTTCGGCATTGTCTTGGCTGACTTTCCGGGCCATGGCTTCGCGCCCATGAACCTCCCCCCTGTGATTCGGTTCGTGGTGTGGCTGATGGTGCTCGGTGGAACGATGGGATTGGGCCGGGGCCAGACCCCGGCGGGCCAGCGGGAATTGAGCGCGGCGGAAGTCAGCGCGCTCTTTCACGACAAGCCGGCCGAGAAGCTGGCCGTCAAACCGGCAGCCGCTCCCGCGGTCGCCGCCGTCCCTGGCGAGGCACCTCAGCCGCCAGATGGCCGGCCGCGGCCAGCGGGACCCCAGGAGACGATCGGCTACACGCAGCCGTGGCACTTCCCGTACGAATTACCCGAGCTACTGAAGGTGGTCGATCGCCACATGACGATGACCTACGCGCAGATGGTTGCCGGCTTCCGGAAGCGGGGGCTGCCACCGGAGGAGTGGATCAATTACTTGCGCTCGTCTGTTCTCGCGAGCCGCGAGCGCGAGATCATCAAGTACCGGGCCAAGCTGAGCATCACCCCGGGCGGAGAGGAGGCCACGAAGGCGATCGACGAAGGCCGGGCGATCTCCGCCGCGGCCTTGGCGAATTCGGACGTGGTCACCTACCTCAAGCTGACATGGGGGATCATGGAGACCCGCGAGTGGATCTACCAGCTTGAGCTCCACCGCGCGGCGGGGAAGTTGGATCCGCTCGCCGGCGCCGGGAGTGCGTCGGGGTCGGCGGTCTCAGGCGCGAGTCCCGCTGCAAACCGCGATCCGGCGGCCGCGCTGCAAGGGACCTGGACGATGACGGAGGTCGGCGGCGAGACGCGGCCGCCGGAGGCGCCGGCGATGACGATCGCGTTTCAGGGACACGGGTACCGCATCCAGGCAGGGGCCGAGACCCTTGAATTCGGCGACTTCAAACTGGACCCCACCCAGACCCCGATGGCCATCACCTACATCATGGCGGGCGAGGACGCGGGGAAGATCTCGGAGGGAATTCTCGAGCTGAGCGGCGGGCAGCTGCGCGGCTGCAGTGCGAAGGCCGGTGGCAATCGGCCGACGGAGTTTGTCACCGTGCCACCCGGTTCCGGCCGAACGCCGTCGCTGAGCTGGACGGCGGAGAAGCGCTAGCGCAGTCGGCCGAGTCGGCTATCGGAGCGAGTCGATGAACTGGATCGTCTCGGGGCTCGACCAGTTGGCCATGCCGACGTGCTGGAAGACGATGTCGCCGGCCCGATTGATGACGAAGGTGGCGGGGATGGCGCGGGTCTCGTAGATCCTGGGCAGGCGCTGCCGGTCCGTGCCCCAGAGCAGGCTCGCGGCCTCGTGCCGGCTCATCTTGGGCCAGACATCCTCCGTCGGCTCGGTGGTCACGCAGATCACCTGGACATCCTTCGTGTCGGCGTAGTGTTTCGCGAGCGCGGCGAGGCTGGGCAATTCCTGCATGCACGGCGGGCACCACGTGGCCCAGACATTCAGCACGATCACGCGACCCTTGAGCGAAGACAGGTTGAGCAGCGAGCCGTCGGGCCGGGCCATCACCAGGTGCATTTCCGCCTTGGTCGCGGCCCGCGGCACCGGCGGCGCGGCCACGCCGATCTCCTTCCGGAGGTCCTTCATCTTGCTCGTGAAGTAATAAAACATCGCCGCCTCGCCGCCGATGACGAGGACGCAGGCCGTGACGAAGCCGGCAATGAACCACGTGATGGCCCAGCCGGTGGTGCGCCGCTTGGTTGGCAGCGGGGGCGGAGCGGAAGGAGTCGGGTTCACGGGGTGGCGGGCTGAACAAACCGATGACGGCAACCAGAACGACGATGCCAAGCATGCGGCGGCGAGGGAGCTTGTCGACTACCGGATTCCCGGTAGCGCGGGCCGTTTACCTCTGCTGCGGAAACAGGCGAGATAGACCCAAACCCAAATCAATACCCATCATGAAAATCCTCTCCAAACTTCTGCTGGTGCTCGTGGCTGGCGCGACTCTCCAGTTCCTCGCGGGTTGTGCCTCGATTGTGAAGGGCACCACGCAGGCGATTCCAGTCGCGACCAATCCGACCGGGGCAACCGTCAAACTTGACGGCAACCCAGTGGGTCAGACCCCGACCAGTGTCGATGTGAAGCGTAAGGGAGATCACCTGCTGACTCTGGAAAAGGAAGGCTACCAGCCCGAAAGCGTGGCGATCACGCGCAACATCGGTGGCGCGGTCTTCGGCAACATCATCGCGGGCGGGCTGGTGGGATGGGGCGTGGATGCCATCAGCGGCGCTCAGTACAACCTCACCCCCAAGACCATCAACCTGACGCTCCGGCCAAATTCCGCCGGCGAGAAACCTTCGGCCGAGAAGAGCGATGCGGTGACGTTTATTGAGGAGCTGAAGAGGCTGGATGTGCTGCACGAGGAGCGGAAGATCACCGACGAGGAATACGCCAAGATGCGCACCGCCCTGGTCGCCCGGTATGGCCAGCCTGGGGATGGAAGTCCGGTGCCAGCGGCGACGCAGGCGGCAGCGCCACAGAAGGAAAGCAACGATAAGGACAAGGGTTCGGCTGGCGCGGGCTCGGCTTCAAGCGGCACTCCGCAACCTCACTAGCCCCGATATGGCCCTCGCTCTTGGCAAACGAGCGAAAGGCCAATAGATCCACCCTAATATTCCGGCGGCCTGTCCGTCTGGTGGTTACCGTCGCATGAAACTCCAGGGACCGCTGCTCCTGATCCGCTTGGCCACCTTCGGCCTGGCCGCTCCGTGGCTGCTGGCGGGTGCGCTGTACCTGGGCTACGGCCTGAAGGTGAGGCAGGCGCGGCTGGAGCTGGACGAGTTCACCGCGGTCGTCGAGGCGAAGGCGCGCAAGGACAGCTGGGTCCGCGGGCCGCCAGGTTCGGGCTTCATTCACCTGTTCCGTCCGCCGCCGATGGCGCCGGAGGACCGAGCGCGGCTGGAGTCCCTGAGTGAACGGTATCGGAACGTGGAATTCCGCGATGCGCTGGCCGAACAGTTTGTAGTGCGCGGCGGATGGATCCTGCTGGGGCTTGGGGCGTGTCACGTCCTGCTGGCCCGGATCGACCGCCGCGCCACCGAGTCCGCAACCGCGGGCGAGGGGTGAGATTTACCGCGAAGACCGCTAAGGACGCGAAGACCGGACCGGCTGGCTCGAGCTTCGCGGCCTTGGCGAGCCTAGCGGTTACACATGTCAGAGAGACGGATTGGAACGTCGGACCTTGCGTTCGAGGTGCGCGCCGCTACCACCGAGCGGATGAGTTCCACCCCTGTGCTCGAAGTGCGTGAGGCGCGGTTGCCCGCCGACACGGAGATCATCCGCCGGCTGTGGGTGGACTACCTGACCTGGGGCAACGACCAGATGCAGGCGTGCTATGGCGTGCACGCGCATTCGCCGCGCGAGGCGGTCGAGCAGGACATCGCGGCCATCGACAAGTTTCAGGCGCCGCACGGGCGCCTGGTGCTGGCGTTCCGGGACGGCGCGCCGTGCGGCATCGGCGGGCTGCGTCGGCTGAACAACGAGATCGCGGAGATCAAGCGGATGTACGTGGACCCGACCTTTCGCCGGGCGGGCGCGGGCCGGGCGATCGTGGAGTACCTGTTGGCGGCGGCGCGCGAGGCCGGCTACAAGACCGTCCGGCTTGACAGCCTGAAACTGATGACCGCAGCACACGAGTTGTACCGCCGGTGCGGCTTCCGCGACATCGAGTGCTATCCCGAGAGCGAGATCTCCGAGCAGTTCAAGGCGTACCTCGTGTTCATGGAGCGCAGCCTGTAGCCCAGTCCGGGCGGAGGGGGCACAGGAGGAAACGGAGGCAACGGGGATCGGCGGCGGTTCGCGGGTTACGGATCCCTATCCAGGCGGGCCTGACGGCGGTGGAGCATGGCGCGGATGCCGGCCAGCGGGAGCGCGGCGCTCGCGGTGTAGCCGGGCAGCTGATGCTTACCCTCGCGGTTGATCCACTCGCAGGCACCGTGGACCTGGAAGAAACGGACCAAGTCCACGACGGTGCGGTCGGCGAGGGAGGCATCCACGAGGTCGAGCGCGTACACGAACCAGCCCACGGGCGTGGCCCAGAATCCGCCGGACTGGTACTCGCCGCTGTTGGCTTCAGTCCGGCGGCCGTGCCAGTCGAGAAAGCCCGGCGTGTGACGCACCTGACCGTTAAGGACGAGTTCGTCGTAGTGGTCCTTGAAGTAGCGGGCGATTCGCTGGCTCTGGTACGGCGTCGTCACGCCCAGCCAGACGGCGAAGGCCGAGCCCCAGATGTCGGGGACCCTGCAAGTCCGGGTCGCGGCGAGAAACAGGCCCATCGACTCATCCCAGAAGACCTCACGCACGCTCGCGGCCGTGCGGATGGCGTCGTCCCGCCACTGCCGGGCCTCCGCGGCGCGGCCGGCGGACTCCAGCAGGTCGCCCAGGTGTCGCGCGGCCTGCACCAGCAGGAGGGAACAGAACAACTCGTCGCCCGACTTGGGGATGGAGTCGGTGAACCCGTAGGCGCAGCGTTCGTCCGGCGACGCGATGTGGGCGAGCCCTTTGGCCGAATTGCGCGGCATGGCGCCCATCGTCCGGACGAGCGGGTAGAGGATCTCGCGCAGCAGCGTCTGGTCGCGCGTGCGCTGAAACGTCTGCCACGCGACGCCGACGGTGAACGGCGGACCGTCGAGCACCGGCTCGCGTCCCATCGTGCCGTAGCCCGGCTGGTAGATCGGCGTGCCGTCATGCCGCACGCAATCGACCGCGGCGCCGTCCGCGCGCAGGGAGCGCAGGAAGACGCGGCAGGCGGCGGTCAGCTCGGCGTCGCTGAATGACGCGACGGAGCCCTCCAGCGCATACTCGTAGTCGCGCAGCCAGAACGCGTCGTAGCCGATCCCGACCTGGGGCGGAAACGCGAGGGTGCCATCGCGCATCGGCACCGCGGAAGCGCGGATGACGCGGTGAGCTTCGGCCGCGAGCCACGCGACGGCGTCCGTCAGGTTGCCCACGGGCGCCGACGGCGGTGGCAGGGTGGCGGGTGGCTCTTGGCTGGGACCGGAGGACATCGGAGCGGCGACGGTGAGGCCGTCTGGTCGGACAGGCGAGAAGAGTCGGCCGCGCAATGGGTACGAGACGGCGCCGCCAGGGGGGCAGCTGCGTCCGGGAACTGGGCTGGTCGGCCAGGAGGTCGCGGCACAGCGATGCGATGGTGATTGGCCGGGTTATCCCACCGCTAGGGAGCATGGAGCGCCGGTGCCAATTGCATTTCGGCTCGTAAGCGGCGGCTAGCCGATATTGTGTGTTGGCACCCCCGAAGACGTACTGGACCTGCGACGCCGGCTGCGCCGTTGCCTCATTGGTTCGGCACGTCTCCGTCTGATAGGAGCTTTACCCCGTCACCTGTGAGTCGGTGCCTGAACGTTTTGACGCGTTTCTACGCGATCAAGGTCCTTGGCGGCCTGGTCGGCTTGTGTGCGCGTGCGCGGATGGACCGTCATCGCCGGCGGAGCCATCGGGCCGTCATGGGTGCGGAGATTTTCTCAGTCTGAACCTACCCCAACCCCAACGTCCCACCCATGTCTACCCTAGCCGAAGCCTCCGCTGGATCGTTAGCCGACTCGCAACCGCGCGTGCCGCGTGAACGCTGGTTCTACACTACCGCCGCGGCGTTGCTCGTGTTTCTCTTGTTCACCGGTTTCTGGCACTTTTACCGCGCCGGCATCGGCTTTGACGGCAACAAGGTTCCGTCTGCCGTGCTGGGCTTTGTGCTCGTGCACGGGTTGAGTCTCACGCTGTGGGTCGTGCTTTTTTTTGTGCAGTCGCTGCTGATCGGGACGAACAACAAGCGGCTGCACATGAAGCTGGGGTGGGGTGCAGCCGCGGCTGCGGCCGTGGTCGCAATCAGCGGGCCGGTGGTGGCCGTGGTGAGTGTGCGGTTTCGTGGCGAAATGCCGATTTTCGGCATGACCTATTCGCAGTTCCTGCTGCCGATGTTTGCGGAGATAGTTGCCTTCGCCACCTTCGTTCTGCTCGGGCTTACCTTTCGGAAGAAGAACTTGGAGGCGCATCGGGCGATGATGATGCTGGCGACGCTGGCCGTGATCTCCGGGGCCACCGTCCGCACGGAGTTCATCGCCCGATACCTGGGTGAGAATACCTGGTGGGGACTTTATGGCGGGCCATTCATCCTCGGCGGTGCGTTTCTCCTCGTGCGTTCGCTTCTGATCCGCCGGCTCGACCGCCCGCTGGCCTTCGGGCTCTCTGCGCTCGTGGCTTTCTTTGTAGCGGGGGTCTACGCTGCTCTCACTCCGACCTGGGCGAAGCTCGCCGCTGTCATTCTCGGTCGGTGACGACGGTGGCCCGTGCCGGGGACTTGGGGTAGATGCTGGCAAGAGATTCCCGGTCCGACAGCGAAGGTAGGTCGTGCTAAACAATAAACCCTGGCACTCGAAGTGACCGGGCGGAGAATTGGAGGCGCAGGCTGGAATCGGTGGCCGAGCAGCGCGTTAGCAGCTTTAGGATGCCAAGCTTTCAGAGGTAATCAGGCGTAAACTGTCATTACTCCCGAACGGCTCTACGTGACTCTTCGTGTCCGTCTTGGTGTCCGTTGGTCCGCTCTTGTCAGTCATCGTGGCCAATCGCTATTTGCGACGCGCCAATTCAACTCATGCGTTCACTTGGCAACCGCTGGTTTTTCCGGCGGATGCTCCCCCTGGCTCGACGGCATGGGCGCGGTCTCCGTCTTCGGCTCGAGAAGCAGCGCGACGATTTCCTTGTCGTCGCGGAACGGCGCCATCTTCGGATCGACGTGAAACAGGTTGCGGAGCAGCAGGCGGCCTTGCGGCTCGGCGCACGCTTCCCTGAGCTGCGCCAGCGCTTCCGCTCGTTCGTCTAGGAGCAGGCAGGCGCGCAAGGAGCTGGTCCACCACGTGAGTTTCATGGTCCAGCGATAAGGCCGCGGTCGTTTTTGCAGGTTGACCCGCAAGGCCGCGCGCGCCGCGTCGCGATGACCGAGGCCGAGCTGGATCCACAATTCGGCCCGGACCGGACGTAGATCAGTCGGGTCGACGGCGAGCCTATTCTGCACGTCCTTCAGCGCCGCCTCGTATTGCAGCCGCGCGACATCGTCGTGCCCGTCGATTTGGTCCAGATCCCCCATGAGCTGCGCCTTGGGAAAGATGTAGGTGCCGTCCGCCAGCCAGGTGTCCGTGATGGAGTCGAGCAGACGCCGCGCAGAATCGGTCTGGCCAGTCACGAGCGCTTCGACCGCGTAGGCGTTAACCAGGCGGGCATCTGTTCGTTGCCGCTCTGGCATGCGGTCGAGCCAGGACTTCATGCCCTGCACATCGCCATGAACCTCCAGCATGATCTTCGCCTTCCACGTGATCGCATTCGCCACTGGCGCCAACTTCAGCGTCTTTTCGAAACCTTCCTCCGCGGCGGCGAGGTCGCCGGCGGACAAGTGCAGGAAGGCGATCTCGTCGGCTACGAGCGGGTCATTGGGAAATAACTCCGCCATGCGCGCACCAAACGCATTGGTTTCTGGTCCCGGCTTGGTGAGGATGAGTACTGAGTAAAGGTCGCGGTAATACCGCGGCTCCCTCGGATCGAGTTTTATCGCGCGGCGCAGCAATTCCTCCGCGCGTCCCCGTTGCGGCGGAACGGAACGGAGATAGCGGCCGAGCGCCGCGAGTGCCGCCGGATTGTCGGGCGCGAGTTGCACCGCGCGTTCGCCCAACCGCTGAGCCTGTGCGCGGCGGGCTTGGGTTTGATCGAAGCCGCGGTTGAGATACTCCGCGGACACTTCCGCCGCCACGGTCACGATCTCGGGATCGTTGGGCTGCGCCGCGAGTAGGGGCTTCACGAGATCGTCCGCCAGCGCAAAATCCTCGGCGATGCTGTCC
>CAYYGV010000073.1:0-19430 GCA_964471615.1 uncultured Opitutaceae bacterium
CCCGTCATGAACTCGGCCTTGTCGCTCGCGAGGAAGAGCGCGAGCTCCGCGATGTCCTCGGGCCGGCCCAGCCGCGTCAGGTGCAGCGCCTCGGCCGCGGCGCGGGCCGCGGGATTCTCGTACCAGCCTTGCTGGCACTCCGTGATCACGTAGCCGGGGCTGATCGCGTTCACCCGGATGCCGTGGCGCGCGTAGTTCAGCGCCATCGCGCGAGACAGCGCGATGATCCCGCCCTTGGCCGCGGTGTAGCTGTCGACCGCCGGCTCGGCCACGAGCGCGTCAACCGTCGCGGTGTTCAGGATCACGCCGCGCCGCTGGTGCATCATCACCGGCAGCGCGTGCTTTGACATCAGGTACACGCCCTTGAGCGCGACGTTGATCATGGTGTCCCACACCGCCTCGTCCAACTCGTGGACCGCGCGGTCGCGCTCGTTGCACAGGCGGGTCGGCGCCGCGTTGTTGTAGAGGATGTCGAGCCGGCCCCACGCCTCGGTCGCGGTGTGCACCGCCCGCGCTGCGTCCGCGCCCTTGCTCACGTCGGTCCGGATGAACCGCGCCGTCCCGCCCGCCGCGGTGATCTCCGTCGCCACCACCCGCCCGCGGTCCTCGTCGAGGTCCGCGAGCAGCACGCGGGCTCCCTCCCGGGCAAACAGGCGGGCGGCGGCCTTGCCGATGCCCGAGGCGGCTCCGGTGATCAGGGCGACACGGTCTTGGAGGAGCATGGGGAAACTCAGGGGTTGGGGGTCAGGGACTCGCGGTAGGCGCGATCGAGCGCCGCGAGGGCGGCATCAGCATGGAACCGGCCCAGCAGGAAGTCGCGCACGATTTCGCCGCCGCGGTCCTGGAAGCCGAGGTAGCCGGGGTACCGCGGCCGCACCCACGCCTCGTCGAGCGTCGCAAGCGTGTCCCGGAAGAACCCGTTCGAGCGGCGGTTCACCTCCTCATCCGTCCACGCCGCCCGGTGGGCCGGCTGGCCGCCGGCATCGAAGTACAGTGTGCGCTGCCAGTCCGCCCCGGCCACGCAGGCCGCGTAGTCGAGCGCCGCCTCCGGGTGGCGGCACCGCGCCGACACAGCCAGGCCCGTACCGCCGAGCGTCGCCCGCAGCCGCCGCCCGCGAAAGGTCACCAGCCCGCCGAAGCGCAGCACGTGGCCCGCGTAGCCGGGCCGCGCGTAGTTGGAGTAGCCGTAGGCGAACGGGCAGAAGGCCGGCCGGTCCGCGGCCGCCGCTAGCGCGTCCCACGTCCGGATCGGATTCCGCTCCCAGGTCTCCGCTGGCAGCCGCCGCATCAGGTCCCGCTGCTGCGCCAGCGCCGCCGCGCCGGTGTCCCGCGCCACCACGCGCTCGCGCGTGGCGCACGGCACCTCGCCCTGCGCCTGGCAGAACATGAAGAAGCTCATCAGGCAGTCGACCGGGATGCCCGCGACCGCCACGAAGCCGTGGTCCGCCAGCTCCAGCAGTTCCTCCCAGGTCGCCGGCGGCCGGAGCCCGTGCCGCGCCAGCAGGTCCTCGCGATGGCCGCTCACCGGCGCCGCCGCGTCGATGGGCAGCGCGCAGCGGTGGCCGTCGTGCTCGTAGCTCGCCCACGAGGCGCCGACCGACTGCGCCGCCAGCTCCGTCCGCAGCGACGGCGGGGCGTGTTGATTCTGGTCCAGGACCAAATCCGGCCGCCGCGCCAGGTCCCCGGCAAACGGATGGTCGATCACCAGCAGGTCGAACTCCGCGGCGAGCGCGGCCAGCGGCGCGTCCGCGAAGGCCTGCAGGGAGCGTTTCTCCCAGGTCACCCGGACCGCCGGGTGCAACTCGCCATAGCGCTGCGCGGTGGCCGCCATCGGGGTGAAACCCCGGGAGTGGTCCCACGCGATGCCCCGCAGGTGGATCGTCCCGGCCGACATCGTCAGTGCCCGGACACCTGACGGGACCGGGTGTACTTCCGCAGCGCGGCCTCGCTCAGCGTCACGCCGAGGCCGGGCCGCGTGGGCACGGTCACGTAGCCGTCGGGCGCGACCGGCAGCGACTCGTTGGTCATCTCCCAGCGCAGCGGCGAGGCGCTCGTCGAGAATTCCAGCAGTTCCTCGTCGGCGTGCGCGGCGAGGAAGTGGAGATTCGCGGCGATCTCGATGTTGGTCTTGTAACCGTGCGTGATCACGCGCTTGCCGCGCGCCTTGGCCGCGGCGGCGATCTGCCGGAGGCCGGTGAAGCCGCCGACCATGGTGATGTCCGGCTGGCAAATGGTCGCACCGCCCTGGTCCATCGCCTCGATGAACTCGCGGACATGCGTCAGGCCGAGATCGCCGACGCCGAGCGGGATGCCGTGGCGGGCCATGGCGGCGTGACCCTCGACATCGTCCAGCGGCAGGGGCGCCTCGAGGAAAAGGATGCCGGTCTCGCGGTAGGCGGGGTAGAGCCTGAGGCCCTCCTCCTTGGTCTGATAGGAAAGCGCCGCATCGACGATCAGGCCACGGTCGGGGCCGAGCACCGCCCGCGCCGCGCGGAGCAGGCGCGTGGTCTGCGTAATGTCGTCCATCCACCAGGGATCGGCGGCGAACTTGATCGCACTCAGGTGCAGGCGCTCGAGCACCTCAGTCACCTGCCGCCGGACGCCGTCCTCCGTGCGGGCCATCGGGTAGATCGTGCCGTACGCGCGGAGGCGGGTGCGGCGCGCGCCGCCGAGCAGCGCGTGCACCGGCTGGCCCGCGGCCTGGCCGCGCAGGTCCCAGAGCGCGAGGTCGAGCCCGCCGATCGCGTGCATCGCGAGCCCGCGGCGTCCCACGTAGTCGCAGGCCTGGTAGAGTTCGTCCCACAGCGTCGCGTCGCGCGGGTCGCGGCCGAGCAGCACGCCGGCCAGCCCGCGCGCGTGGTTGTGCGCGTCCGGGCCGTGGACCAGCGCCTGGATCGCGGCCGGAAACGACTCGACCTCGCCGATCCCCGCCAACCCCGTGTCGGTGGTGAGCCGGATGACGCAGTCGTCATAGGAGCCGTCAAACAGGCTGATGCCGGGGTCCTCGTGCCGGACGTGAAAGGTCTCGATGCGGGTGATCTTCATGCGGACGAAAAGGTGATGCCCGCGCTAGGGATGCGCGTGGCGATGGCGGGTCAGGATCTCGGCGCCGCGGGCCGTGACGAGGACGACATCCTCGAGCCGCACGCCGCCGACCCGCGGGAGATAGACCCCGGGCTCGAGCGCGATGACCATGCCCTCCTCGAGCGGCGTCCGGTTGCCGGCCACGATGCGCGGCTCCTCATGGTACGACACGCCGATGCCATGGCCGGTGTGGTGCGGATAAGCCTGGTGCCCGCGCTTCTCGATGAAGGCCCGCGTGGCGGCGTCGATCTCCTCGGGGATCGCCCCGGGGCGCACGAGCGAGATCGCGTGGTCGAGTGCGCCACCCACGAGGCGGCGCAGCTCGGCGTAATGAGGCCCGGGAGCACCGGCCGGGGCGACGCCGCAGATGTCACCCCAGAAATTTCCGAGCCGCGGCACGATGTCGGCCAGCACCCAGTCGCCCTCGGCCAGCACCCGCGCGGTCGGTGCGCCGCCGATCTCCGCGGTGCGGGGACCGGAGATGAAGTCGGCCAGGAGCGGGAGCCGCCGGCCCGCCTTGCTTTCTAGCGCCGCGCGCAGGTCGCCCCAGATCTCGAGCTCGGTGCGGCCGGGCCGGACCAGTCCGGGCAGCACGGCCTGCGCGTGGTCGCACAACGCCAACGCCGCGCGCAGCGCGGTCAGCTCGGCGGGCGTCTTCACCGCGCGCAGCGCGGAGAGCGCGCCGTCGATCGGACGGGCGCCGGCGACCTGCGCCGCCAGATGCGCGGGCAATGACGAGAATTCCACGCCCAGCTCGGCCACCTTCACGCCGGCCATGAGCTCGCGGAAGCCCGCGAGAAACGCGACCCCGGGCGCGAGCGGGCCGGATGGCGTGTAGCTGGCGTAGGGCAGCCCGCGCAGCCCGAGCGCGGCGAGGTCGGGCGCCTCGCAGTCCGGATGGAGCAGCGTGGCGTTGCGGGGCGTCACGAGCAGGAGCGAGGGTCCGCCGGCGAACGGGTTGGGTCCGGTCTCGATGGGGGACTCGTGACCCGAGGCCCAATCAACCGAGAATGGGGAGGCGAGTAGCGCCGCGCCGAGCCGGTGCCGGGCGAGCCAGGCAGTGAGACGCGCGCGGAGATCGGGGTCCATCGGGTGGGGTGACGCCCGATTGGAGCACCGGAAGCGGCGGGGATAAACCCGAATCTGGCGGCGGCTGAAAGACCCTGAAAAAAAGTCCGAGACGGACCCGGGGGTCGCGTCTCGGACGGAAGGGAAACCGCGGACGGCTTACTTGTCGGCGATCTTCCGGATCGTGACGTCGCCGTTCATGGTGGTGATCCGGATCTCGGGCCCACCGCCGTTGAGCGTGCCGGTGACGACCTTGCCGCCGGTGGCGGGCGGGAGCGGCACGGCCGGCGGGATGGGCGGCAGCGGGGCGACCTCATCGTCGGAGTCGGCTGCCGTCTTCCGGCGGGCATCGCGCTCGGCGTTGCGGGCATCGCGTTCGGCGTTGCGGGCGGCCGTGGCGGCCTCGCGGATGGCGTTGGCGGCCTCCTGGGCGGCGGCGGCGCCGGCGACGACGGCCTCGTGGATGGCCTCGCGCACCTCTTCCCCGGATCCGGCGGCGGCCCGCGGGGCGCGGGTGTGCACGCGGATGCGGCCGCCGGCGGTGCGGATCGACTCGGTCTTGGTGACCAGGGCCTTGTCGTCAAAGTCGGTCAGGATGGAGCCGTTGTGGGTGCGGAGCCGCACGTTGGCCTTGGCGGCGGCGGGCAGGCTGAGCGTGACCTCGCCGTTGATGGAGACCAGCGAGAGCGGCTGGCCGGCGGCGAGCTCGCGGACGCTGGCCTTGATCTCGCCGTTGAGCGTCTCGACCGCGGCGGCGCCGCTGATGTTGTCGAGGTTCACCTCGCCGTTGAGGCCCTTGACCTCGATGCTGCCGCTGAGGTCGGCGACGGAGACGTCGCCGCCGTAGGTGCAGCTGACAATCACGCTGGTCGCGCGCGGGACGGCGATGACGAAGCTGCCGCCGTTGCCGCTCCACGAGTCGACGCCGTAGCTGAGCACGGCGACGTTGTTCTTCTCGGTGAGCGAATAGCTGCTCGAGGAGGTGAGGACGCGGAGGCCGTCGGGGCGCTCGGCGGGCTTCTCCGGCTTGAGGTCGCTCTGGACGGTGATCTCGGCGGCGTCGGTGCCGCGGATCTGCACGTCGCCGCTGGCGATGGCGACCTTGAGGACGCCGGGCTTCGCCGGGTCGGAGAACTTGATGGCGGAGGTTTCGCTCTCGTCGGCGCGGGCGACCGTCAGGAGAAGCATCGCGACGGCGGCGGCGACAAGGAACGAGGGATACAGGCGGGACGATTTCATGGAAGGAGTGGTGGGTGGCGGTCGGGGGTGGGTCAGGCGCGGCGGAGGCCTGGTCTAGAGCTGGGCTAGACCACGCTGGGCGGCATCACGAACGGCCTGGTTGATGTTCTCACTGCGGGCGAGCCGCTCGAGCTCGGGGACGGCGGCGCGGTCGCGGGCGGCGACCAGGAAGTCGATCATCGCGACCTGCACGAGCGGGTTCTGCTCGCGCGGGAGCGTGGCGAGCACGCCCGAGCGGACGATCGGCTGGCTGGCGTGCGGATAGAGCGCGTCGAGCGCGGACAGCCGCACGTTGGTGCTCGGGTCGAGGGCCAGGGAGCCGATCAGGTCGGAGATGACCTTCTGGTCGGGGTTCTTCTGGTCCAGGGTCGCGAGCACCGACTGGAGGCGCTCGCTGGTCGAGCGCTGCTGGAGGAGGGAGATGCCGACCAGCTGGCCGACGGAGTCGACGCGGGCGCGGAGCTCGGCGAGCTCCTGCTTGGTGGCGGGATCGAGGCCGGCGACCGGGGCGGGCGGGGCGAAGCGGGTGCCGGCATAGAAGCCGCCGAAGGCGAGCGCGGCCGCGGCGACCGGCGCGAGGATCCAGCGCCAGACGGCGAGGCGCGACTGGCGGCGGTGGCGCGAGGCGGCGGCGGCGACGCTGGCGGCGGAGTTCTTCTCCTCCTCGAGCATCGCGTAGAAGCGCTGGCGCAGCGCCGGGCTCGGCGCGGGGGTCGGCAGGGTGTCGAGCTTGGCCAGCGTCTGCGCGAGCGCGGAGAACTCGCGCTGGCAGTCGGGGCAGGAGGCGAGGTGGGCGCGCACCTCGGTGGTGGCGGCGCCGTCAAGGCGGCCGTCGAGCACCTCGGCAAAGCGGTCCTGGGCAGCGGTGCAGTTCATGAGAGATTCTCCTTCTGGAGTTGGAAATAGAGGTCGCGGAGCTGCCGCAGCGCGCGGTGGGCGCGAACCTTGGCGGCGCCGGCGGAGCACTCGAGGATGGTGGCGATCTCGGCGAACGAGAGTTCCTGGAAGCGGGAGAGGAGCAGCACCTCGCGATCGTCGCGGTCGAGGCGGGACAGCGCCCGGTGAAGCAGGGCGTGGTCGTCGCGCACCGTCGCGCGGTCGGCGGCGTGCGGCGCGTCGTCGGCGTGCTCCTGCAGGTCGACGGGGTCGGTGGCCGTGGGCGTGGCCTGGTGCCGGCGGAAATGGTCGGCGGCGCAGCGGCGACCCAGGTGGTACATCCACGCGGTGAAGCTGCCGTCGTCGCGGTAGGTGTGGCGGTATTTCAGCATCCGCTGGAACACCGTCTGCGCGATGTCCTCGGCCGCCGCGCGGTGGCCCGTCAGCTTCACCAGGAATCCGAACAGCGGCCCGTGGTGGCGCTCGAACAGCTCGCCCAGCGCATCTAGGTCGCCGTCGCGGACGGCGAGCATGAGCTCGTGGTCGGAGGTGGGGTGGGGGGCGGTTTCCACGGCAGGCGCGGAGTTAACCACGGACAGACCCGAGGTGACACGAATATCTGGATAGGCGGCAAGCACGGCGGCGGCAACGGAACATGGCTGGATGAAGGGTAAAACCGGCCGGCCGGGGATTGGTTACAGGTTTTCTTGCCAGCCGGACCCGCGTAAGCCGCTGGCGCGGCGGAACCTGCCCGTGCCTGGCCGGCGGCCGCCGCGAATTTGGCGTTCCAAGTCACCGAATTGTGGCTAACACCTCCGGCCATGAACCGCCGTGACTTCATTGTGCGCTCGTCGTTGCTCGCCTCGGCCGGCCTGCTGGCCCGCCCGTCCCTCTGGTCCCAGGTTGCCTCTCCCGGCGCTCCCGCGCCCGCGGCCCCGAAGCCGGCGCCGTTCACCGAATTTCGCCCGCTCCGCCGGGGCGCCGGCCTCTTCACCGGCCGCGGCGGCACCATCGGCTGGCTGTCCACGCCGTCCACGCTCGTCGTCGTCGACACGCAGTTCCCCGACACCGCGGCGCTGTGCCTCGCCGGCCTGCCGGACCGCGGGCGGCGGACGCTCGACGCGGTGATCAACACGCACCACCACGCCGACCACACCGGCGGCAACGGCGTGTTCAAGCCCGAGACCCGCACCATCGTCGCGCAGGCCAGCGTCCCGAAGCTCATGTTCGCCGCCGCCGAGCGGGCCGCGAAGGCCGACAAGCCCACGGCCGGCCCCGACCTCACCAAGCAGACTTTCCCGGACACGACCTTCACCGACGTGTGGCGCCGCGACTTCGGCGACGAGATCGTGACGGCGCAGTATTTCGGCCCGGCGCACACCGGCGGCGACGTGATCGTCGCCTTCGAGCGGGCGAACGTCGTCCACCTCGGCGACCTCGTGTTCAACCGGCTCTATCCCGTGATCGACCGCCCGGGCGGCTCCAACATCCGCGCCTGGATCGGCCGGCTCGAGGAGGCGGTGAAGACCTATCCCGCCGACGCGATCTACCTCTGCGGCCACGGCAGCAAGGCGTTCGGCGTCACCATCACGCGCGGCGAGATCCTGGTGATGCGCGACTATCTCTCGGCGCTCCTCGAGCACGTCCAGCGGGAGATCGCCGCGGGCAAGACCAAGGAGCAGATCGCGACGCTGGAAAACCTTCCGGGCTTCCCCGACTTCCACGTCCCGCGCCCGAACCGCCTCGCGACCAACCTCGCCGCCGCCTACGACGAGCTGACGAACGTCCCCGCCGTCTAGCGGCGCAGGTCGATTCGCGGGCCGGCGGGCTCGACCTGCACGGTCAGCAGGTCGAATTGCCAGACGTCATGGGCCTTCGTGGCCTCGACGTAGACCGTCGCGGAGGCGCGGGGGCCCTCCAGCGGGATCTCCAGCTGCGCCTGGCCGGAGTGCGAGGAGACGTGAATGTTGCCTTTCAGGAAAAATCCTTCCTTCACCGGGGTTCCGATCGCCGCCACCACCGCCGGCGACGCCGTGGCCCGCGCCACCGCGAGCTGGTACACGTCGGACTGCCGCATTACCGCGATGATCACGCTGATGAAGCCGAAGACGACGAGCACGCCAGCCAAGCCGATCGTGGGCACGAACCACCGCCAATGGCGCGACAGCCAGGTGGGCGGCGGCAGGGTCGGCGTTTGATTCATGGCCGCTTGCTATCCGAGCCAGCGTCGCGAATACACAGAAAAAACCAACGCGACCAAGCTGGGCCGGGCGGGCGAGGGCGGTTGAAGGTTGAAAGTCGTCGGTTGAAAGGACCGAGCGGCGGGCCCGAGCTTTCAACGTTCAACTGCCCACCTTCAACTGCGCGGCTCCGCCGCGCATCACCGCGAGCTCGAGCCCGGCGACGGTGACGGGATCCGCGGCGCCGTTCTCGAGGACGATCTCGTTCCAGCCGTCGTGGAGCAGGTCGACCGGGAACTCGTAGTTGTAGGCCAGGTGATCCGGCGTGTGATGGGTGAAGGCGCCGCACGGGAAGAGCAGCCGGTCGGTCGTCGTGCGCTCGGCCCGCGGCCACGAACCGTTCACCGACACGGGCAGGTCGCCGACCGGGTCGGACTTCGGCACGATTACCTGCACGACCAGCCGGAGATTCCGGTCGGCCGGCTCCGCACACATCGGCAGGCGGAACGACCGCCGCCAGTTTCGCGCCAGCACGACGGGCACCTGCGGCGGCGCCTCGAAGGGCGGTTGCGAAAGTCCCGTGAACCCGAAGTCGGCGAACGCATAGTGTTTCGTCTCGCCGCGCAGGTTGTCCAAGCGGTGCAGGCCGCGCATCAGTGTGTAGTCCGAGGTCGTCCCCGGGATGCGCGTCTGGTCGGTGCAGTAGAAATTGAACCACTCGATCCCGTCCGCCCCGAGCACCAGCTTGCCCGCGGCGTTCGCCCGCAGGTGCTCGACGCTGGCCGAGATCAGGCGAATTTCGCGGGTCATGGGAATGCCGGGTGCGACCGTCGCCAGCGCGTTCACGCCGTCCTCGATCACGCCAAAGATCGCCGGGCCGTCCCCGACCTCCCTTCGCAGCTCGTCGTGCGGCAGGTCCCACGCGGTCCGCCAGAACGCCGACGGGGCGAGGAAGTCGAGCGTGCCCTCGCGCGCGAGGGTCGCGACGTCGATACCGATGGCGCGCAGGGTCTCGAGCCGCGCGGGCAGCCGCATGCCGAGGTAGAAGGGCCGGCCGGTGCGGGCGGCGCGCCGCTCGGTCAGGGCGCGGATCTCGCGGAACCAGTCGTTCATCATCGCGATCGTCGCCGCCGTCGCCTCCGGCTCGCAGCACAGCGGATTGCGCCACCAGTCGAGCTCGAGGCCCTCGAAGTCGTAGTCCTCCACGACCTCGCGGATCTGCGCGAACATCATGTCCCGCACCTCGGGCCGCTCGTAGTTCAGGCCCTCGCGGTAGGTCGGGTCGCCGGCCATCGACGGATAGCGGCTGTGCCGGAGCCGCATCGCGGGGTCGCGGAGCAGGGGGTGATTGAAGAAACTCCCGGCGAAATTCTTGTGCCCGTGCAGGTCGTTCATCCGGATGCTGACCCACGGCGCGACCCCGTGCCGGCGGCACGCGACGGACGTCTCGGCCAGCCAGTCGACGCCGGCCTCGACGAGGTCGAGGTACCGGTTGAAGAACGCGACGGAGTCGTCGAGGTACTTCTCGATCTCCGCGGGTTTCGTCGCCCCGGCGCAGATGGCGTGGCCGCGGAAGAACTCGCGGTCGCCCCGGCGGTAGCCGTCGAGAATCGTGGGGATGACCTTGCTCGGGTACCAGGCGCGCGACGCGTTCGCGTTGATCACGAACGTGTCGATGCCGTTCTGGTGGAGATTCCCGATGTAGCGGTCGATCGCGCGGGCGGAGAACGGCCCGCCCTCGGGCTGCCAGCGCTCCGGGTTGTAGAAATAGACGCAGGTGTCGCCGTTGAAGAGGTGGCGGTGCCGGTCGAGCAGGGCGGCGCGGCGCGCGGGGACGGCGGATGCGGCGGGCGCGGTGGCCCGGAGGTGCGGCGTGGTGGCGGCGGCGGTGACGCCGAGCGCGGCCGTGCGGAGGAATTCGCGGCGGGTGGGCATGGGTGGGGTGGACCCGACGCCCTCCGGTATGCGGGGCCCGCGGCGCGCCGCGAGCCAATACGCCGGGCGCTACGCCCGCGCGGCGGCCTTGGCGGCCTCGTCCTTGTACTGCTTGTCGCCGCCCCACTTGCCGCAGCCGCCCTGGCCGGTCGGCCGGACGCTCGGCTTCTGCTCGTTGGTGTAGCCCTTCCAGGCGTAGGGATCCTCGCCCGCGACGATGATGATGTCGCGGAAATCATAGTGCGCCACGTGCTCGCCCTCCGGCGGCCGGCCCCACGGCAGGTGCGACTCGCAGCTCATGAAGTGGTTCACCAGCGAGCGGCGGTAGGTGCCCTCGGCCGCGCGGTTCGGGAGCGAGCGGTGCAGCAGGTAGCCGTTGAAGATCACGACCGCGCCGGCCTCCACCTCGACCGGGATCGCCTGGTCGTCGGTGAAGGGAAAGCCGAACGACTCCTCGGCGCAGTCGAAGCGGCGGTCGCCGTGCCAGCGCTGCTCCCAGAGGATGCCGCGGCGGTGCGAGCCCGGGATGACCCAGAGGCAGCCGTTCTCGACGGTGGCGCGGTCGATCGCGATCCACGCGCCCGTGAGCGAGCGGTCGCGGGTCGGGATGTAGTCCTCGTCCTGATGCCACGCCTGGCCGGGCTTCCCGGACGACTTGATGAACAGCATCGACTGCATGCACTTCACGTTCGGCCCGATCACCGTCGTCAGCATCCGCGTCGTGGGCCCGTTGTGGATCGCCGCCAGCATCCCGGCCGAGCACTTGTGCGGGAAATGGATGCAGAGGAAGCGCGAGAGCACCGAGTCGTCAGGCTCCGCCGGGTCGGCCTTCGGATGGTCCGGCAGCTCGCCGCGCTCGCCGCGGCAGATCAGGGTGGTCTCGGTCTTGAGCGCCTCGATCTCCGCCGGCGAGAACCCGTCCTCGAGCACGAGGTAGCCGTTCGCCTCGTAGAAGGCCTTCACCGCGGCCGGGTCCGCGTCGGCGGAGAAATAGCCCGGCGGACGGACGGCCGGGAACGAGCTGCGGCGGGTGCCGGCGAAGCCGCCGGTGACGGTGACCAGGGACTTGGACGTTGCGGAACTCATGGGGTCGCCATACCTATTAGCACACTTCCATGGCCTCCGGTAGCAACACGGCTCTAAAAAACATACCCAAAAAGCTACGCTCGGCCCGGTCGGCTCGGGTGCTGTTCGGGGATGTCGTGTACGAGCCGGGCGGCACGTGCGGGCCGCGCGTGCAGTCCGACTACCAGCTGGTGGTGCTGGTCGAGGGCGACGCGCGGGTGGACGTGGCGGGCCGGGAGGTCCGGGTCGCGGCGGGCGAGGTCGGGCTGTTTCAGCCTGGCCAGCGGGAGTTCTTCCAGCTGTCGGAGCGGCGCAAGACCCACCACACGTGGTGCTCGGTGCACCCGTCGCTGGTGCCGGCGGAGGTGGCCGCGGCGTGCGCGGCCGCGCCCGAGGTGCAGCGGGTGACGCGCCGCTTCGAGCAGCTGATGGAGCTCGGATTGTCGCTGCCGGAGACGGCGGACGCGCGGACCTCGGGGCTGGTCGAGGCGCTGGGTCTGGCGGCGCTGCAGGAGTTCCTTTTCGCCGGCGAGCGCAGCGTGACGGCGCGGCCCGCGGAGCCCGACGCGCTGCGCCGTGCGCTCGACTGGATCGGGCAGGAGGGGCACCAGCCGGTGGACCTGCCGGGGCTGGCGCGGCACGCGGGCGTGTCGCCGGCGCAGCTCGTGAAGCTGTTCCGCCGCCATCTCGGCACGACGCCGATCCGTCACGTGTGGGAGGCGCGCACCCGGCGCGGGGCGCAGCTGCTGCGGGAAACGGGACTGACGGTGGGCGAGGTGGCGTTCCGCTGCGGATTCCAGACACCCTTCCATTTTTCGCGCTGGGTCCGCGAGCTCTTCGGCGTGTCGCCCCGCGCGCTGCGCACGCAGGCCTGGACCCGGCCGGCGTAGCGCCGCCCGGTCATTTGCCCGCTCGCCAAACGGTCCCCGATGCGCCACGCTGCGGCGCCATGAGCTTCAAGGCCGTCCTCAAGACCATCTGGTTCCTCGCGCTGTTGTTCGTGATGCTGTACGTGGGGCTCAACAACCCCGATCCGATCAATTTCCATTTCCCGATCGCCGGCACGACGGCCAAGGACCCGATCCGCGCCTCGGCCGCGCTCATCTTCTTCGCGATGTTCGCCGCCGGGGTGTTTGCCGGCATGGCCCTGCACACGGGCGGGGGCGGCAAGAAGAAGGCCGGTAAGGAGTGACCCGCGCCGGCTAGCCGCCGAGCGCCCGCCGCAGATTGTCGCAGACGATCGCCGCGGCCACGCCCGCGTTCAGCGACTCCGCGCCGCCGAACCGGGGAATTGTCACGTAATGCGTGACGCGTGCCTTGACCGGCGCCGAGAGCCCTGAGCCCTCGCGGCCGATCACGATCACCGCGTCGGGCCGCGCCGGGAGCGCGTGGACGTTCTCGCCGGCCAGGTCGCAGCCGAGGACCGGCGCCGTGGTGGCCGCCAGCGCGGCGGCCAGGTCGGCGGTGTGGACCGTGACCCGTGCGAACGAGCCCATGCTGGCGTTGATCACCTTCTGGTGGAACAGATCGGCGCAGTCGGGCGAGAGCACGACGCGGTCGAGGGCGAACCAGTCGGCGATGCGCAGCAGCGTGCCGACGTTGCCGGCGTCCTGCACGCCGTCGAGGGCGAGGGTCAGGCCGCGGTCGAGCGCCTGCGGCGCCAGCGGCGCGCGCTGGATCCGGCCGACCGCGAACAGCCGCGACGGCGTGGGAAAGTGGCTGATCCGCGCCATCTCCTCGGGCGTGACGGCCGTGACGCGGTGGCGGGGCGGCAGGACCTCCGCGCCGCCCTCGGTCGCGTACACTTCCGCGAAGGCGAAGCCCGCGCCCAGCAGCTCGGCGATCACCTTCTCGCCCTCGACGACAAACAGGCCGAGTTCCTCCCGGTGTTTCTTCTCGCGCAGGGACCGGAGCCGCTGGATCTCCGCTTTGGTCAGCATGGCCGCACTTCATCCGGCCGCGCTGTCCATGGCAAGGCGCGCGACGCCGCCGGGATAGATCGGCTGAGTCGAAGGTCTCAGGTCGAACGTCATCGAGCAGAGGTCCTGTTACTTGTGACCTGCGACGTGAGACCGGCAGTCCATGCCCTCCGTTCTCTCCGTTTGCTCCTGTGTCCCCTCGACCGGCTTGGAATATTCGGCAGCGGGCCGCTTGCGTCGTGGCGGGAAAATCCGCCAAGGTGGGCGGTATGAGCACTCCGCTGAGCTGGGGTATCCTGAGCACGGGCCGCATCGCCGGCGTCTTTGCCACCGGCGTCGCCCGGTCCAAGCTGGGCCGGGTCGTGGCCGTGGGCAGCCGCACCCAGGCGGCCGCCGACCAGTTCGCGGCGACGCACAAGGTGCCCAAGGCGCACGGCAGCTACCAGGCGCTGCTCGACGACCCGACGGTCACCGCCGTCTACATCGCGACGCCGCACCCGCAGCATCTCGAGTGGATCATCCGCGCCGCCGAGGCCGGCAAGCACGTGCTCTGCGAGAAGCCGCTCGGTCTCAACCGCGCCGAGGCGATGGTCGCCGCGCAGGTCTGCCGCGAGCGCAACGTGCTCCTCATGGAGGCGTTCATGTACCGCTGCCACCCGCAGGTCGCCAAGCTCGTCGAGCTCATCCGCGGCGGCGCCATCGGCGAGGTGAAGGTCGTCCAGGCCACGTTCAGCTTCAACGCGCCGTTCAATCCCGCCTCGCGCATCTGGAACAACGCCCTCGCCGGCGGCGGCATCCTCGACGTCGGCTGCTATCCCGTCTCGTTCTCGCGCCTGGTCGCGGGTGCCGCGGCCGGCGTGCCGTTCCTCGACCCGGTGGCGGTCAGCGGCGCCGGCCAGCTGCACCCGGAGACCGGGGTTGATGTCCATGCCGCGGCCACGCTGAAATTCGCGAACGGGATAGTCGCGCAGGTCGCGACCGGCGTCGGGGTGGGCCAGGACGGCTCCGCCCGCGTCTATGGCACGAACGGCTGGATTCACCTGACGTCGCCGTGGATCCCGGCGGGCGAGGGGGCCCCGTGCACCTTCACGCTCCACCGCGCGGGCGCGGCGCCGGAGACGATCGACGCGAGCACGCCGGATCACCTTTACGGCTTGGAGGCGGACGCGTTTGCCGCCGCGCTGGCGGCCGGCGCGCGGGACGTGCCCCAGATGTCCGTGGCCGACACGCTCGGCAACCTCGGCACGCTCGACCAGTGGCGCGCCGCCATCGGCCTGACCTACGAGGCGGAGAAGCCCGCGAATTTCCTCCACACCCACGCCCGGCGGCCGCTGCGGCAACGGCCGGACGCCCCGATGACCTACGCCGCGATGCCCGGACTCGCGCAGCCGGTCGCGCGGCTCGTCATGGGCTGCGACAACCAGGCCACCATGCCGCACGCGGCAGCGGTGTGGGACGACTACGTCGAGCGCGGCGGCAACACCTTCGACACCGCGTACGTCTACTACAACGGGCTGCAGGAGCAGCTGCTCGGGCAGTGGATCCGCAACCGCGGGATCCGCGGGCAGGTCGTCGTCATCGGCAAGGGCGCGCACACGCCGTTCTGCACGCCGGAGGGGCTCACCGAGCACCTGCTGGTTTCGCTCGACCGGCTGCAGACCGACCACGTCGACATCTACCTCATGCACCGGGACAACCTCGACGTGCCGGTGGGCGAGTTCGTCGACGTGCTGAACGAGCACGTGGCGGCCGGCCGCATTCGGACGTTCGGCGGGTCGAACTGGTCCATCGCCCGGCTCAAGGCCGCCAACCGCTACGCCGCGCGTCACGCGAAGCAGGGATTCCAGGTCCTGAGCAACAACTTCAGCCTCGCGCGCATGGTCGCGCCGCCGTGGGCCGGCTGCGAGTCCGCGAGCGATGCCGCGTCGCGGAAATGGCTGCGCCAGTCCCAGACCCCGCTGCTCGCGTGGTCGAGCCAAGCGCGCGGTTTCTTCACGGACCGGGCCGGCCGGGATCGGCTCGACGACGGCGAGCTGGTGCGGTGCTGGTACGCCGACGACAACTTCGCCCGCCGCGAGCGCGCGGCGCAGCTGGCAAAGGAGAAGGGCGTGTCGATGATCAACGTCGCCGCGGCCTACGTGCTCTCGCAACCGTTCCCGACCTTTGCGCTGATCGGCCCGCGCCAGATCAGCGAGACGGCCGACTCACTCGGCTGCCTCGGCGTGACGCTCACCCCGAAGGAAGTGGCCTGGCTCAACCTCGAGCGCGAGCGCCGGTAACCGGAACCTTCGCGCTTTTCAAAGCGCCGCAGGCCGCTAGCGTCGGGGCATGAAACGTCGCACCCCGTGGATGCTGGCCGTGTTGCTGATGCTCGTGACCGCGGTGCCGCTGCCGGCCGCCGCGGCGGCGGCCGCCAAGCCCGCCCCCGCCAAGCCGGCCGGCGTGGCGCTGGCCAGCGCGGTCTCGACCGTCACGGGCATCGCGATCTCGCCGCTCCTCGGCACCGCGGCCTACGGGGCCTATCTCCAGTTTTCCGCGAAGGATGACGCGGCCCGGGCCAAGCTCCCGTGGTTCGCGCAGTGGTCGTTCTTCCTCCCGGCGCTGCTCGTCGTCGGCGTGTGCGCCTGCAAGGACAGCCTCGGCGCGGTGCTTCCGCCCGGGTTCAAGAAGCCGCTCGACGTGCTCGAGACCCTCGAGAACAAGGCCAGCGGACTGGTCGCGGCGGGGGCAGTGGTGCCGTTGACGATGGACACGCTTTCCAAGCTGCTGGTCGACAGCAAGCCGGGCGTCGCGATGTCGGCGCACGGGCTCGCGATGATCCCGGGCTTCGGCGCGATCGACCTCTCGTGGCTGCTCAATCTCGCGACCGTCCCGCTGGGCGTCGCGATGTTCGCCATCGTCTGGATGGCCTCGCACGCGATCAACGTGCTCATCCTGCTCAGCCCGTGGGGCGCGGTGGACGCCGCGCTGAAGGGCATGCGCTCGGCGCTGCTCGGGCTGCTCACGCTCACGGCGACCCTGGATCCGTGGGTGGGGGCGGCGCTTTCCGTGGTCGTGATCATCGTGGCCTACCTGGTCGCCGGCTGGGCCTTCCGGCTCACGGTGTTCGGCTCGGTGTTCTGCTGGGATTTCTTCACCGTCCGTCGCGCGCGCTTCTCGCCGGCGGAAAACGACAACCGGCTGTTCTCCGGCGCCAACTTCGCCGACGTCCCGGTCCGCACCTACGGCCGCCTGGTGCTCCGCTCGAGCGGCGCGCTGGAGTTCTTCTACCGCCCGTGGCTCGTGCTGCCGGAGCGCAGCGCCGAGGTGAAGCTCGACCGCGGCCAGATCGCGATCGGCCGCGGCCTGTTCTTCTCGACCATCGGGGCTGAGGGCACCGGCACGCTCTTCATCCTGCCGCCGCGCTACCGCGGTCATGAGGATGTGGTGGCCCGCGCCTACCTGCTCGGCGGTGGCGTCCGCGACGCCGGCCTGCGCCGCGCCTGGGGCGTCCTGAAGGAGCTCTTCGGCGGCTCCGCCTCGCGGACCCAGGTGGTCTAGGGCGCCACGCGGAAATCCACCACCTCGCCGCGGGCGAACGCCGCGAGGTAGTCGCGCCGGCAGCGCTTGACCGCCTCCGGCTGGGTGACGAGCTCGGACCAGCGCGCCCGCAGCACCGTGGTGCCTTGGGTCCGCGCCGGGATGCGGCGCGTGATCTGCGGCGCCAGCCGGGCGAACGCGCGACCCCAGTCCTTGAGCCGCCCGCGCGGGTCGTACAGTCCCGACCATCGGCTCGAGTCGAGCGACGAGAGGGTGTCGCGGTACGGCCAGAACAGCCAGCCGCAGACATCGCCGCGCGTGGCCTCGACCAGGTTGCGGCACCAGGCGGTCTGCTCCGCCTCGGTCCGGGTGGGCTGCTCGCGGTTCGCCAGCAGCACGGGGCCGCCGCCGTACCAGCCGCACTCCTCCATCACCACCGGCTGCCGCGGCGGTCGCACATAGCGCGCGACGGCCCGGGCATGGTTGAGGGTCTCGCGCATCGCGGCCGGTGATTCGTACGGATCGCGGTAGAGGTTCGGATGGAACACGTGGTGCGGGTAGAAATGCACCGAGGTGTAGTCCACCAGGTCCGCCAGGCCGTGGGGGTTGAACGCCGCGTACGGGTCCGGCGGGTACCAGTCAAACGGCGCGCTCTTTTGGTGCAGGCCGACCGTGACCAGGTGGGTCGCGTCGACGGCGCGGATCGCCTCCACCATGCGCTCAACGTAGTGCCGCGCGATGTGCTCGCGGAAACGCTGGAAGTCCACCGTCCAGTCCCACTGCAGCGGCGGCTGCGGCGAGGGCACGCGGGTCGGGCCGCGGCGGGCGTGCTGGGCGCGCCAGCGGCGCCAGGCCGACTGCAACGCCGGCGTCCGTTGCCAGGGGGCGAACGGCTCGTTGTGGAGTTCGTAGGCGAACAACGCGGGGTGCCCACGCAGGCCGGCGGCAAGGCCACGCCACGCCGTCTGCTGCGCCCTGATGAGGTCGGGACGCACGTAGGCCTCGTACGCCGCGGCTTCGCGCCACCAGCGCGGGTTGCCCTCCCAGCTGTTCGGCCCCGACCAGATCACGCGGAGGCCGGCGCCGGCCGCGAGGGTCAACATCCGCTCCATCTTCGCCAGGCCCGCGCGCCGCACCCGGCGGGGCGACGCGAGCAGCTGCGTGGTCGAGGCGAACACGCGGATGACGTTGCCGCCGATCGCGCGAATGTCCGCGAACTGCGCCCGGACGCGGCCGGCGTCGAACTGCGCCCAGAGCTGCGGCGGCCAGCCGGTCTCCGGGTCGTAGTAGTTGCAGCCCCACGGGACGAACGGCGCGTGGCTGTCGCGTTCACGGAAGCCCCAGCCGGACGGATGCACCTGGACGAGTTGCATGGTGAAAGCGGCCCCCAGCGTGGCCCGCCGCGGGCGGCGAGACAACGCTATCCGGTCCGGTTCAAATCGGACTGGCGGGCGGCCCGACCTTGCACACGCTGGAGGTGATGAAACCTCCGCCGCTCCCGGAAGACGTCCTCGGCCGCGTGCTGCGCACCGCCCGGGCGAACGGGCTGAGCGTGCTTATCATCGCCGCGCTCGGCGCCGTCGGGTCGCTGGCCATCGGCGACCTCGAGGGCACCGCGGTGGGGCTGATCGTGGCGTTCGGCGGGTGGCTGGAGCTCTCCGGTCGCCAGCGCCTGCTGCGCGGCGACGCCGACGGCGTGGCGCGGCTGGTCCGGGCGCAGTACGTCGTGATGGGCGCGATCCTCGTCTACTGCGTCACGCGGCTCGTGAGCTTCGACCCGGACACGGCGCTGAGCAGCGTGACCCCGGAGATGCGGCAGGAACTCGTGAACGAGGGCGTGGATGTCGTGGCGATCCTCCGGCTGGTCCGGATCCTGTTCTACACGATGTACTCGGTGGTGGCCGTGGTGACGCTGGCCTACCAGGGGGGCATGGCCCGGTATTACGGCAAGCGCCGCGAGATCGTCGCCCAGGCGCTCGCTGCCCGCCGCAATCCCGCGCCGCCACCGCCCGCCCGTGGCCCGAGCCCCGAGGACCTGGTCACGTAACGCGGGCGCTTCGACGTCTGGCGTTCGTGTCGGCTGCCTACTTTGATACCGCCGCCGCGCTTGCCGGCACGCACAGCGTGGGGCTCTCGTTGGTCTCCTGGCGCACGCGGGCGCGCATGGCGTCGCGGTAGCCGTTCACCGACTCGAAGAACGCGGACATCATCAGCATCAGCCAGTACATGCCGCGCTCCGTCAGCTGCCAGCCGTGCTCGTCGCGCCGGGCGGCGCCGAGCCACTCGAGCGTGCGGAGCTCGCCCCAGAGCTTGCGGAAGAACCGCGGCCCGTGGCGCCGCAGCGCCCACTCGCGGTCGAGGCGGAGCCCAAACATCCGCATGAGCAGGTCGTACCGCATCAGCTCGCCCGGCCGCAGGCGGTGCTGGGTGGTGATGCCGGTCAGGCCCCGGGCGATCCGCTGCCGGTAGGTGTCGAGCGAGAAGGTCGTCGTGTAGAGCGTGCCGTCGAGGAAGCTGAACGCCCCGCTGCCCACGCCCACGTAGT
>CAYYGV010000074.1:0-19172 GCA_964471615.1 uncultured Opitutaceae bacterium
AGATCTCGATCGTGCTCGACCTCGACCGCGCCGACGAGGCCGCCCGGGTCGCGCACGCGGTGTTCAACCTCGAGAAAGCCTAGCCCGGCCGGCGCCCGGCGGACGATCAGCCGTCAGCCACGACCGCGCGGGCCCGGCGGACCGGCCTGGCTTCCCGGCCGAAAGCTGATGGCTGACCGCTGACTGCTCCCCATGCGATTCCTCTCCACCCGCGGACAGACCCCGCCGCTCGGCTTCTCGGATGCCGTGGCGACCGGGCTGGCCCCGGACGGCGGGCTGTTCCTGCCGGAGCAACTGCCGGACCTCTCCGGCAAGCTGGGCGGTTGGGCGGGGCTGGGATACGCGGACCTCTGCTTCGAGTTCATGCGCGTCTTCGCCACGGATATTCCCGCGGCGACTCTCCGCCAGCTGGTGGACCGCTCCTACACGCGGTTCTCCGATCCGGCGATCGCGCCCCTGCGGCGACTCGGGCCGGACGTGCACGTGCTCGAGCTGTTCCACGGTCCGACGCTCGCCTTCAAGGATTTCGCCCTCCAACTCCTCGGGCAGCTTTACGGTCATCAGTGCCAGGCGCGCGGCGAGTCGATCAACGTACTGGGGGCCACCTCCGGCGACACTGGGGCGGCGGCGATCCACGGTCTGATTGGCCGGAAGGGCACGGCGATCTTCATCCTGTATCCCGACGGCCGCGTCTCGCCGCTGCAGGAGCGACAGATGACCTGCACTGGCGCGGGTAATGTGTTCGCTCTCGCGACTGATGGTTCGTTCGACGACGCGCAAGCGGCCTTGAAGGAGGTCTTCGGCGACCAGGCGTTCCGGACAGGACACCGTCTCTCGGCCGTGAACTCCATCAACCTGGCCCGCGTGCTCGCGCAGTGCGTTTATTACCTCTCGGCGTGGCTGCGGCTGTCGCCGGAGGAGCGCGAGAGCGTCGAGTTCGTGGTTCCGACGGGGAACTTCGGCAATGTGCTCGCCGGCTGGCTGCTCCAGCAGATGGGCGTGCCGATCGGCGGGTTCAAGATCGCGACCAACCAGAACGACATTCTGTACCGGCTGTTCACCACCGGCGAATACCGCGTGGCCCCGGTCGCACCGAGCCTCGCGCCGTCGATGGACATCCAGGTGGCGTCGAACTTCGAGCGCTTCCTATTCTACACGGTGGGACGCGATCCCGCCCGGGTTCGGAGCGTGATGGAGACCTTCAAGGCCGAGGGTAGATATCGCTTTGAGGGTTGGCAGGGCGGGACCTTTTCGGCGTCGCGCTGCACCGACGCGGAGATCCCTGGCATCATCCAGCGGGTACACCGCCAGTACGGCTACGTGACGGATCCGCACACGGCCTGTGCCTTCAAGGAGCTGACGCCGGGGCGCACCAGCGTGGTGCTGGCCACCGCGAGCCCGGCGAAGTTCCCGGAGACCATCCGGTCCGCGATCGGCGTCGAGCCCAAGCACCCATCGCTGGAAGCGCTGAAGAGCCATCCGGTGGTGAAGCATCGGCTACGGGCCGATCCGGCGGCGATCAAGGCCTTTATCGCGGCGCACGCCGTCTGAAGCGCGCCCCGCGACCTACTGACGCGGGGAATCGAGATGCTGCCGGAGAAGACGGCGCACCGCCTCGTGATTGGCGGCATGTGCGTCCCAGACCGACTGGCACCAATTCCGGATCGCAGCGGCGCGTTCCGCACCGGGCGCGGCCGCCAAGGCGTCGAGCACCGTGACCGGGCCACGGGTGGCCGGCAGCGGAAAGGTGGGCCAGCTCTTGTTACGGGCCGCGAGCCGCATGTGGGCCCGCTGGACCTGCTTGCCTGTGAAGCCCATCTCGAGATGCAGGCAGAGCCCGACCAATGCGAAAGCCACCTTGATCGGCCGGTCGCGCTCGGTCGCCGACTGCGCGGCGTAGGCGTCAACCACCTGCTGATGGATGAACTCGGGATCAGCCAAGGTCAGCGTGTAGGCGCACAACTCGTCGAAGGCCTCGGCAGCGGTCATGGTGAGAGCAGGGGAAGAGAAGCTGGCCGTGAACAGAGCAAGTAACCGGGTGCAGACCCTCGGATGGACCGACTTCGTGCCTTTGGTGTTGTTCGTGGCAGAGGCGAGCCCGCAACCCGGAAATGGTCCGACCTAGAGCAGCGGGGCGAGCAGTCGGCTGAAGTCCTCCATGATGCGGGCCGGAAGGCGCTGGCGACGGTTGGGGTCGGTCTTGAGCTCGTGGCACTGGCCGAGCAGGGCCTCGGCCCAGGCCTTGATCGCGACGACCTCGGCGTCGGAGTGCACGACGAGGCCGATCTCGAAGTTCACGAACAGGCTGCGCAGGTCGAAATTGGCCGAACCCAGCAGCGCGATCCGGTCGTCCACGATCAGCGCCTTGCTGTGCAGCATGCCCGCGCCGTAGAGCATGACGCGACCTCCGGCCCGGCGCAGCTCCCGCACGTAGTGACGACGGGCGAAGTCGGTGACGGGGTGATTGGACCGCGCCGGCAGCACGAGGGTCACGGCGCGTCCCGCCCGGGCCTTGACGATCAGCGACCGCAGCAGGACATCGTCCGGGATGAAATAGGGCGTGACGACCCAGATGCTGGACTCCGCCTCTTGAATCATGGAGACGATGCCCTCGTAGAGCGGGTCACCGGGCACGTCGGGTCCGCTGGCGACGACCTGCAGCTCGGCCGAGCCGCGGGCGGTGAGACCGACGGCGGGGGATTGCTGGCGGAGGGGGCCGGGCGGGCGGCGGCTGGCGAAGCACCAGTCGGCGATGAACACCTCGTGCAGCAGGGTCGCGGCGGGACCCTCGATCACGGCGCCGAGGTCGGCGAAGCGCTTTCGGTAGGAGGTGGGTCCCATGTATTCGATGGCGAGATTGTGGCCGCCGATGATCGCGGTGGTGTGGTCGAACACGGCGATCTTGCGGTGGTTCCGGAGATTGGCGGAGCCGCGCGACGTGAACGGCAGCACGGGCATGAAACGGATCACCTCGCCGCCGGCGGCCCGGAGCGGGGCGAGGAAGTTGCCGCCGATGAACATGGAGCCGACGGAATCCAGGAGCAGCCGGACCTTCACACCGGCGCGAGCGCGCTCGGCGAGGGCCTGGATGATGGCGCGGCCGGTGTCGTCCCGGCCGAGGATGAAGGTGGTGAGATGGATGCAGTGCTGCGCCGAGCGGATCTGCTGCATGAGCTCGGCAAAGGTGGCCTCGCCGGTGGTGAGCAGCCGGAGGCGGTTGCCGGCGACGGGCGACGCACCGCCGGCCGCGACGATGGTCTGGGCGACGGGCCAGTGGGCGTAGAAGGCCGGGATCTGGGGCTGGCCGGGCAGGGCGGGGCTGAGGGGCAGCTTGCGGGCGGCGAGACGCCGGAGCTTGCGGCCGCCGAACAGCAGGTAGAGGGGCACGCCGACGTAGGGCACGAGGACGATGACGAGGAGCCACGCAAACGTGTTCGCCGGGGCCTTCTTCTGGCTCATGAGCCGGGCGACGACGAGGAGCGCGAGCACGAAGCCGCAGAGCGCGGTCAGGTCAGCGAGCAACCCCCGGGCCACGAAGTCTGAAAGCCATTCCTTGAGGTCGGCGAGCATCGGTCAGCCTAAGGACAGCCACCGGTGAGAGGGGACGCAAGGCGACGTTAAGAAAATCCTTGAACTCGGCCGCACGAACCCAGATTTTCCGCGTTCCGTTTTTTGGTAGGATACTCAAGTGGCCAACGAGGGCAGACTGTAAATCTGCTGGCTTACGCCTTCCCTGGTTCGAATCCAGGTCCTACCACCAGTCTTCGCCGCCGCAGCAGCGGCCAGAAGACTGCCCTCCGTAGCGCGCGTGCAGCGTGCGTAGGAGGGCCTGCATGGTTGAAAGACCTCAGTTGAAGGTTGAAAGCCGGTCAGGTGCCGACAGCACAGCCGTCGCAAGCTGCTCCGCTGACCCTTGTTTGGCGTTTGGCGGTTTGGCGTTTGGAGTTTCCCTCCAAATCCCCAAACCCAACCTCCGCCCCGCTCTCACATCAGAAGCAACGCCGGATTCTCCAGGTGGTCCTTCAGCGCGTTCAGGAACTTCGCCCCGAGGGCGCCGTCGACCACGCGGTGGTCGCAGGACAGGCTGAGGCTCATCCGCTCGCCGACCACGATCTGGTCGTCCTTCACCACCGGCTTCTTCACGGTCGCGCCGACCGCCAGGATGGCGGCGTTGGGCGGGTTGATGATGGCCGAGAATCGCTCGATGCCCATCATGCCGAGGTTCGAGACGCAGAAGGTGCCGCCGGTGAACTCCGCCGGGGCGAGTTTCTTGTCCCGCGCCCGCTTGCCGAGGTCCTTGGCCTCGACGCTGATCTCGAAGACCGACTTCTGGTCGGTGTTCTTCACGACCGGCGTGATGAGGCCGTCCTCGATCGCGACGGCGAAAGACACATGCACGGTGCCGTGGGCCTTGATGCCCGTGGCGTCGAACGAGCTGTTGACCTGCGGCACCGCGCGGAGGGCGGCGGCGCTGGCTTTCAGGACGAAGTCATTCACCGACAGGCGGACACCGTCCTTCGCGAGTCCGGCGTTGAGCTGGTTGCGGAGCGCGCCGAGCGGGCCGGCGTCGACCTCGATCTCGAGGTAGAAATGGGGAATGGTGGTCTTGGACTCGACCAGGCGGCGGGCGATGACCGACCGCATGTTGGAGAGCGGGGTCGTGACCTCGGCCTGGATCTCAGCCGTGTCGAGCACGCTGCGCCAGGGCCAGGCGTCCGCGGCGGGCTTCGTCGCGGCCTTGGGTGCCGCGGGCGCCGCGGCCGGGGCCGCGGGACGCGCGGCGGCGGCGAGAATATCGGCGCGCACGATGCGACCACCCGGGCCTGAGCCGGTCAGGCGGGACGGATCGATGCCCTTTTCGGCCGCCAGCTTGCGGGCGAGCGGCGAAATCCGGACGCGGCCGGTCGACGTCGCTGGAGCCGCAGGGGCGGCCGCGACCGGGGCCGGAGCAGGTGCGGGCTTCGGGGCCGGCGGTGCCACCGGGGCGGGGGCCGTGACGGCGGGAGCCGCAACCGCGGCGGCGGGCTTGGCCACAGGAGCGGAAGCGGGGACGTCGACCTTCTCGCCGGGCTTGCCGATGGCGCAGAGCGGGGCGCCGATGGCCACCTGAGAGCCCGCGGGGGCAAACTGCTTCAGGAGTGTGCCGTCAAAGAAACACTCCAGCTCCATGGTGGCCTTGTCCGTCTCAACCTCGGCGAGCATGTCGCCGGCCTTGACCGGGTCGCCTTCGTTCTTGAGCCACTTGACCAGCGTACCGACCGTCATGGTGTCGCTGAGCTTCGGCATGTCGATGATTTGGGCCATGGCGGTTTTGGAAATTGGGAAAGCGGGAAACTGGGAAATTGGGAAACGGACTAAAGTGGGCCGTTAGGCCAGGGCCTCGAGGGCGCCTTGGTAGACGCGCTGCGGGTTCGGGAGCTGCTCGATCTCGACCGGCGGGCTGTAGATCGCGGGCGCGTCGACGGTCGTCACGCGGTGGATCGGGGCGTCGAGGTCGTCGAAGGCTTCGCGCTGGATCATGTAGGCCAGCTGGGAACCGACGCTGGCAAAGGGCTTCTGCTCCTCGACGATCAGGACGCGGTGCGTCTTCGCCACCGAGGCCAGCACCGTGTTGATGTCGAGCGGGCGAATGGTGCGCAGATCGACCACCTCAACCGACTTCCCGTGCTCCTGCTGCAGCCGCTCGGCCGCGGCCAGCGAGTGCAGGACCGAACGGCCGTACGTCACGATCGTCAGGTCGGTGCCGCTGCGCTTGACGTCAGCGACGCCGAGCGGGACGACGTGCTCGCCCTCGGGCACCTCGCCCTTTTCGCCGTAGAGGATGGTGTTCTCCAGGAACATGACCGGGTCGTTGTCCCGGATGGCGGACTTCAGGAGACCTTTGGCGTCGGCCGGGGTCGCGGGCACGACAACCTTCACGCCGGGATGATTGGCTAGGACGTTCTCCGGGGTGTGGGAGTGAGTGGCGCCGACATTGGTGCCGCCGTTGGCCGGGCCGCGGATGACGATCGGGCAGTTGATCAGGCCGCCGGACATGTACCGGACATTGGCGGCGTTGTTGAGGATCTGGTCGAACGCGACGGAGTAGAAACTCCAGAACATGAGCTCCATCACGGGCCGGATGCCGAGCATGGAGGCGCCGACGCCGAGGCCGATGAAACCGGCCTCCGAGATGGGCGTGTCGACAATGCGCTGCGGGCCGAACTTGGCGAGCAGCCCCTCGGTGACCTTGTAGGCGCCGTTGAACTGGCCGACTTCCTCGCCCATGACGACGACGTTGGCGTCACGCTCGAGTTCCTCGGTGAGGGCGTGGCGGATGGCTTCGCGGTAGGTGATGACAGGCACGGGAGGAAAAAAGAAACGTCTGAAAGAGGAGAGTGGGAAGCGGGTGGTCGCTCAGTTGAAGAAGAGGCGGCCGCCGGACTTGCGTTCGGACGGGTGGTCGGCCTCCCAGTAGACATCGCGCTGGACGTCCTCGGCAGTCGGGAAGGGGCTGGCCTCGGCAAAATCGGCGGCCTGGTCCGCCTCAAGACGGGCAGCCTGGTCGATCTGCCCGATCAGCGCCTCATTGAGCACGCCCTCGGCCACGAGCTGATTCTGGAAAAGCTGGATCGGATCCTTCGTCTTCCGGTACTCCTCGATCTCGGTCTTCGAGCGGTAGGTGTTGTCCGGATCGGCGACCGAGTGGCCCCGGTAGCGGTACGTGCGGATCTCGACGATGGCGGGCTTGGACGTTTCGCGGGCCGCCTTGAGGAAACGGTCCATGGTCTCGCGGACTTCGTAAAGATCGTGCCCGTTGCAGGTGCCCCAGGCCATGTCGTAGGCCTCTGCGCGCTTCGCCAACTCGCCGGCGGACGACCGCCGCTGGCTGGTGCCCATCGAATAGCCGTTGTTCTCGATCACGAAAATGACCGGCAGCTGCCAGAGCGACGCCAGGTTGTAGGCCTCATGGACCGCGCCCTGGTTCACCGCGCCGTCACCCATGAACGCCATCGCGGCGCCCTTGAGTCCTTTGTACTTGAGCGCGTAGGCGAGGCCGGTGCCGAGCGGGATCTGGCCGCCGACAATGCCGTGGCCGCCCCAGAAATTCCGATCCGGCGCGAAATAGTGCATCGATCCGCCCTTGCCCTTTGAGCAGCCCGTGGCCTTGCCGAAAAGCTCGGCCATCAGCTCGTTCAGGCCCATTCCGACCGCGATGGCGTGACCATGGTCCCGGTAGGCGGTGATCACATGGTCATTCTTGCCCATCAGGGAGCAGCAGCCCACCGCCACCGCCTCCTGGCCAATGTAGAGGTGCAGGAACCCGCCGATCTTCTTCGCCTGATAGGCCCGCAGTGAGCGTTCCTCAAACCGGCGTATACGTAACATCATGCGATACAGATCGATGCGCTCGTCCTTCGACAGGTTGTGGTTGACCGGAGCCTTGGCGGAGGCGCTCAGGGAGGGTACGCTTTCGTCGGCCTTCTTGTCGGCTGAGGCGCTCGTTTTCTTGGTCACTGGTGAGGAGAGTTTTTAGGTTAAAGGTTAACTCTTTTCCGGTCGGCCCAGAAATCAAGTTATTACTCTGTCGCGGCCGGACCGCCGGCCATGGTGCATGGTTCTGAACCCAAGCCGAATTCGTGCCGTTGCGGCACATAGTAACAGCCATCCCTGACGTGGTTAAGCCTCGCGAATGGCGTCAGGACGACGCGCGCGGCGTGATTTCCTCAACCATGACCCGCACAGGCTGTCCGGGCATGCAGTCGGCGCGGAGCGCCACGAAACGGTCGCGATATTGATCGTAAACGGGCCAGAGCGCGTTCCGGTCGGTTTCGGGGATGGGCAAGCCACGGACCGCCTCGCGCGAAAAGAAGCCGAACTTGCCTTCCTCGATGTCGGGCGGAAGCGCCGGCAAGGGCTTGCGGCAGCGGAAGAGAAACATGAGCCAGTGGGTCTCGCCCTCGTACGCTTTCTCCGCGATCATCGCGAACAGGTGCAGGTCGTCCGTCGTGATGGAAAAACCGACCTCCTCGCGCGTCTCACGGACGGCACACTCGAACGGCGACTCGCCCGTGCCGATCTCCAGCTTGCCTCCGATCGGGCTCCAGACTCCGAGATTCGGCGGCTTCGCGCGCAGCAGCAGCAGGTGCTCGCCAGCGGGGTTCTCGAGAAAAACGAGTACCGCGATCTTGTAGGGCAGTGCCGGTGACATGCGTCTGGCGAGCGTGAATCGAAGATCGACTGCGGCAAGCCCGCAACGCGGCTGCGGTTTGGTCTGAATTTACCGGAATCACGGTAGTCGGCGCGCTTGGTCGTTCAGCGTTCGTTCGACTTCGTGGCGCGCATGTCATCGCCGCGTCGCTCGCTCTCGTTTCCCTGGCCGTTCGCGCGGCTCTGTGCGATCGACCTCGGCGCCAGTCACGTCACGGCGGCAGTCTTCCGCCGTGGATCACGCCGGCCGCGAGTCCTGGGCCAAGCCTCGGTGCGTTTCGTCACCGTCCCGGAAACTGACCGGGCGTGGCTGGCGGCGGCGATTGACGCGATCGGCGCTGTGACGCGGGAGTTGGGATATCGCGGGCCCGCGGTGCTGGGCCTCGCCCCGCATCTTGTCCTGACGAAACACGCGACGACACCAGCGGTGAATCCCCGGCAGCGGGACAAGGTCATTCACTTCGAGGCGATGCAGGCGATCCCGCTCGCGCTGGAGGACATGATCTGGGATTGCACGGGCGACTTTGCCACCGGACTGGATTGGCATCTGACCTTCACGGTCGCAAAGCGGGAAGTGATCGAAGGCCTGGTTGAAGGTGCGGCCCGGGCCGGGTTGAGCCTCCGCGGAATTTTCCCCGCCGGCCGCGCGCTTACCACGGTCTGGAATGCCGTGACGCCGGAAGGGCCGGCGATGGTGATCGATATCGGGGCGCGCAGCACGACCCTGCTGGTCCAAGGAGCCGGCGGATTTCAGGAGCGGAGCATTCCCGTGGGCGGGCAGGTGGTGACAACCGGGTTGGCAGAAGCGCTGAAACTGTCACCGGCCGAAGCCGAGGCGCTGATCTGCTCGGAGGATCGCGACGAGAACCTTGGTGAGCATCTCGGTCGACAGGTCGAGCAGCTGGCGGCGGCGCTGGTGATGGAAGTCGGACAAATCGAGGGCCTGCTCTCCGAAGGTGGGCGAGCGAACGGACGGATTGTGCTGACCGGTGGAGCGGCGCGCTTGCCGGGACTGGACGCACGCTTGTCCGAGTATCTCGGCAGCCGGGTCGAGCGGCTCTCGTCTGACCCGCGGTGGATCGACGTCGCGGACGAACTTGCCGTGGTGGCGGGCCTGCTGCGCCTGGCCAATGAACAGTCCGGCACCGGAGGGCTCCTGCCGGAGCGTCTGCGCGACCGGGTGGCTTCAGTCCGGCGAGTTCCGGGGCGGCTTGCACTCGGGATCCTTCCCATGGTCGCGTTGGTGCCGCCGCTCTGGCATTACGCGCAAGTAGAGCGGCTCGCGAACCGCTGTGCCGCGGAAATGAAGTCGCAGAGCCGTGAGCTGCAGCACATCGCGGCGCGGAACGCGGCGTTGGTGCCCGAGATTGAAGCGCTGCGCCGGCGATATGATCAGTTGCGAGGCCTGGCTGAACGGCGCGACCGATGGGCTCGAATCCTGGCCGACTTGCAGCGGAGCTTGGCGATGGACGAGGCGGCGTGGATCGAGGGATTGGAAACGACGCCGCGGAGAATCGCCAAGTCCGGTCGGGCCGGGCTGAGGCTACACGGCCGGATTTTGAATCTCGCAAAACCCGTTGCGCCGACTGGATCGGGCTTGGGCGAAAGGGCGCGTCGCTTGCTGGACCAAGTTCGCCGGTGTGAATGGGCCGAAAGCATCGGGGACGAGCAATTTGATCTGACGGAGCCCGGATGCCTGAGATTCGAGGCCACCGTTGTCCTGGCACCGGTCCGGGACGAGAGGAGCGGCACATGAAAATGCCCCGGAAGATTGGGCCATGGCAGGCCGCAGCTATCCTCGTTGCCCTGGTCTGGGGCGGCGCAGTGGTGGCTTTGGTCAGCCGGATTCACGCGGCGAGACTGGCCGTCAGACGCCTCGAGCGCGAGCAGCGGGAATTTCGCAAGGCGGCCGTCGCGGAGCCGCCGCCGGATCCTGTCGTCACCCACGAGTTGGAGGCCGCGCTGGAACGGTGGAGCGCAGAGGAGAAGCGGGCTGAGCAAGCAGTCCTCGGCGATTGCCCAGAGACGAAAGGTCCGACGAAGGAGCACTGGCCGGACAGTGCGGCGGCCTATTTCGGGATCTCCCGCTTTGTGACGGAAATGAGGGACCTCGCGCGACAGCACGACGTCGCGGTGGCGCCCGAGCTGTGGTTCGGGTTTGGCGACTTTCGCCGGGAGGCACCGGCGGCCACGGACGTTGATGCCCTGAGCTCCGACCGCGCCCACCTGCAGGCGTTACTGGCGATGCTCTTCGAGGCTGAGCCGGCCGAGCTCAAGGCGGTGCAGCGCGAGGCAGCGGCTATGGGCAACAAAGCAGGAGGCGGCCGCAAGAAACCGGGACGCGACAGCTTTGTCACCGCGCCAGAGTGGCGAACAACGCTGGGTCAGGGATTGGCCGGGCGAGCGTTTCGACTCGTGTTCACGGGCGATACCACGGTGCTGCGTCGATTCGTGGCTACACTCTCGGGCCCGGGAAAGCCCTGGAGGGTGCTTTCGGTCGACGTGCGGACGATGCCGGGCGAACTGCGCGATCCGGTCGAAGCGCCCGAGCGGTGGGTGGAGCCGCTGCCGTGCGAGTTCTCGGTGGTGGTTGAGGCCGTTGAGCGGCAGGAGGAGGCCACGATCATGGCCAAGCGAACATGACGGCCGCGACGGAACGGTGGATCGCGGGGCTGCTGGCGGTGGTTGCCTTCGCGTCGGTGGGCTGGTTTGGCCCTCATCTGGCGAAGTCCCGCGCGGCGCTGGGCCGGCCGGTCAAAGCGCCGGTCTCGGCGCAAATCCAGGAACCATGCCCTGAGTCGGTCGCATGGCCGGAGAACCCGGTGTGGGGCGCACCGCCCTCGGCGGCGCGCGGGGAAGAGTGGACCTTCGATCTCTTCTCGCCGCCCGAACTCCTGCTCGATCGTGACGCGGGCGTGTGTTTCGTGCGCGGGGACGACCCGGAGGAGTCACCCTCGGCGCAGCCGGAAAGGGCCGGCCCGTTTGTTTTACGCGGTTACCTCGGCGCCGGCGCCACCGCCCAAATCGTCCTGGAAGCAACGTCGACGCGCCAGTGGATCACGACGCGCGTGGGAGAGTGGATTGGAGAGTCCGGCTGGCGCGTGGTGCAACTCGAGCCCGCGTCGGAGGCCAATGGAGGCTTCTATGTGACGCTCGCCGACCAGGGTAACCGACGGATTCAGCTCGCGGCGCGCGCCGAATCGAAGGGCCGGTCGACGGAACCGTGAAGACTCTATGTACCCACCCTACAAACTCCTCGGGCTGGCTTTGACCTGGCTCGTTCTGTGTTTCGTTACGCCTGCCAAGGCGGACGACCCGGGCACTGAGCGGGAGCAGGCGCGGCACGCCTTGCTTCACGGCGTCGACGAGAGCTGGCAGGCCCGGTCGGAACACCCCTTGAGCGAACCCGATGGGACGAAGGCGGCCCCGGTCCCGGCGGGGCCAGATCGGTTTCGGAGCATCAAGATCCCCGCGATCGCCTTTGCCCGCGCGCCTCTCGACCAGGTGGTCGCAAGCCTGCTGAAGATTGCGACCGAGTGCCGCGAGGAACCGGAAGGTCCCGTGGTGAATCTGGTCGTCAGCGATCCGGAGCACCTCAATCCCGCGGTCTCACTCAACCTCCACGACGTCACCCTCCGCCGCGCGCTGGAGTATTTGGCGGAGGCGGTCGGCGGCACCTGCGAGTTTCGGCCCGATGCGGCGGTGCTGCGCGTGGGAGGAGGGGCGACTGCAGTCCGGACGGAGATTTTCCCCGTCTCGCGTGCCGCCGTGCTGCGGCTGGCGGGACAGGAGGCTGCGACTGCGCCGCGGCATGCGGCTCCCGGTTCGAATGCGACGGAAGCCGAACCGGCCAGCCCGCTTGGAGTCCAGACCGTGGCAATGCGGCGGCTGCTCGAACTCTCCGGCGTGGGTTTTGAGGGCACCCCCGGGGCCAGCCTCGCCTACGATGGAGCGGCGGTCATCGTGAGCCATACACCGGCGCAGTTGGAGAGAATCCGGGTGATTCTCCAGCGCTACCGGGACGTCCGGCAGGTGCAAATTGAGGCGAAGTTCATGGAGGTTCAGGAAGGGGCGCTGGAGGAACTGGGCCTCAACCTGGGGGCCGCGACCGCCGCCTCCCGGGTCGACCCGAGAGTGCGGCTGGCCTACGCGAGCGGGAATCGGTCGCTGGCCGACACCTTTACGAGCCACGCGAGTGCCCAGGCGGGCGGCATCGTCCGTCCGGAAGGAACGACGATCGCCGCCGACGGCACCGTGGTGGTGACCCCGGAGCTGAATGTCCCCATTGCGACCAGCGCGCCGCAGATTCCGGGCATGACCGACCTGGCGGCGACGGCGGGCGCGTTGGTGACCGCAGGCGCGAGGGCGGGGGAGTTCGACGTGAACGCGATCGTCCGCGCCCTGTCGCAGCGGCAGGGGACGGATCTGCTGAGCGCGCCCAAGGTCACGGTGCTGTCGGGTAGCGCCGCGACGATCACCGTGGCGCAGGAGATGCGTTATCCGCAGAGCTTCGGGCAGACCCAGAGCCAGGTCGGCACGGGCAACGCCAGCGGCGGCGGCTCGGCGGGGGTGGCGATCACCGCGGGCACGCCGCAGGACTTCACGTCGCGGCACGTGGGCGTGGAGCTCAGGGTGACGCCGACGGTGGAGGACGACGGCCGGAGCATCAGCCTGGACCTCAATCCGCGTGTGACCGAGTTCGACGGCTTCGTCGAATACGGCGGACCAAGCATCGCGATATCCGGCAGCACAACGGTCACGGTGCCGTCAGGATTCTACCAGCCCATCTTCTCCGTCCGCGACATCAGCACGCGGGTGACGCTGCGCGACGGCGCCACGCTGATGATGGGCGGGCTGACCCGCGAGGAAGTGAAGAAAGTCACGGACAAGGTGCCGATCCTTGGTGACCTCCCGCTGCTCGGCCGCCTCTTCCGCTCGAAAGGCCAGACGACGCGGAAGCGAAACCTGCTGATCTTCGTAACCGCGACCCTGGTGACGCCGGGGGGCGGGGAGCGGACGAGTAGCGAGTAGCGGGTAGCGCGTAGCGAGTAGATCAGCGGATGCCGAAGGAGTTCGGCATTCCCGGAAGCAACGTGTCCTTACCCACGGCCATCGACTACTCAGAACCACTCTAGCGTTTCCTACTCGCTACACGCTGCACGCTACTCGCTACTACCACGCCCCTCCTTGACCAGCCCGCAGGCGTCCGCTCTCCTGCGGCATGGCGAAATGGCTGCTCGTGGACGGGTTCAATCTGGCGTACCGCTGCTTCTATGCCGTGCCGGAGCTCACGCGATCGGATGGATTCCCGACGGGCGCCTTGCACGGCTGGGTGAAGTCGCTGTGGCGCCTGGAAGACCAGGAGAAACCGGCTGCGACGCTGGTGTTCTTCGACCTTGGCGGCGCGCAGGACCGCCTGGCGCTGCACGCCGACTACAAGGCGAACCGCGAGGAGATGCCGGAGGCTTTGCAGAAGCAGATCGAGCCCATCAAGGCGTTCACCCGGGCCATGGGACTCGTGGGCGTGGAGCAGGACGGGGTCGAGTCGGATGACCTGCTGGCTTCGCAAGCGGTGTCGCTGGCCGGGCAGGGGCATGAGGTGCTGGTGGTCAGTGCCGACAAGGACTTCGCCCAAATCGTCAACGACCGCATCAAGATCATGCTCCCGCCGCCGTCGGCGAACCCGAAGCTCGGCTGGCGGGTGATGGACGCGGCTGGCGTGCAGGAAAAGTTTGGCGTGCCACCCGCGATGATCGCCGACTACCTCGCGCTGGTGGGGGATACGGCGGACAACATTCCCGGCATCGATGGCGTGGGACCGAAGACCGCCTCGAAGTGGCTGCTGGAGCACCAGACCCTGGAAGGCGTGATCGCGAATGCGGCGAGCCTGAAGCCGGAGCGGTTCCAGGCCGCAGTGCAGTCCGACGCCGAGCGGCTGCGGACGAACCTCAAACTCACGACCCTGAACCTCGGCCTGCCGACGTTGGCGGCGCAACCGGCCGAGGTGCGGGCAGGAGAACTGTTCCGGCTGCTGGCCGAGATGGAGATGAAATCGGCGCTGGCGGAGGCGCGGACCCGGTACGAGCAGCGCGAGTTGTTCTGACCCTTACGCCGGCCTTGCAAAGTCCCCGAGAAACCACGACAAACCCTCAACGCGCTTCATCATGGAAAAGAAACAACTGATGGCCGCCATCGTCGCGAAAGTGGGCCGCGAACGGGCGATCGAGCTGGTGGCCCAGGCCTACAACACCGAGCTCATCACGACTTGGATCGCCCGCATCGAGGCGAACAAGCCCCTCGGTGGACCGCAGCGCCGCGATCATCTCGCCGGCGCGCTTGAGCGAGTCTGGGAAGTCTGCCAGCTGGCGGACTGACGTCCCGGCCCCAGCCGTCTCGCGCCGCCCTCAGGCGGTGGAGGTCCCCTTGGGATCGAAGATGTAGCCGATCCCGTGCACGGTGCGAAAGGCATCGAGCGACTGCCCGTGCTTCGTGTAGAGCTCGCGGACCTTGACGATGTACTGGTCGAGCGAGCGGCTCTTCACGTCGGCATGCACGCCCCAGACCGAGTGGATCAGCGCCTGGCGCGTGATCACCTCGCCCTGGTGCGAGTTGAGATAGGCGAGAATGCCGAGCTCCTTGCGCCCGAGCTTCAGGACGTCGTGGCCGGGGAAGTTGATCTCGAGCCGGACCGGGTTGATCTGCGCGCCGCAGAAATCGAACGGCTCGTCAGTCAGCCGCACGTTCTTCGTGACGTGCTGGTCGCGCCGGGCCTCGGTGCGACGGAGCACCGCGTTGATGCGCGCCACGAGCTCCGCATTGCTGAACGGCTTCGTGATGTAGTCGTCGCCGCCCATGTTCAGCCCCTTGAGCTTGTTGGGCTCGTCGACGTTGCCCGTGAGAAAAATCGTCGGCACCGCGATGTCGGCCGCCTTCAACTCCTCGAGGAGCTGGAAGCCCGACTGATCCGGGAGCGTGATGTCGAGGAGCAGCAGGTTCGCGAAGTTCTTCTTGAGGAAGCTCAGCGCGTGGGCGGCACGATTGCAGACCTGGGTCTGCATGCCGGAACGCTCCAAATGGATGGCGATGAGTTTTGCGAGCTCCGCCTCATCCTCGACCACCACGATGAGGGGCTTGGGTTCGGAGCGCATGGGCAAAGGGTTGTTCGTCAACGAATCATAGCCTAGGTCCGGCAATATCGATGTCAATAGATGGGGTTGATTACCTAGAACCCGTCATCAATTGCATTCAGCACCACGGTTTTTTGCCGACGATTTGCCGGTCAGCGTGATTTGCCCTGCAGCCCAATTGCAGAACGATTCGAACCGATGACCATGGTGAGTGGACGAAGCGTGACGGGCGGAGGCCTCGGTAACGTGACGGTGTCAGGCCGCGATTTATCTTGAACGCCCAAGGTGCGGGAGTGTGCTTTGGCCGCGTGTCTGACAAGAAACCACTGCTGATGCTGGGTCTGCCGAAGGGCAGCCTGGAGGAATCCACCAAGGCGCTGTTCGCCAAGGCCGGGTGGAAGATCACGACCAGTTCGCGTTCCTACAAACCGTCGATCGACGATGCCGATCTCGACGGCCGCTTCGTGCGGGCGCAGGAAGTCAGTCGTTACGTCGAGCATGGCTTCTTCGACTGCGGGCTCACCGGCTTCGACTGGATCCAGGAGAACGCCTCGGACGTGGTGGAGGTGTGCGACCTGATCTACAGCCGTGCCTCGGTGCAGAAGTCGCGCTGGGTGCTGTGCGTCCCGGAGTCGTCCTCGATCACGAAACCCGAGCAGCTCGCCGGGAAGCGCGTCGCCACCGAACTGGTCGGCACCGTGCGCCGTTATTTCGAGTCCCGGAAGATTGCCGCGGAAGTGGAATTCTCATGGGGAGCGACCGAGGTGAAGGTGCCGGATCTGGTCGACGCGATCGTCGACATCACCGAGACCGGAAACTCGATCCGCGCGAACAAGCTCCGGATCATCGACACGCTGCTCGAGACCAACACCAAATTCATCGCGAACAAGGCCAGCTGGGCGAATCCCGCGAAGCGGAAGAAGATCGAGACCATCGCGCTGCTGCTGCGCGGCGCGCTCGAGGCGGAGAGCAAGGTGGGCCTCAAGATGAATCTCCGGAAGGATGCGCTCGAGGTGGTGGCGAAGCAGCTGCCCGCGCTGCGCAATCCGACGATTTCCCAGCTGAGCTCGCCGGACTGGATCGCCCTCGAGACGATCATCGACGAGAGCGTGGTGCGGGAAATCATCCCGCGGCTGAAGGAGCTTGGCGCCGAGGGCATTGTTGAATATCCGCTGAACAAGGTCGTCTACTGAGCGACCGTTCCCCGGTCATGAAAGTCACGCTCGGCCTCCTGCAGCACGCCTGCTCCGGCAGCCCGTCCGCCAACCTCAAGAAGACCCTCGCCCTCACCGAGAAGGCGGCGCGCCGGGGCGCCCAGATCATCTGCACGCAGGAGCTGTTTCGGTCCCAGTATTTCTGCCAGAGTGAGGACCACGCCAACTTCGCGCTGGCCGAGTCGATTCCCGGCCCCAGCACCAAGGCCTTCCAACGGATCGCCAAGAAGCACGGCGTGGTGATCGTCGCGTCGCTGTTTGAGAAGCGCGCCGCCGGCCTCTACCACAACACCGCCGTCATCATCGACGCCGACGGCTCGTTGCTCGGGATCTACCGGAAGATGCACATCCCGGATGATCCGCTCTACTACGAGAAGTTCTATTTCACCCCCGGCGACACCGGCTTCCGGGCTTGGCAGACCAAGTACGGGCGCATCGGCGTGCTGATCTGCTGGGACCAGTGGTACCCGGAAGGCGCGCGTCTCACGGCGTTGCAGGGTGCGGAGATCCTGTTCTATCCGACCGCGATCGGCTGGCACCCCGGAGAAAAAGCGACCTACGGCGCGGACCAGCACGGCGCGTGGCAGATCAGTCACCAGGGGCACGCGGTGGCCAACGGCTGCTTTGTGGCGGCGGTGAACCGCATCGGACTGGAAACCCCGGTCGGGGGCGACGGCATCGAGTTCTGGGGCCAGAGTTTTGTCGCCGGCACTAGCGGACAGATCATCGCCAAGGCCAGCAGCGACCGGGAGGAGATTCTCCTCGTGCCCGTTGACCTCGGCAAAGTGGACGTGACCCGCACGCATTGGCCGTTCCTGCGTGACCGGCGCATTGATGCGTACGGCAACCTGACCAAGCGGTTCGTCGACTGACCCATGGCCGCGCCGCACGCAGGCACGCCGGCGGCCCTGGGATTCCGGATGCCGGCCGAATGGGAGCCCCAGACCGCGGTCTGGCTCTCATGGCCGCACAACCGCCGGACTTGGCCCGGTCACTTCCGTCCGATTCCCGCGAAGTTTGCCGAGATCGTTGCGACGATCAGCCGGTTCGAGGAGGTGCGCATCAACCTCGGCCGTGAACTCCAGCCGCGGGCCCGGGCGCTAGCCAACCGGGCGAAGGCCGACCTGAAGCGGGTACGGTTTTTCAATCACCCCACCAACGATGCCTGGTGCCGCGACCACGGCCCGATCTTTGTGAAGCACCGTCGGACCGGCGAGGTGGCGGTCACCGACTGGCAGCATAACGCCTGGGGTGGCAAGTACCCGCCGTACGACCTCGACAACACCATTCCGCCGAAGATCGCCCGGGCCCTCGGCCTCCGGCGCTTCGAGATCAAGCGCGTGCTGGAGGGAGGCTCGCTTGACGTGAATGGCGCCGGCTCGCTGCTGACGACGGAGTCCTGCCTGCTTAACCCCAACCGCAACCCCTCGCTGTCCCGCGCCGAGATCGAGCAGCTGCTGCGCGACAATCTCGGCGTGGAGCAGATCCTGTGGCTGGGTGACGGCATCGCGGGGGACGACACGGACGGACACGTCGATGACATGACGCGGTTCTTCCGCGCCGACGGAATCGTGACGGTCGTCGAGCGGAACCGCCGCGACGTGAATTACGCCGCGTTGCGCGAGAACCGTGAACGCCTTGCGGGCTTGCGCACGCCGGCGGGGAAGAAATTTCGAATCGTGGAGCTCCCGATGCCGGCGCCGGTGTGCTGCGAGGGGCAGCGCCTGCCGGCGAGCTATGCGAATTTCCTGGTGATCAACGGGGCGGTCCTGATGCCGGCCTTTCGGCAGCCGCGGCGGGACGCGCAGGCGGCGGAGATCCTCGGCGAGTGCTTCCCGGGCCGGGAGATCATCCCCATCGATTGCGTGGAGCTTGTCTGGGGACTGGGCACGCTTCACTGTATTTCCCAACAACAACCTGCGTGACCATGAAGCGCGTTCTCCTTCTCCTCGGTGTCGTCCTGTTTTTCTCGGGTTGCGAGTCCCTCGAGTCGCTGCCGACGTTCTCGGAGCGTTACGGCAAGGTGGAGCCGAAGGTCCGGACAGTTGAGTCCGACTATCGCACGACCTACTTCGCGGTGCAGCTGGCGCTGAAGCGGATGGACTGGGTGCTGACGAAGTCGGCGCTGGCGCAGGGCATCGTGAATGGCCGCAGCGCGGTGCACAGCGAGGACGCGTTTAGCGGCCAGAACCGGCAGTACACGATCGAGGTTCGGCTGAATGAGACGGACGACCGCCATACCGAGGTCGCGGCGGTGCTGCACGAGCAGATCGAGGGCGACTTCCAGGCCGGGGCAACGGACCGCGCGCTGCGTGAGCACGGCCTTTACGACGCATTCTATTCGGCGCTCGACCAGGTGCTCCGCGAAGGCGTGCCGGTTCCGGATCCCGAGAAATAGGGCGGACTGCGAGGGTCGAACGTGGGTGAGAGTTGAAGGATGAGCGTTGAACGTTGAGAGTCGGATGTTGAGCGTTCTCGGCGATGGGTGGGCGAAGCCCAAGGCGGCGCTGACCAGCTAGTTGCGAAGGCCGTTGGGGATGCTCCTCTGGTGGGCCGAAAATAGGGCTTGCTCCAGTGGGAGGCGGTGGGCGACTCTGACCGTTCGCGGCATTTGCTATTGGTCAGGCTGGCGTCGCCGCGA
>CAYYGV010000075.1:0-18550 GCA_964471615.1 uncultured Opitutaceae bacterium
GTGGAGAGCATGGCCTGGCCCTCCTGCGTGCGCTCGCGGTTCAGCGCCTCGAGCGTGTGGACGTCCTGCCAGAGCACCCAGATCGCCGCGACGAGGACGAGGCTGGTGATCGAGCACACGGCGCAGAACAGGTAGCGCCGCATGAGCCCAACCAGGCCGGTGGCTTCGTTCGGGTTCATTGCGGGGCCTCCGGCACCTTGAACCGGAACGTGAGCTCGAAACTCTGCTGGTCGCCGGAACGCGACCGCTCGAGATTCGTGACGAGGATGCTCTCGAAGCGGGGACCGATCTCGCGGTCCTTGCGCAGCTGCTCGAGATAGACGCCGATGTCGCGCGTGGCCTCCTCGGCGCCGCCAACCAGGCTGCCGCGGACCAGGACGCTGGTGTCGGTCGCCTCGACATTGTCGATCACCATGCTGCCGGGGCGGAGATGCGCGAGCTGCCGCATGAAATGGCTGACGAACAGCCGGCCCTTCATGAGATTGTAGGACGTCTCGATCTTGAACGCGAGGGTCGTGTACTCGCGCTGCTGGGACTTGATGTTCAGCAGCTCGACGCGCGAGTCCGACAGCCGCCGGCTCCAGTCGGCGATGTTGTTGCGTAGGCTCAGGTCGGTCGTCAGCTCCCACCCGAAGAAGATCAGGAGCGCCAGCGTCACGGCGCCGAACGGCAGGTTGACCAGGAACCGGCTGCTGACCACGCGGTCGTCCGGCAGCTCGGCGGTCAGCCGGCAGTCGACGTGCCAGTGGACGCTGGTCACGAGGGGATCGCGACTCTGGTTTCTAGCCATTGAGGATCTGCGGGGCGAGGGTCGACACCACGCTGAACGTGGCGAGCCATGAGGTATTGAGTTCCACCGTGCCGGGATTGACCACGAGCTGGGACTGGGTGAGCCACGACTCGAGGTCGATGGTGAGGGTCTCGAGCTCGACGGCTCCGGCCAGGGTTCCGCCGAGCCACTCCAGGCGGGCGGGCAGCTGCGTGCAGTGGAACCACTCGATGCGCTGGCCGGTGCGGAGCTCGAAATGATCGATGGCGGGCTTGAGATGACGCGAGATCGCGCGAACGAGCCGGCGGTCGTGCATCTTGACCGCCTCGTTGGGGTCCTCGAGCTGGCGTCGCGCGGTGGCGACGTCGGGCGCGCCGACCTCCTTCATGGCGGTTTCCAAGATCGACAGGAGACCGTGCGGCAGGGCCGGCAGCGTGTGCACGCCGTCCTTCGCCACGACGTAGAGCCGGGTCTGGCTGTACTCGATCTCGCAGACGGCGATGGCCGAGCCGCCACCGGTGGCGACGAGCTGTCGCTGGAGGCTGCCGAGCATCGGGATGGAGCCGATCTCAAGCCGGCGGGGGCGGACCCCGAGGTTCAGGAGCCGCTGCTGGTGCTCGCGGATCGCGGTCCATGGCAGGCCGACGAGCAGGGACGGACGGACGACGCCGTCCGCGACGGGCGTGGATCCTTCCAGCGCGTTGACCACGCTGATCTGCCATTCCTTCACCGACGAGACCTTGGCGTGTTCCGAGAAGAGGGGCGGCAGGTAGCCGGGCTCGCCGAGCCGGCGGCCGTTGACGTTGTCGCGGACGACCACGCGCTGGCTCGGGTGGAAGGCGCAATAGGCCGGGACGTAGCCCCGCCCGACAAAATCCGTGAAGTTGGCGCTCAGCCAGGTGCCGAAACCGTCCTCATCCGACGCGTGGAACTCCGCCAACGAATCCACTTCCAGCGGCTTCGCCTCCAGCCGCACCAGCCGTGCGACGTGGATGAAGTTATCCGTATGATTGATAAGCGCACCCGGGCGCCCTTGGCGATTGAACATGGAGAGCTTGCGGAAGATGTAGCGGCACGACTTTCCCGGAGACAAGACAAAGGTGCTCGGTTCCGGCCCTGAATCGGGGCTCCGGAAACCGGTCAGCCGGTGTCCCGCTTACGGCAGGACGATCTGCTCGCCCGGATCGCTCAGGATCCGGAGTTCCGAAATGAGGTACGGCGAGTCGATGAACGTGCCGATGCTCCCGGCCGTTCGCAGCGTCGTGTCGTAATGCAGGTTCGCCGCGTGGTTGAAGTACACGTTGCTGCCCAGCAGAGCGCCGTATCGGCCGGTAAGGGAATAGACTGCGCCGCTGTTCCACATGTGGATGTAGGCATTGGGCATGTAGAGCACACCGACAAAATCCTGCGCCGACCAGTAGTAGTGGTAACCGGAGGAGTTCACCGTGCTGGTGCCGACAATGAGGAGGGTTTTCGGATCGCTGTTGAAGTTGTAGATGCCGCCTAGGTTACTCGAGGGGGGGGTGGGGGCGGCCGCGTTATTCCCGACGTAGAGCTCATCGGTGAAGTAGATTTCGAGCGAGGCCCCCGGATTGACGTTAATCCTCCCGCTGCTAATGTAGAGCGAGCCCGTGACGTTCAGGATCACAGGTCCGTTGATGTTCACGATGTCTGTGGTGTCATCGAGGTAAATGCCAGAGGTATAGGAAAAACCGGAGAAATAGGTGCCGGTGATGTTGTAGATCGAAAGCGTGCCGGGGGTTCCGAGGTCGCGGCTGCCTTGATTCAGGATCGTGCCGTTGCCCTGGCCCACAGGCAGCGAGGATCCGCCCGATACGGACTGGACGTCGTACTTCGGCAGGTAGGAGGAGCGGGTCACGCGGGTAAGATTCACGCCACTGCTGTCGGTCGGCCCCAGCACCGCTCCTGCGCCCGTGTAGGACCACCGCGGGGCATAGGGCGAGCTGGTCGCGGCTGGCGCCGCGACATAACCGCGAAGTGTGGCGGTGTTCAGGTTCACCGCTGTGCCGGACGTATTGCCTCCAGCGAGTATGGCCGAGTAATTCGTATAGGAGTTGTACTCGTTCGTTGAAAGAACCTGCGTGCTGTAGGTGCCGAGGGCCGAGTTGTAGCTGTCGATCGTGCCGTTGGACGCGAGGTTGGTGTAGGTGTAGGCGCCGGCCGCGCTGGTGAAGAGCGGGGCGGGGGTCACGATTGCGCGCAACTGGGTGCTGATGGTCGTCGAGGTTGAGTCGGGCAGCGTGGCCGTGCCCTGGGCATAGATCACCGGCGGGCTGAGCCAGTAGGTGGTGTTCGGCGGCTGCTTGTTCGTGTTGGCGGCGATGCAGCGGTAGGGCACCCCGCCGGCGTAGACGAGCGCATCAATGCCGTAGCTGGCGGACGAGTTCCAGGAGGCGACATTGACGTTGGAGGAGAGCCGCCAGTAGGCGGCGGCGGGTGGAGCCTGGTTGGTGTTGGTGGCGACACAGCGGTAGGCAAGGGAGCCGGAGATGACGTACTGGCCCGGCTGGTAGGTGGCTGCCGAGGACCAGGTATCCGAGGGTGTGATCGTCGTCCAATAGGTCGGAATCGTCGCCGTTGCGACCGGCGTGGTGCTTGGGGGCATGTTGCTGTTCGACTTGGCGCAGCGGTAGGCGGCGCCGCCGTAGAAGGCGACGTTGCCGATCTGGTAGGTCGCGTAGGGACTCCAGTTGTCCGGGGCGCTGGTCCAGTAGGCGATGTTCGACGGCGCCACGCCCACGGCCGGGGCCGAGGGGTAGCAGAGGTACCAGACGCCGAGATAGGAAACGAAGTCGCCGACGACGTACGTGCGCTGGGCCGACCACACGTTGCCGCGGTTAGGATTGCCGGTCAGCAGGGCCGGGGTCGCCTCACGGTAGCGGTCGACGCGGATGTAGACGTTGGCCGTGATGTTGGACGTGCCGTACCGGCTGGACGCGATCGTGATCGTCTTGGTCGAGGACGTGGTGGTCGGGTGCGTCCAGCTGGAGAAGGATGAGTTGGCAAAGGAGTTGAGCGCCCGCTCCAGCCCCATCTGCGCCAGCTGCATGCTGACATCCCGCAGGTAGGCGCGCGTGCTCTGCCGCAGGCCCTGGCTGCCCACCGCCATGTAGCCGGCCAGCGAAATGGCGAGCACCGCGACGAAACACATCGCGACGAGAATCACCGACGCCTTTTCCTCGGTGCGCGGCCTCACTGGAGCAGTCCCTTGTTGCCGATCGCCAGCCGCGGGCTGGCCACCGTGTAGATCTCGCTAAGCGTGCGATTCGTGCTGCTGCCGACCTGCGCGGTGAGGAGCAGGGCCACCTGCTTGATGCCGCTGAGGTAGCTGCTGCTCGTGAAGGTGGTGTAGGGCGTCGTCGCGCTGTCGTAATACGAGAAGCTGCACGTGAGGAGGTTGGTGTGCAGCACCGTCATGACGCTCGCAGTCTGGTCGATGCGAACGAGCGTCTTGGCGGGAACGGTGCAGGACAGGTAGATGACGGCGGCGGAGCTGCTGTTGTAGTAGTAGGTGACCCGGCGCGTGCCGCCCGTCGGGTCAGGCACGAGCAGCGTGAACTCGGTGCTCGACGGATAGTAGGTGGGAGTCGTCGATGACCAGTACACGCTGGCCGCGGTGCGCACGTCGTTGGTGAAATAGCCGAGGACCCGCCGTCCCTGGATCTCGAGGTTCGGCTGGTTGGCGATGCCGATGCCCAGCGTGCGCGTGAAGCTGCGGCCGAGAAACGTGAACGTCGTCAGCACCGCGCCAATCATCACGAGCGCGAGCGTCATGCCGATCAGCACCTCGACGAGCGTGAAGCCGCGGGACGGCCGGGAGGCGGGGGGCGGGTTGGGCGAGGGAGGCATCACGTGCGTTGATAGGACAGGTTGACCCCGTACTTGCCGAACCAGCCGACATTGCTGCGGCGATAGGTGAACGTCAGCGGCGAGCCGTCGAGCTTGTTGCGGCTCGTGGTCACCACCCACGTCACCGTGAAGATCACCTCGCGGATATTGGTCACCGGGTCCGGGCTCGTCAGCGAGCGGGCCAGGGTGAAGGTCGCGCCATTGATCTCCACGACGTCGGTGGTCGCGCCGGTCGTCGTCACCGCCCAGTACGAGGTGTTGGTGGGCAAGATGCCCGTGTTCGCGGTGGTGCAGCGGTACCACGCCCCGTTGTAGGTGACGACGTTGTTCACGACGTAGGACATCGCGGAATTCCACATCGGCCAGAACTGCGGGTCGATGGCTACGGCGGTGGACGACGGCGAGAGACCGCTGATCGTGGTCCAGCTCGCGAGCCGCAGCTTGGCGAATTCGTTGTTGATGATCTGGCTCGCCACCGTCTCGCGCTGGCCGTGCTTGATGGAATTCGAGATGAGCCCGATGACCTCGATCATGCCGATGAAAGCGATGACGATGATCGTCGCAGCCATCATCACTTCGACGAGGGTGAAGGCGCTTTTGCGGTTGTGGCGGGAGGGACCCATCAATGCCCCGACTCTGCCGGAGCGAGAGTGAGATAGCAAAGCGGGAAAACCGCGCAAGGGAGCAGTCATACGCAAGTTCGCTGACCAGCGCCCGGGTAAAAGGACGATAAATCTGCGCGCCCCGGCCTAAGAAAACCCGCGCCCGCCCGTCTTTCGGCATGAAACCTGAAAGGAGCCTCATGGACTACTACCGTTGGACCCTTCCCCTGTCGGCCGCCGCGGTCATTCACGGCGTGGCCTTTTTCGGCTTCCACCACCCCCAGGTTCGGCGTCCCCCCGGCGCAACGCCACCGCTGCTCATCGCAGACACGATTGCCCTGGTCGACGAGCTGCCGGAAACTGTGCCGTCCACGAGCGACCGGCCGCCGTCCGGTGGAGATCCGAATCCTCCGCCTCGGGGCGATGACCTTCCGCCGCCCCCGCGCCCGGACGCGGTCACGGTTCCGGTGGACCCGCCGGCTCCACCGCATCCGGATCGGACGATCACGGTCATCGGGCCGCCGAGGAGCTTCACAGGCCCGGGCGACGGTACGTCTCCCGGTCCATGGGATGGTATCATTCCCCACGACCAACTCGATCAGATCCCCAAGACCCGGCTCCAACCTTCACCGGTTTATCCCTACGAGGCCCGTAAGGACGGCCGGCACGGCGAGGTCATCGTGACCTTCACCGTCGACGAGGAAGGCCGGGTGGTGAACCCCGTGGTGCTTCGCTCCAGCGACCCGGCGTTCGAAACCCCGACGCTGCGGGCGGTGTCGCGCTGGCGGTTTGAGCCCGGCCGGAAGAACGGCCGGATCGTGCGGTTCCGCCTCGCGGTGCCCGTGCAGTTCGCGCTGAACGACTGAGCTCAGCCGACCGCCACGATGCGTGCGGCAGTCGCCGGACGGCGGCCCGGGAGTTGCACCGGGTCGCCGACGCGTCGGCCAATCATGAGCCGCCCGATCGGCGAAGCCGGAGTGATCACGAGGAAAGTCTGCCCGTCGACCTGCACTTCCACGCCGCCGCCCTTCGGACACACGTAATACCGGCTGAGGGTGCCGCGGTCGTCGCGGACCTCGACCACGGCGCCGAGCGTGACCGGACCGTCGCTCGAAGAGTGGGAGACCGGCAGCGAGGCGATCGCCTGGATGCTGGCTTCCAACTCGGCGGCCTGACGCGCCTGCCCCTCCGCGAGATAACCCGCCTCGATGCTGTGCGTGTCGTATTTGTTCTCGGGCTTGCTCTCCTCGCTGATGGCCTCGTCGCGGGCCAAGTTGGCGGCGCCGACCTGGGCGGAGTAGGCGGACCGGAGTTCCGCCAACACTCGCTCGCGCAGCCGGGATTTGTCGGGGGACGAGGACATTACCAGCGATGGAAGGCCGGGTGCCCGGGCTTCACGGCGACGAAAGTGCCCGTGCAGGTCGCGCAGACCAGTCCGCCGGAGGAAAGCGTTCCTTCCACCCGGGCCCGGTCGGTCCCGGCTTCCACGACCTTCGCCTCCAGCTGCAGCGCGGCGTCGGTCGGGGTGGGGCGCTGGAGCTTGATGGCGTAGCTGGCGGTCACGGTGCACGGGGGCTTATCGAGCCCGTCGCGCTGCATGAGGTGCCAGGTGGCGGCCCAATTGCAGTGGCAATCGAGCAGGGCGCCGATGATCCCGCCGTTGAGCACGCCGGGAAAAGCCGCGTGATGGGGACCCGGCGTCCAGTCGGCGGTGACGGTGCCGTCGGAGCGGGCAAAGCTGCGAATTTTCAAGCCGCTGGGATTGGCGGGACCACATCCGAAACAGATGCTGGCTGGGGAAAAACGCTCCTGAAGACTGGGGCCGGATTCAGGCATTCTGCGGAAACAAAAGAAGTGCTAAGAATTGATGAAATCCGCCAAAGTTTTAGGCTGGCGGACTGTAAAACTAGGCGCATCTTGGCGTCCTACCTTCAATCCTTGTCAACGAAGCATCCTTAATGGCGCGCAAAATCGCATTCCTGAACTACAAAGGCGGCGTGGGTAAGACCTCGCTGATCATCAACACCGCCGCCTGCCTTGCGAAGATGGGCAAGCGAGTGCTGCTGTTTGACTTTGATACGCAGTCCAACAGCAGCATCTGGCTGCTGCGGCTGGATCGTTGGAACAAGATCAATGCCACCGGCGAGGGCGCCTTTTTCTCCATTTTTGACCCGGGCACCGCGAAGGTGAAGGAGCTCGTCATCAAGGACGTCCTGGAGGACAAGAACGGCCAGAAAATCCTGCCCGGACTCGATCTCGTCCCGACGACTTTCAACCTCGTTGACCTCGAGAGCGAATTCGAGGGCGACCCGAAGCGTCCGCCCTACGTCGTCTTCCAGGAACAGCTCGCGGAGATCGAGGGCAACTACGACTTCATCCTGTTCGACTGCCCGCCCAACATTCTCCGCGCCTCGCAGTGCGGCGTGTTCGTCTCGAACGAAATCTATGTGCCGTCGAATCCCGACGCGCTGAGCCTCATCGGCTTCACGCTGCTGGTGGAGAAGCTCGGCAAGTTCCACCAGCTCTCGGCGTCGTTCCGCACTGCCTCCATGGGCGTGCCGGCGCAGGTGCAGGGCGTCATCTTCAACTCGATCAAGACCGGCGTCGACATCGAGGTCCCGAAGATGCGCATGCAGCTTCGCCTGAACCAATTCAAGACCGCCAAGCGGGTGGCCCAGGCCGCCAAGATCTTCGAGACGCAGATCCGCGACGCGATGATCGTGCGCCGCGCCGTCACGCTCGGCCTGCCGGTGCTGCTGGTCAGCCAGGAGGGACCGGACGCGGCCGCCGCCGGCACGTCCGACAACGTCGTGAGCGACTACCGCAAGCTGGCGCAGGAAATCGTGCGCCATAATCCCTGAGTTTCCCCCCACGACATGTCCGACACACCAAACAAGTACACTGCCAAAGACTGGGACGAAGTTCGCGCCGCGTTCGCGTCGTCCATCATGGTCAAGACGTCGCTGAGCAGCCTGGCGCAGAACCTCGACGGCCCGGACTGGCCCGTGAAGAGCAAGGACGAGACGCCCGCGGCCTATATCGACCTCGGCTATGACGAGATGGTGACGATGCTCACGATGAAGGGCATCTCGCCCAGCAAGGCGGACTTCCTCATCTCGCTGCTCAAGGAGACCCTCGCCTTCGACGATCCGTTCGGCGACATGGTCGAGCAGGCGCAGGCCTCGTCGGCCAAGGACAACCAGCTCCTCAAGAACCTCGTGAAGCTCGGCATCCCCGAGGCGTTCCCGATCGAGATCACCGCGCTCAGCGACGACACCAAGGAATTCTGCAAGCTCGAGAAGCTCTCGACGCTCGGCGAGTTCTGCGTCTTCGCCCAGGGCATGTCCCAGAACGTGATCGTCGGCGGCGATTTTCGCCGGCTCCTGAACGCGCTGTCGCACATCGACGAGGACACGCTCACCGAGCTCCTCCCGTTCCGGAAGGGCGCGAAGGGCATGCAGCTGCTCGAGGCCCTCGTGCAGACGTCCAAGTGCTCCTCGCCCGAAACCCGCGCCCCCAAGGTCGCGGAGTGGTTCAAGGACGACCTGGCCGCCCTCAAGAAGGATCTCAGCTCGGGCGGTTCGCTCGCGCGTCACCTCGTGGCGCTCGGCAACCCGGACGCCGAGAAGCGTGCGACCGAGATGTATCAGCTCATCACCACGGGAAAAATTGCCAAGAAGGGCGGCCTTTTTGGTTCGCTTGGCCGCCTTTTCGGGAAATAGTCAGTGCCAGCCATGGCTGACTCACCCGCTTCCGGCGACGTACCCGCACCCCTTCCGCAACCCTTCGGGACTTCGGCTCCCGGGGGCGTGAAGGCGCCGGTGCCGGCCTCGGGCGGCATCAAGTTTCCGGTCCTGACCAGCAGCGGCCCCAAGCCGCTGGTCCTGCGTCGCCGCCGCGGCCTGACCCATTCGCCCTTCGAGATCTCTGAGGCCTCCACCGCCGCGCGCGAAACCATCCGCGCCGTCGTCGCGGCCACCCGCTCGCCGTTTCCCGGTGGCAGCGGCCAGCCCCTCGACAGCGCCCGCGCGACCGAGCTGGAACGTTCCCTCCGCACGCTCGAGGCCTCGCTCGCCGAGCGCGAGCGCACCATCGCCGAGATGGAGATCCGCCTGGCCGACCGCGAGCGCGACCTCGCCGAGACCGAGGCCCTCCTGATCGCCCGTGAGCAACTCCTCGCCGCCTCCCGCAAGGCGGCGCCGGCCAAGGTCGCGGTGAGCAAGGAGGAGCAGGAGGCGCTGGAAAAGCTCCGCGCCGAGCTTGAGCGCCAGGAACAGGCCCTGAAGGAGGGCCAGCAGGGCCTGCGCGAACGCGAGCAGTTTCTCGACGAGGCCGAAGCCAAGCTGTTTGAGAAGGTCCAGGCCCAGCAGGAGAAGGAAACCGAGTTGGAGCAGCGCGAGGAGGACCTCCGGACTCGCAGCCGCGAGTTCCGCGAGCGCCTCGCCCAGGTCGACCCGGCGGCCGCGGCTGCCCTGAAAGAGGAGAAGGAGCGGGCGGCCAAGGCGGCCGCCGACGAGTTCAACGCGTGACCGCCCGATCGGCCGCCGGCCGGAATCTCAGGGGTTGACCTCGCCCGGGCCGCCCCCAGATGCTTTTTTGAAACCTTTCCCGAATTTCGCCGTCCCAGTGTCCTTGCCCATACCCGCTTACATGAGAATCATCCGCTTGGCGTCCGCCGCGATCGTCTGCCTGACCGGCCTGGTCGCGCTCCACGCCCAGGAAGAGGAGGGCGGGGACCCGCGCGATGAGATCATCACGGACTTCGGCTTGGACGAGTACATCTACACACCGAAGATGACCCTCCGCCTCGGTATGCGGCAACTTTCGGGTGACAAGACCTCCTTCACCGGCAAGGGCACCGTTTCGTCCGGCGCCCTGCTGTCCGACTACACCAGCGCCGGCCTGACCCGGTACTATCACGACGGCACGGTCTTCAAGGACACCCGGAAGATCACCGACCCGGATGGCAACACGGCGCCGATCAACCCGGACGGCCGCACGAACTCGTGGAGCTACAACTTTCTCGGCCAGATCCAGGATGACGGCACGATGGCCTTCCACGGCTACTCGGCGGTGATGGCCGATCCCGGTACGATCTCCAAGAACGGTGACTCCAGCTACGGCGTGGAGGTGGTCGTCTCGCGCGACATGAAGCAGCTCACCAAGAAGCTGGCGTGGACCCTGTTCATGGGCATGAGCCTCAACCAGGTGAAGGCGTCCAAGTCGGCCGATGTCGCGGCCACCGTCACCACCACGACCGACTACTACTCGCTCAACGGCCAGACGCCCCCGGCGCCGCCGTACCTCGCGCCGTCCTCGGGTGTGACCGCCGTGCAGAATCCCGACGGCACCTACACGACCGTCTCGACCGACACGACGACCCTCCTCGGCGCCGCGCCCTTGGGTCGTATCGTGACCATCACGCCCGGCGTGGTGAAGAACAGCTGGCGCGTCCGCGCCGGGTATTTCACCTTCCGCGTCGGCCCGTCGCTGACGTACAGTTTCACCGAGAAGTTCAAGGCCACGGCGAGCGTGGGCGGCGCCCTGGTGTTCGTCGGCTCGAACTACACGGTGAGCGAGGACTTCAAGCCCGACGTCGGCGACGATGTCGTGAAGACAGACTCCAGCTCCACCGAGCGCGTGCTCCCGGGCTTCTACGCCGACGCCACGCTCGAGTACGACCTGACCGAGCGGGCCGGCGCCTACGCCGGCGCGTTCTTCCAGGACACGGGCAGCTACGACCAGACGATCGCCTCGACCGACTCGAACTACGCGACCCGCGTGGACCTGTCCCGCCTGCAGGGACTTCGGCTTGGCATGAACATCCGGTTCTGAGCGGGCTCGGCCCGTTCGTGCTTTCCAACCGGCCGCCCCGCGGGTTTGCTGGGCCGCCTTGACCAACGGCGAGAAACCCCTCTGGCCCGTCGCCACGCTGGTTGTCCTGACCGGGCTCAACCTGCTCGACTATCTCGACCGGCAGTTGCTGGCAGCCGTGCTGCCCGCGCTCCAGGCGGACCTCCGGCTCGGCGATGAGCAGGCCGGCACCATCGCGACGGCCTTCATGCTGGGGTACTTCCTCACGGCCCCGGTCTTCGGCTGGCTCGGCGACCGCGTCGCCCGCACCTGGCTCATCGCCGGCGGCGTGTTCGTCTGGAGCCTGGGCACGCTGCTCTCGGGACATACCAATGCCTTTGTCTCGCTTTTGTTCTTCCGCGTTCTCGTGGGTTTCGGCGAGGCCAGCTTCGGCACCATCAGCCCGGGCTGGATTGCCGACCTGTTCCCGTCGTGGCGGCGCAACAACGCCATCACGATCTTCTACCTCGCGATCCCTGTTGGCTCGGCCCTGGGCTACCTGATGGGCGGTTTCATGGCCGTGCACTTCGGCTGGCGGTCCGCCTTCCTGTGGGCCGGCTATCCGGGACTGCTGCTCGCCTTCCTGCTGTTTCTCCTGCGCGAACCCGAGCGGGGCGCCAGCGACCGCCAGGAGGGCTATCCCGCACCGGTGGCTGCCGTCACCACCGAGCCGGTCGGCTGGCGGGTCTACCTCGACCTGTTCCGGTACCGGGGCTACGTTCTCGTTGTCGCCGGCTACGTCGCCCAGACCTTCGCCATGGGCGGGTTCTCGCTCTGGGCGCCCTCGTTCCTGCACCGCATCCACCATCTGCCGCTCGATCGCGCGGCGTTCTTTTTCAGCGCCTCACTGGCTGCCACAGGACTCTTTGCCACGCTGATCGGCGGATTCTGGGCCACGCGCTGGCAGCGGCGGAGCGGATCCGGCTACGCTTGGCTCCTTGCGTTGAGCGCCTCGCTGGCCGCTCCGCTGTCTTTCCTGGCCTTCACCATCGACGACCTCGGCTGGGCCAAGGTCGCCCTCGTCGGCACGATGTTCCTCCTGTTTTTCTCCACCGGCCCGGTCAACACGCTGATTCTCGAGACCGTGCCGGTAACGATGCGGGCCAGCGCCATGGCCGCCTCGATCTTCTCGATCCATCTTTTCGGCGACCTGTGGTCGCCAAAATTCGTCGGCTACCTGTCCGACCGCTGGGGCGACCTGCGGCAGGCGGTGCTCTGCGCGCTGCCCGGCGCCCTGATCGTGTCCGCGGTCTGTTGGGGCCTGCTGGTCGCGCACGTGCGCCGGCAGCGCGACGGCACGACCTAGGCCGGCTCAGGCGCCGAGGTCACGCAGGACGTCCTCGGTGCGGCGCAGTTTCTCGGGTGGGAAGAAGCCGTTGATGCGCGTGATCACCTGCTGGATGATGCCGTCCGGGCAGCTGGCGCCGCCTGTGATGAGGACGCGGCGCGGGCCGCTGGCATCCGTCCAGAGCGGCCGCGCGTCAAGGCGCCCGGAACCGCTGCCGACGTAGACGTAGTGGTCGACTTCCGTGAGCGACCGGATGCTCGCCTCCGACTGGATGAAGTAGGCCCGGGCGCCCAGCTTCAGCTCGCACAGGCGGAACAGCTGGTAGGTGTTGGAGGAATTCCGCCCGCCGATGACGAACGCGGCGTCGAGCGGTCCGCCCAGGGCGCGGCTGAGGGCGTCCTGGTTGACCTGGGTGGCATAGCACAGCGTGTCGCGCTTAGCGCTGCCGCCGACCCGGGAGTCGTCGCCGAAGCGCTCGCTGTAGACCGTGCGCAGGTGGTCGAGGATGCCCAGCGTCTCATTCATCAGCAGCGTCGTCTGGTTCACCACCGCCACCCGCTCGAGGTGACGCGCGACGCTGAAGCCGGGCGTGTGCCGCCCGGCGAAAAGCTCGCCGAAGCGGGCCTGCGCCGCCTCGTCGGTGCGTCCCACCAGCTCGCCCAGCTGACGCGCCTCGTCGAGGTTGCGGACGATCACCGCGGGCGCCCAGCGCCGGGTGTTGGAAAACGTGGCCTTGGTCTCCTCATGCTCATGCTTGCCGTGGATGATGACCGTGAAGCCCTCGCGGCCGTAGGCGCGGGCCGCCTTCCAGACTTTTTCCACCAGCATGCAGGTCGCGTCGTAGTGGTAGACCGCGATCCCTTTGCGCACGAGGCGCCGCTTGTCCTCGTCGGTCGCGCCGAACGCCGGGATGATCACGATGTCGTCCGGTGTGAGGGTGTCCCAGAGCGTCGGCTCGCCCGGCGCCTCCCGCGCCCGCCGGCCGTCACGGACATAGGGCTCGCCCTGGTCGGTCTGGAGGTAACGCAGTCCCCGGCGCAGGAGGTCCTCGTTCACGAACGGATTGTGGATCAGCTCCGAGAGCATGAACACGCGCCGGCCGGGATTCTCGGCCAGGGTCTCGTAGGCGCGCTCGATCGCGTTCTTCACGCCAAGGCAGAAGCCGAAGTGGCTGGGGATCACGTACTGCACCGCGCCGAAGTCCAGCACGACCGGCGCGGCCGCGGACCGCTCGTGCTGGCGGGCCAGGGCCTTGATCGCCGCACACAGCTGCGACTGGTACAGCGCCCCGGCCAGGGCGTCCTGGCCATAGATCGCCACATTCCGCTCCTGTGCCGGCCGAAACTTGTAGATGAAGTCGTTCTCGCCGAGGTGCAGGTAGGGAATGTCGACAAGATACGGATCGAGCTCTCCCAACAGCGCCGCCAGGGCCGGGCTCAGCTCCGCCGCGCGCCCGGCCAGGGCGTCCAGCGACAGGAAGGCGAGGTCCGGCGTCGCCGGCTGGCCGGCCACCTGAGTGAACGACGCGGTGCAGGGCTCCCCGTCCAGGCTGGTCGTGAAATACTCCGCCGGCGGCAGGTGGTCGCGGAAGCCAGCCGCCAGCGCCGCGCCGGCCTCCGGCAGCGTCGCTCCGCGGAACGCCACGTCCAGGCCGTCCGCTGTCCGCCGCACGGCGAGCTGGTTGCTCGCATTGAAGGCGAGGATCGCGAATCGAGTGGGGGACGCCACGGCCAGGGACATGCCCCACCGTGGCCCGCTCCCGGGCCGGCGGCAAGGGCAAGGCGCAGTCTCAGCCGCGGGTCGGGCGCGTCGCGGTCAGCCGTGGATCGAGGGAGAAGGGCTCCGGCTTGCCGATCCGGACCTTGGCGAACTGCGGGTGGGCGGGATTGAGGAGGTAATTGAACTCGCCCGGCACCAGCGCGCTGGGCAGGCGCAGTGCGACCGAGCGGGCGGATTGCAGCCACGCCGTGCCGAAGGCCTGGGTCTCCTGGGTGTGCGGATAGCGGCGCCACGAGTCGGGAACCCGCGCCGGTTTCTCCAGCAGGTCCTCAGGCAGCGTGGCGTCGAGGCAGACCCAGGCGCGGTCCGCCAGCCGACGGCGGTCATCGACCTGGGCCAGGATCTCCAACGCGGCCAGCGCCCGCGTCTCCGAGCAATAGACGGCGGGCAGCCCCGGGGCCGTCCAGCGCCCGCCGTACAGTCGTGCGCCCTCGCCGGAGAAGGCCCCGGCCGCATGCTCCACGGCGCAGATGCGCCACACCCGGAGCAGGCTCATGAATAGACGCCGTGCTCGATGCGCCCGAGGACATTCTCCACTTCGCGGGCGCCGGGCTCAGTGCGGGCAAACTCCAGCGGCGTGCGGCCGCCCAGCACCAGCAGCGGGCTGTGCAGCCAGCCGCGGGTGTTCTCGTGCGTCCGGAACAGCCGCTTCGCGTGGTCGTAAAGACGCATCAGCCGGACCGCCCGCTCACCCTCCGGCACCTTCAGCCGCGCCGCTGAGGCCACCCGGCGGGCGTAGGTGCGGGGCGGGATGTGGATCAGCCGCGCCAGTTCGTCCGTCGTAAAGCCCGCGTCGCGGCCGAACTCCACGACGTCCGTGATGGGCAGGCCTTCCTCGACCCGCCCCGCCATGGCCGCGTTGTCGTGAACCTGTTCGTAGTTCGCCGGCTTGGAGCTCCGCTTCTTCATGTCCCCACGGTGCGCCTTCCGCGCCCGGGCTCAAGTCCAAACTGCCATATGGCATTAATCACAATGCCAAATGGCACAACCCTTAGCCCACGAGGTCGAAATGCGCGGAGGCCAGGATCTCGCCGTTCACCTGGATCTCGATCCGGTGCCGGCCCGGGTAGTGCCGGCGCGTGGTGAAGTCGCGGATGACCTGTCGCTTCGTCACCGTGAGGCGCTGGCCGGGCGCGAGCGTCAGTTCGCGCAGCTTGAAGACCTTGGGCGAGGTTCCGCCCGAGGCCTTCACGTAGTGGATGCGATAGTCGACGGCGAGGGACTCCGGGCGACGGGCGCGGGCGGCGAGGGTGAAGGAAAAGGCGATACTCTGTCCCAGCCGCACCCGGTTCGGAGTCACCACGAGGCCCTCGACCCGGGCCTTCGGGCGAGCGCCGAAGCTGAACAGGGCGAGGGCGTCGCGTTGGCCGGCCTTGATGAGGGTGCGGGCGGCGCGCTTGGCGATCCAGCCGGTGGACGGGTGCGAGAGGCCCCACGCGCGCAGGCGTGCGAGCAGCCAGTCGGGATGATCCTTGGAGATGTCGTTGAGGTGATTCGCGACGGACTTCCGGACATACAGGCTGGGATCGGCCTTGAGATTCTCGAGGATGGGTGCGGTCAGGGACGGCTCGGCCACGATGGTCTCGAGGCGGAACGACCAGGGGAGGCGCGGACGCGAACCCTCGGAGGCGAGACGGCGCACATGCTCGTCGGGACTGCGCGACCACTCCGTCATGCGCGCGAGGGCGTGGGCCGGGTCGTCGCGGATGAACTCGCGGACGGCGAACTCGCTCGAGGAGAACCGCGTGAGGTACTCGAGCGTGTCCATGGCCTCGTCGAAATGCCGGCGGCCGAAAACGCCGACGAAGTCCGGCAGCAGCATGCCGACGAAGGTGTGGCCGATCAGCGGGGCGGCCTGGCGGAGCACCGGGACCGTCGCCGGAAAATCGCCGGTAAGGGTCTCACGCAGCGCATGGGTGCCGGCGCGGAGGCGCTGCAGGAGGCTCAGGTCGTCGAGCTGCCGGGTGGCGAGGCGTACGAACCGGGCCTGGTCAAATCCCGGCTGGCACTGCGCGAAGATGCGTCCGAGCGCCCGGAAGCGCGCCGGGCTGAACATGTGCCGCAGTTCGGCGTGGGCGCCGTCGCCCATGGCTCAGAGTCGCAGGGCCTCGGCGAGCTTGCTGGCATCGCCGCCGCCGCCCTGGGCGTAGTCGGGCTTGCCGCCGCCCTTGCCGCCGAGCTTGCCGGCGAGGGCGCCGATGAGCTTGCCGGCCGCCTGGCCGGCCTTGATGGCCTCGGGCGAACAGTAGGCGACGAGGGCGACCTTTCCGTCGAGCAGGGTGCCGAGCTGGACGACCGCGCCGGGGCCGACCTTGTGCACGACCTGGCTGCCCAGCGAACGAAGCGCGTCCTGGTTGTCGGCGGTCACGACCGCGGAGACCCACTTGAGTCCCTCCCGGAGCTGCGCCCCGGCCGCGAGTTCGTCGGCGAGGCCGGCGGCGGCCTTGGACTCGAAGGCCTTGAGCTTCTTCTCGAGCTCCTTCTGGTAGGTGAAGAGGGCTTCGAGTTTCTGGGCGACATCCTGCGGCCCGGCATTGAGCCGGCTGTTGACGGCCTTGAGAGCGGCCTCCTCGTGCGTGACGAAGTCGTAGGCGGCCTGGCCCGCCACCGCCTCGATGCGGCGCGTGCCGGCGGCGATGGCCATCTCGGCGGTGATCTTGATGAGGCCAATCTCGCCGGTGGTGGCGACGTGGGTGCCGCCGCAGAGCTCGCGGCTGTAGCCGCCGATGTCGACGACGCGGACGATCTTGCCGTACTTGTCGCCGAAGAACGCCAGCGTGTCGGCCGGCTTCTTGTCGAACTCAGTCTCGTAGGCCTGCACCGGGGAGTTATCGATGACCTTCTCGTTCACGAGTCGCTCGACCTCGGCCAGCTGCGCCGGGGTGACGGCCTCGAAATGGGAGAAGTCAAAGCGCATGCGGTCGGGCGTCTTGGACGTGCCGGCCTGGCGGACGTGCGTGCCGAGCGTCTTGCGCAGCGCCCAGTGGATGAGATGCGCGGCGGAGTGGTGGCGGGAGATGGCGCGACGGCGCGCGAAGTCGACGGCGAGCGTGGCCTCGGTGCCGACGGTGAGCGCGGGCAGCGCGGCGTCGGGCGCGACCTTGTGCAGGTGACGCCCCGCCTTGTCCTTTATGCAATCAATCAGGGCGACCGACTGTCCGCCGACGAGGGCATGACCGGAGTCGCCGGCCTGGCCGCCGAGCTCGGCGTAGAACGGCGTCTGGTCGAACACGAGGAACGTGGCCTTCTCGGTCTTGACCACATCGGTGAGCCGGGCGTGGACCGCGGTGGTCGGGCTGAGGGTGTAGCCGACAAAGGTCGTGGGTTTGAGGTTCGCGTCGGCGCTGTCCTCCGTCGCCGCGACGATGACTTCCTTCTTCTGCGCGGCGCGCGCGCGGTCGCGCTGCTGCTGCATGAGTGCCTCGAAGCCCGCCGTATCGACGGTGAGCCCGCGCTCGGTCGCGAGCAGCTGAGTCATGTCGAGCGGGAAGCCGTAGGTGTCGTAGAGCAGAAAAGCCTGCGCACCGGGGAAGACCTTCTGGCCCGCGATCTGGCCGAGCGCCGACTCGAACTGGGCCAAACCCTTGTCGAGCGTCCGGCCGAACGACTCCTCTTCGGAGCGGATGACCCGGCGGATGGTGTCCTGACGTTCCTTGAGCTCCGGGAAGACACTACCGAGGGACTCGACGACGGGCGTGACCAGCTGCTCGAAGAAGCCCACCTGCAGGCCGAGCTTGCGGCCGTAGAGAATGCCGCGGCGGAGGATGCGGCGAATGACGTAGTTCCGGCCCTCATTGCCGGGCAGGATGTTGTCGGCGATTGCGCACGAAATGGTGCGCGCATGGTCGGCCAGCACGCGGAACGCAACGTCGGTCCGTTCCTGCTCGCTCAGCCCCTCGCGCTTCGTCGGGACGGTGGCGCAGTACGTCCGGCCGGAGAGCGCGGCGACCTTCGCGAACAGCGGCGCGAAGACGTCGGCCGAGTAATTCGACGGCTCGGCGGAGAAGTCCGTGAAGCCTTTGCTCGACGCGTGGATGCCGGCGACGCGCTCAAAGCCCATGCCGGTGTCGACATGCTTCGCCGCCAGCGGCGAGAACGTGCCGTCGGCGTTCGCGTTGTACTGGATGAAGACGTGGTTCCAGATCTCGATACAGCGCGGCGAGGAGGAGTTGACCAGCTGGCGCCCGGCGGCCTCGTCGTCGGACGGTAGCAGGTTGAAATGGATCTCCGAGCACGGGCCGCACGGGCCGGTGTCACCCATCATCCAGAAGTTGTCCTTCCGGTTGCCGTTCACGATATGGACCTTGGGGTCGAGGCCCGCTGCGCGGAACAGCCCGGCCCAGATGTCGTACGCCTCCTGGTCGAACTCCGACGGATCGCCCTTGGCCT
>CAYYGV010000076.1:0-18362 GCA_964471615.1 uncultured Opitutaceae bacterium
CGCGGGGCCTGAAGGGCATCATCTTCACCTGCCACTGCCCGCTGCCCGACGGCATCTCCGCACCCGTGCGGATGGCGCCGGAGCAGTATGAGGAGTATGTCGCGCTGATCGGCCAGGCCCGCGAGAAATTCGCCGGCCAGGTTGATGTCCGCCTCGGGCTTGAGAGCGACTACTTCCCCGGACTTGAGGGATGGCTCGAGCAGCTCCACGCCCGCCACCCGCTGCACCACGTGCTCGGCTCGGTGCATATGCAGGTGCCCGAGTACCGGGCGCGCTATTTCCGCGGCGACTGGTTCGACTACCAGCAGACTTATTTCCAACACCTCGCGCAGTCCGCGGAGTGCGGGCTGTTCGACACCCTCGCGCATCCCGACCTCGTGAAGAACGAGGCTCCGGCTGAGTGGAACTTCGCCCGCATCCGTCCGTTCATCGAGCGGGCGCTGGACCGCATCGCCGCAACCGGCGTGGCGATGGAGCTCAACACCAGCGGACTCCAGAAGGCCATTTCCGAGATGAACCCCAGCCCGACGATGCTCGGCATGATGCGCGAGCGGGGTATCCCGGTGGTCATCGGCGCCGACGCCCATTCTGTTCGTCGCGTCGGCGCGGACTACGCCACCGCGCTGCGGCTGCTGCAGGCCGCCGGGTACAAGGAAGTCAGCTACTTCCTCGACCGAAAGCGCCGCACCGTGCCCATCACCGACGCCCTCGCTTCGCTCGCGTAGGAGAGCGCAGGGAGGTGTTTCGAATCCGCTGGGGTCGCTCGCGGCTTGGTTTTGCCACGAAGGGCGCGAAGGACACGAAGCGTCGCTGGTGATCTCAATGCGACCGGTGAGATCGGTGCATCGGTTTTGGTTTCAACCAGTCTACCGGCTTGGGCTTCGTGTCCTTCGCGCTCTTCGTGGTAAACCTAAACCCCCGAATAAACCTTCGCTTCGCTCAGCTCAGTACCTGTGTGATGAAATCCTGGTCGGCAGCGCTGAGTTCGCGGTCTGCGCCGGCCAGGTTGCAGACGACTTGGCGCTCATTGCGGAACCCGGGGATCACGCAGGCGACATTGGGATGATTCAGGATGTAGCGCTGCGCGACGCCGGCGAGGTCCTCGGTGGTGGCGCCGAACCGCGACTTCAACCGGGCGAGCTTCGGCTTCAGCGCCCGGAGTTTCTCCGGGGTAAACCGCCCGCTGTTGCGCCGGTGGTCGCCCTCCTCGAATTGCGGCGGCTTCTCCGGGTCGAATTTGTCGAGCAGGAGCCCCTGCGCGAGCGGACTGAACGCCACGAAGCTCATGCCGTGCTCCGCCAGCAGCCGCGGCACCACGCCGCCCGGACGGATGAAGTCCGGCGCCAGGGCGTTCGCCCAAGACTGGAGCACCGCCGGTTTCACGACCGGCACGGCCCGCGCAAAGTCCTTCTCCGAGTAGGCGCTCTGGCCCTTGAGGCGGATCTTCCCCTCCTTCACCAGCGCGTCGAGCGTGTCGGCCGCGCCCTGCAGCCACTCGCCCTGTGGGCCGAAGTCGCCGTGGTGGAGGTAGTACAGGTCGACATAGTCGCGCCCGAGGTTCTGCAGCGACTGTTCGCACTGGTGCCGAAGGTGCAGCGGGTCGTAGGCGTGCTCCGCCGTGCCGGGAAAGTGTCCGACCTTGGTCGCGATGACAAAGTCGGTGGACCGCAGGCCCAGACGCTTCAGCACCCGCGCCAGCATCCGCTCCGCCTTGCCGTTGCCGTACACGTCGGCGTTGTCGAAGTGGTTCACCCCCGCGTCCACCGCCCGCCGGATCGCGGCCGTGACCTCGTCCTCGTTCACGTTGGCCCAGCCGTTCGGCGTGCCGTTGACCCAGTTGAGCCCGCCCATGGTCCAGCAACCCAGGCTGATTTCCGAGACCTTGATGTCGCTGCGTCCGAGGGGGCGGTACTTCATGCGCGGGAGGACAGCGGAGCGTCCGCGCCACGACAATCCCACACTGCTCGAACGGTCCGACGAAAAGGCTGTCCTTTGAACCGCCAACGCCTATGCACCGCGGGGTGCGCACCAAGGCCGTCAATCTCTACGATCTGACCCGGGAGGAACTCCGGCTCCAGCTGGTGCGCTGGGACGTGAACCCGTTCCACGTGGCCCAGCTCTGGAACTACCTCTACCTCCAGTTGGCCGACTCGTTCGCCGCCATGACCGAGTTGCCGACGAAAGTGCGGACCGTGCTGGAACGCGAGGCCCGGCTCGGCGTGCTGCCCACCGCACTGGAAACCGACTCGAGCGACGGCTTCACGCGGAAGTACTTGCTGCGGCTCGACGACGACAACCGGATCGAGACCGTGCTGATGCGCTTCACCGGGCGGGTGACCGCCTGCATCTCGAGCCAGGTCGGTTGCGCGATGGGTTGCGTGTTTTGCGCGACCGGACAGATGGGCTACACGCGCCATCTCACGCCGGGCGAAATCGTGGCCCAGGCCGTGCACGTTGCGCGAGCACTCCGTACCGCCCGCGAGCCCCACCGCCTGCGCAATGTCGTGCTCATGGGCATGGGCGAGCCGCTGCACAACTACGACGCTGTGATGCATGCCGTGGACATCCTGCGCGACGAGGCCGGCCTCGCACTGGGCGCGGGACGTATCACGCTCAGCACCGTGGGCGTGGTGCCCGGCATCCTCCGGCTCGCGCGCGAGTCGCGTCCCCTGCATCTCGCGGTTTCCCTCCACGCCGCCACCCAGGCCGAGCGCGCCGCCCTCGTTCCCGCGGCGAAAAAATGGCCACTCGACGAACTCATGGCCGCCTGTCGCACCTATAGCGAGCAGACGGGCCGCCGGATCTTCTACGAGTGGACGCTGATCGCCGGGCAGAACGACACACCGGAGCACGCGCGCGCGGTCGGCCGCCTCCTCCAGGGCCTGCCGGCGCAGGTGAACCTAATTCCGCTCAACCCCACCGCCGGCTACGGCGGGGCGCCGACCAAGACCGACGCGGCGCGTCACTTTCAGCAGATCCTCGCGCACGAATTCCGCCTGCCGAGCACCGTTCGCCAGCGACGCGGCATCGATATCGCCGCTGGCTGCGGCCAGTTGGCGGTGGCGGCGGGATAGGGCCGTTATAGTCAGGTTAGGCCCGGGTGGGTCACGGAGATCACGGAGGGATCACTGAGGTCACGGAGTACAAACCGTTTTGGCCAACTCGGTGCGCTCTGTGGCTTCAATCAGGACCGCAGTTCGCGCAGCGCGTCCGCGGCGATCCAGCGGGCGGCTGAGGAATCGATTTTCCTGATCCGCACGGCCTCGGCGATCGCGGCCCGACGCAGGCGCGGGTTCCGCTTGCCGATCTGACGCAGCGCCCAATTCACGGCCTTCTTCACGAAATTCCGTTCGTCGTTCGCCTCGCGCCGGATGAGGGGAAGAAATTCGAGAAAGGCGTCGTCCGGTAGTTCCTTCCGATGGACGGCCATCATGGCCATCAGGGAGAAGCCCGACCGTTTCACAAACTCGGCTTTTCGTCCGCTCCACGTGCGGGCTTTCTCGGCAGCAAACTCAGCCCAGCAAAAGAGCATGCTCGCGCTGTCGACCAGCGCCCACGAATCCGCCTGCCGCGTCCAAGTCTCCGCCTGGCGGCGCGTCACCTGTTGCGGATCATCCATGAACGCAGCTGTCAGCCGCGCCTCGTGCACGCCCGTCGCCCACAGCTCCAATGCGAGCGCGTGGTCGCGCCGGTGGCGCTTGGCGATCTCGCGCAGGTGTGGCACCGGCACGCCTAACTGCTCTGACTTGGGAGTGATGCCGTACCGTCGCTGTCCGGCGATATTGTCCGGATTCCGGCGCCGGCGAAGGTCGGCCAGGATCTCCTCGGCTCGGCTCATTTCCGCCCGCGTCGCGCCTGCACCGCTGCTGCCAGCTGTGCAAAGAGCGGCAGGGTCTTTTCCCACGCCAGGCAACCGTCCGTGATGCTGCGCCCGTAAAGCAGCGGCTTCGCCTGATAGTCCTGCGCGCCGCCAAGGAGATTGCTCTCGATCATCACCGCCGCGATCGCCCGCTCGCCGCCCGCGATCTGCTTGGCAAGATCGGCCACGACCTCCGGCTGGCGCTCGGGATCCTTCCCGCTGTTGGCATGGCTGCAGTCCACCATCAGGTGGGGCGCCAGCTGATTCTTGCGCAGCAGCGCGGTCGCGGCGGCAATGGCCGAAGCGGAGAAATTCGGTCCCTGTGAACCGCCGCGTAGCACCAGATGCGCGTGCTCGTTGCCTGCGGTGCCCATCACTGCCGGGGCACCTTCGCGTGTGAGCGAGGGAAACCAATGCGGGTGCCGCGCCGAGCGGATCGCGTCCACCGCCACCTGCATGTCTCCATCGGTGCGATTCTTGAACCCCACCGGCATCGAGAGCCCCGACGCCAGCTCGCGGTGGACCTGGCTTTCAACCGTGCGCGCGCCGATCGCACCCCACGAGACGAGGTCCGCGTAATATTGGCCGAGCGTCGTGTCGAGGAACTCGGTCGCCACCGGCACGCCCAAGCCGGTCACGTCGATCATCAACTTCCGCGCCAGCCGAAGCCCGGCGTTGATCTGGAAGCTACCGTCGAGGAACGGATCGTTGATCAGGCCCTTCCAGCCGACCACGGTGCGCGGTTTCTCAAAGTACACCCGCATCACCAAGAGCAGGTCGCTGGCGTACAGGGCCGCCACCTCGCGCAGCCGCTGGGCGTATTCCACGGCCGCGGCCGGATCGTGGATCGAGCAGGGCCCCACCACGACCAGCAGCCGGGCATCGCGTCCGGTCACGATCGCCTCGACCTCCCGCCGGGTGCGCGAGACCAGCGCCGCGCGGGCGTCGTCCACCGGCAGGTCGTCCTCCAGCACCGCCGGCGCGATCAGCGGCTTGGTCGCGCGAATGCGCAGGTCGGAGGTGGAGGGATGCATGGGACCGGGAAGCGTACGGGCAAACCGCCGCGCCGCCATCTTTTCCGCGCCGTGCCGGGGTCAGGCGAGCGACTCGCGCGCCTGTTTCACCAGGGGCGTTGGCCGGAGCTGCACCTCCGCCAGCGGCCCCACGAGTTGGTGACGCCGCGCTGCCGCGCTGAGGGTCAGCCAGGCCAGCGAGGCGGCCTCGCTGCTCACCGCCTGCTCCGCCGCGGAGTTCACGACGGCGCTGGGCAGCACGAGTTGCTCGCGGGCCAGTAGTTCCTTGTCCGCAAGGAAGAGACTCAGCGAGGAGCCGAGGGTGGCGAGCCAGGCGGCGGGATGTGACGGCGGCGTGTAAGTGATGCCGGAACTCTCGGGGCTCCATTCCATGAAGCCGCGGATGTGCTCGTGCAGCTGCGCGAGCTCGCTGTCGGCCGTCGCCGGCGTCCAGCGCAGCTTGATCGTCTTCCGCTCCCGGAACTTCTTCACCTCCCAGACTCGCAGCACCAGCTCGTGGTCACCGTTGGTCACCTTGAGTGCACCGGTGAAAATGTAGTCGAGCCCGCCCTCCGTCGTCTCGGCTAGCTGGCGGAGGTTCTCGGTCGTCCACTCGGCCCCGACCACCACGTGGTGCTTCCGGTCCATCACGCCGATAACGGCGATCGGGGAGTAGTGCGCGGAAAAATAGAAAGTCTCCGCCAGCCAGAGCGGAATCGCGCGGGTCAGGCGGCCCTCGTCGGTCTCCGGCTGGATCATCAACTCGCCCAGGTTGGGCACGCCCAGCAGCGCGAACTGGGTGAAGGCGACGCGCCGGAGCTTCTCGCCCTTCGCCGGGAGAATCTGCGCGTTCATGGCCTCCAGGCCGTACGACCAGATCGGACGGCTGAGGCTGACGAAATTGACCTTCGGCGCCTCCTCGGTCGCAGCCGCCGTCTCCGCCGCCGCGGGCGCCTGCGCCGCCAAATCCACCGGCGGGGCGCCGGTGTGCATCAGCTCCGCGATGGCGTTCGAGAACCCGTGGAGCCGGTCCTCGAGCTCCGGACGCTGCAGGGCGAACAGGATGTCGAGGACATGCTGGGCGGCGTCCGCCTGGCGCAGCGCGAGATAAGCCTGGAGGAGGTTCATCCCGGTGGCCGGGCCGTGACGCTCCGCGTCGTACCGCGGGGCAACGAGCTCCACGATCTGGTGCACGTGACCGGTGACGCCGAGGTCGCCGGAAATCGTCACGAGCACATCCGCCCGGTCACCCGCCGAGGCGAGCACCTGCTCGTAGATCGCCAGCGCGCCCGGCAGGTCCTTCGCTTCAAGCCGCTCGCGGGCGGCCACGAGCTGGGGCAGCACGCCGCCGCCGGAAGCCGAGGGCTCGGCGGGCGCGGGCGGGTTTTCCGCCGGGTTGGACTTGGAGAGGAAGCGATCGAAAAAACCCATGGAATCGGAGCAAATCAGCGGGCCGACGGCTGGCGACGCAAAATCCGGCGGCGCGGCCAGTGCACCATCAGTGCGGCCGCGACCCCGGCCACATGCGACCAGGGCGCAGTCCGGATCTCCGGCTGGCTGAACCGGGCGAAGAGCGACTGGCCGGCCTGTGACTCGACGACGATCTTCAGCGCCAGCAGGACCAGCACTCCCCACCAGAACCACGGATCCGGAACCTTTCGGGCCAGCTGCTCGAACGCCAGCAGGGCCAACACGCCCGCCGCCAAGCCCGACAGGCCCGCATAACGCATCAGGCTGGGGTCGGCGACGTACAGCGTGGTCCCGATCACCAGCGGACCGATCACCAGGAACCAGCGGGCCGGGCCCGGGGAAATCCGCTCCAGCCACACGCCCGCGGCGAGAAACACGACCAGGTTCCAGACCAGGTGACTGACGCTGAAATGCACCCAGCTGCCGGTCCAGATCCGCCACCAGTCGCCGCCGCGGATCGCGAGCCGGTCAAAGATCAGCCGTTCCTCCAGCGGGGTGCTGGCATACACCACCAAGGCCAGCGCTGCCGCCAGCAGGGTGGCCCAGGGAAAACCCGCGCGTGCCGTCGGCGGTTTCACGCGCGCCGCCGGAACCACCGCACCGCCGCGAGCAACGCCAGCAGGCCCGCCAGCCATCCGCCGGTGGCACCGCCACCGCTGTAGCCCGGACGGTGCTCGATCTGCACCTCGCCCGGCGACTGCTTCACGCGCTCGCGAAACTCGTCGAGCTGGAGCTTCAGGTTGGTGATGAGCTCGCCGGTCGCGGCGTCAAACCCGCGGGCACTGTCGTAGCGCAGGTGATCGCCGAGATATTCCCCCGCCGCCTGCGCGCGCACGAGGCTGGCGCCCGGGGCCCGGAAGAGCAGGTGTCGGCTCTCGATGTCGTAGACTGCGGCTTCCATAAGCGTGTGTGTGTCGTTCTGGTTTCCCTGGAAGATGTACGCGCCGACGATCGTCCAGTAGGTGAGTGAGAGCAGGTTGTTGCTCGTGAACTGGACCTGGTCGTAGGCCACGAGCGCAATCACATCGATGCGGAGCATGTTGCGCAGCTGCCCGAGGTTCGCGAAGCCGCCGCCGGGGCGCAGGTAGGTCGAGGGGATGATCTCGATCGACTGGATGAAGGGGTACGCCTTGAACTCCTCCGCCACGCGCTGCATGAGCACGGTCTTCTGGATCTCCGTGATGCCCGACTGCGCGACGTAGGGATTGCGCTCGCTGCCGGAGGGCACGAAGGCGATGCCGACGCGCAACGGCAGCCGCAGCACCGGGATGCTGGTCGGCGGCAGCGGGTTGGACTCCCCGGGATAAAGGAAGCTCACCACACTGCTCGAGCGGTCCGTCTTGCGGTGGGAACCGTAGAAATAATAGCAGCCGCTCAAGCTGACCGCGAGGGCCAGCGCCACGAGGGGAAGAAGCGCGCGGGTAACTCTCATGCGCCCCGAGCCTGTCCCGGGGGCGTGGCAATTCAACGGGAAAGCCTCTGGCTTTGGGGTTGAGGAGTTGAGGGTTGAAAGTTGAAAGGCCGGACCAGTGTTCGCGGGTGCCTCTCAACCTCCTGCGGTGAAGCTAACCTTGAAGGCGCGGCCGAAAGGTCCTCCGGCTTTCAACCTTCAACTCTCAACCTTCAACTGCTCCCCGGCGCCGGCAGCCGGTCCGGACTCACCCCGGCGCGCACGGCGACGGTCGCGCAGACCTTCGGGACATACATGCGGGTCTCCGCCGGGAGCGCCGCCGCGACGTCCGCGAAGGTTTTTCCGCCGCGCGCCTCGAGCAGCCGACGCACCCGGCCCTCGCCGGCGTTGTAGGCGGCAAAGGCAAGCGGCCATTCGCCGAACTTCCCATACAGCGTGCGAAGGTAGCGGGCCGCGGCACGCGCGGCCTTGTCGGCGTCCGTGCGCTCGTCGGGCAGGAAAGTGCTCAGGCCCAGCGAGCGGGCAGTGACGGGCATGAGCTGAAACAATCCCTTGGCTCCCACCGGACTCCGGGCCGCGGGATCGAGGGTCGATTCGACCTCGGCCAGCCACGCGAGTTCAGGAGGCACACCCTCGGCGGCGAACGCCTCGCGCAACAGCGGGATGAGCTGGTTGGCGCGCGACGGCAACGGGCGGCCCTGCACGCGGGACAACCAGAGTTCGTAATAGGGAATGTTAACCGCCGGCCGGACCGGCTTCACGCCCGGCCGCGACGGCGCCGGTTTGGTCACCGGCAGTTTCGCCACCTGCTTGGCCGCCTCGATGTAGTCGAGCCGCCCCTGCAGCCAGTCGGCGTAGTCGCCATAGTCCGGGATCGCCCGCAATGCCGTCAGCGCCGCCCGGGCCTCGGGTTCATACTGCGCCAGCACCGCGAGATCGTTCTGATCGAGGCCACGCTGCAGCCGCTGCGCAAACTCGTCCCAGCTCTGCTTCGAAGGGAACTCGTACTGTTCCTTCACCTCCGGCGGAGCGAACTCGTCGAACAGCTCCTTGCCCGCCTGGTACAGCTCGTCCGACGACGGTTCTTCCGGCGTGGTCGGCGACTTGGCCGGCTCGGACCAAGCCGTCACCGCCATGGTGGCAAAGAGAAGACTGAGAGCTCGGGAACGCATCGCGACTAGGACCCGCGGGAACCCAACAGGTTGCAGCCTCCGGCGCGAGCCTTCGTCCGCCGCGGCCGGCGGTAAGGTTTGACCCCATCCCGACGCGCTCTAGTTAGGGCCGCTCCCGCCGTGAACCGCGTCCACATCAAGACCTACGGGTGCCAGATGAATGAGCGCGACAGTGAAGCTGTCGCGGCCATGCTGCGCGCCCGCGGCTACCGGATCGTGGCGGACGAGCACGCCTGCGACATTCTCCTGCTCAACACCTGCTCGGTGCGCGACGCGGCGGAGCAGAAGGCCATCGCCAAGGCGAGCAACGTCCTCGCGCGCAAGCGGCGCCAGCCGGACTTTGTCCTCGGGATCCTTGGCTGCATGGCGCAGAACCGCGGCGCGGCGCTGCTCGACCAGCTCCCAGATGTCGACCTGATCATCGGCACCCAGAAATTCCACCAGGTGCCCGGCTATCTCGACAACCTGCGGGCCGCGCGCGACGCGGGCGTGCCGGTGGGCGAGACGATCGTAGACCTCGGGGAGGAGGCCGGCTCGCAGAACACGATCCGGGACCACGAGTTGGCGGACCAGCAGGTGACGGCCTTCGTTTCGATCCAGCAGGGCTGCAACATGGATTGCTCTTTCTGCATCGTGCCGAAGACCCGCGGCGACGAGCGCTCGCGGCCGATGGACGAGATTGTCGAGGAATGCCGCACCCTCGCCGCGAAGGGCGTGAGGGAGGTCACGTTGCTCGGCCAGATCGTCACGAGCTACGGCCGCCGCGACTACACTCACACCGCCGGAATCAGCCCATTCGTGCAGCTCCTCGAGCGCGTCCATGCGATCGATGGCATCGCCCGCATCCGCTTCACGTCGCCGCACCCGCGCGGCTTCAAGCAGGACCTGGTCGAGGCCTATGGGCGTCTCCCGAAGCTCTGCGGCTACGTCCACCTGCCCATGCAGTCGGGCAGCAACCGAATCCTGAAGGCGATGAACCGGCCCTATACGCGCGAGCGCTACCGCGAGATTGTCGACGCGCTGCGGGTGGTGCGGCCGGACATGTATTTCTCGACGGACGTGATCGTCGGTTTTCCCGGCGAGACCGATGCGGACTTCGCCGAGACCCGCGAGCTTTTCGAGGCCTGTAATTACGACATGGCCTATGTCTTCAAATACTCGGTCCGCTCCGGCACGCCTGCCGCCGGGATGGGCGACCAGGTGCCGGAGGAGACGAAGGAGCAGCGGAACCAGATCCTGCTCGACGTGCTGCGCCGCAATTCGGAGCGCCGCAACGCGACTTTGATCGGCACGGTTGAGGAAGTCCTCGTGGAGGGACCCGACCAGACCGGGAAGCGCTTCACGGGACGCACGCGGGGCAACCGGGTTTGCGTGTTTGATGCGGATCCCCGGCTGGTCGGCCAGCTGGTGCCGCTCAAGATCACCCGGGCAAGCGTGAGCACGCTGTATGGCGAACTGGAACTGGCCGGGGTGGGGCACACCGCCAAGACCGCCGGGTCTTAGTTTGTTCTCGTCACAAGCCGCCCGCCCGCCGTCTCCTTCTCCAATGTCGCTGTTTCTCGCCACCCTCCTTCCCGGCCTGTTCTGTGCCGCGCTCGGGGGTCTGCTGGCGTCCAACCACTCGCTCTTCACCTCGTCCCTGAAGGCCTTTCCGCGTTCGCAGACCGCAGCCTATCTGGTCTTTGGCGGCGCGGCGGCGTGGTTCCTGTGGGTGACCTGGAACTCCTCGCCGGCGGACAATTTCGACCACCCGGTGCTCTTCACCGTGGGATTCGCGGCGGTGGCGGTGCTGTCCTTCCAGTGCGTGCCGGACTTCCTCGCCGTGCGCGGGCTGGCGACGCTGGTGCTGCTGGTCGCCTGGCACCTGCGCGGGGCGGCCTACATGGAGTATGACCATCCGCAGCGGTTGCTGATGGTCGGCCCGTTGTTTGTAGCCGTGGCGCTCGCCGTCTGGCTCGGCGTGCAGCCGTTCCGGCTCCGCGATTTCTTCGAGTGGCTGTTTTTCCGTCCCAGCCGCCCCCGAGTTATCGGCGGGCTGCTGGCCGCCTACGGCGTGATGCTGGTGATCGTCTCCTTCACCTACTGACCCGTGTCCGCCCCCGCTCACCCGCCGCCCGTTCTCCTCGTCCTCGCCGGCCCCGCCGGTTCCGGCAAGAGCACGCTCTGCGACCGTCTGGTGACCGAGATTCCCTCGTTCCAGCGCGTCATCACGACCACCACGCGCAAACCCCGGCCGGGCGAGGTCAACGGCGTCCACTACCATTTCTTCACGCCGGAGGAGTTTGACGCGAAGCTCGCCGAGAACGCCTTCCTTGAGTGGGCGTGGGTGCATGGCCAGAAGCGCTACGGCACTCTGGCTTCGAGCGTGCTGGAGCCGATGTCCCGCGGGCAGAGCCTTGTGATCAGTGTCGACGTGCAGGGCGTGGAGAGTTTCCGCCGCGCGGCGGCGAGCCATCCGCTGCTCGCCAAGCGCATGACGACCATCTTCATCGTCGTCGACCGCGAGCGCCTGCTGGCACGCATGCGCAACCGCGCGCAGGACGACGAGGCGGAGATCGCCGCGCGGATGCAGACCGCGGAACGCGAGCTGCGTGAGGCGCCGAAGTTCGATTATCTCATCGAGAGCCGGACCCGCGACGAGGATTTCGCGTCGCTGCTCGCCATCCTCGAAAAAGCCCGCGCCCGCGCGGCGAGCTGAGGGCGGAACCGCTAATTCTCGCTAATCTCCACTAATCCGATCCGGAAATTAGCGCGGATTAGTGAAGATAAGCGGTTCCCCAAACCCGCCGTTCACACGGCGCTCTGTGGGCGAGTCGGCTCGGGCCAGTCGAGATGGAAGAACTTGCCGCGCGGCTGGTCGACGCGCTCGTAGGTGTGGGCGCCGAAGTAGTCGCGCTGCGACTGGAGCAGGTTGGCCGGCAGGCGCGCGGCGCGGTAGCTGTCGTAGTAGGCCAGCGCCGAGCTGAAGGTCGGGGCTGGCACGCCGCACTCCGCGGCGAGGGAAACTACCTTCCGCCAGTTGGCCTGGGCCTTCTTGACGGTCTTGTTGAAGTACGGGTCGAGAAGCAGGTTCGCCAGGTTCGGGTTCCGCGCGTAGGCCTCGGTGATCTTCTGGAGGAACGCGGCGCGGATGATGCAGCCGCCCCGCCAGATCTGGGCGATCTCGCCGAAGTTCAGCTTCCAGCCGAATTCCTGCTGGGCGGTGCGCATCAGCTGGAAGCCCTGCGCGTAAGAGCAGATCTTCGAGCAGTAGAGGGCGTCGTGGATCGCCGCCACCAGCGCCTTCTTCGAGCCGCGGTATTTCTTCGCGGGACCCTTCAGGATCTTCGAGGCCGCGACGCGCTCCTCCTTGATGGCGGAGATGCAGCGCGCGAAGACCGCCTCGGCGATCGTCGGAGCGGGCACACCCATGTCGAGGGCGTTGGTCGAGGTCCACTTGCCGGTGCCCTTCTGGCCCGCGGTGTCGAGGACGATGTCGACGAAGGGTTTCTTCGAGGCCGGGTCCTTCTGCTTGAGGATGTCGGCGGTGATCTCGATCAGGAAGCTGTCGAGGCTGCCGTGATTCCACTCGGAAAAGATCGCACCCATCTCGGCGGGCTTCAGGCCCAGGAGACCCTTCATCAGCGCGTAGGCCTCACAGATCATCTGCATGTCACCATACTCGATGCCGTTGTGGACCATCTTCACGTAGTGGCCCGCGCCGTTGGCGCCGATGTAGGTCGTGCAGGGCACGCCGCCGGACACCGGCTTGCCTGGCGCCGCGCCCGGGATCGGGCGGCCGGTCTTGGCGTCGACCTTGGCGGCGACGGCCTCCCAGATCGGCTTCAGCTCCAGCCAAGCCTCGAATTCGCCGCCGGGCATGAGCGACGGACCGAAGCGCGCGCCCTCCTCGCCGCCGGAAACACCGGAACCGACGAAGCGGAGATTCTTTTCGCGCAGCGCCTTCTCGCGCCGGATCGTGTCGGTCCAGAGCGCGTTGCCGCCGTCGATGATGATGTCGCCCGTCTCAAGCAGCGGCACGAGGCCGTCGATCACGGCGTCGGTCGCCTTGCCGGCCTGAACGAGGATCACGATCTTGCGCGGCTTCGCGAGCGAGCGGACGAATTCCTCCAAGGTCTTCGTGCCCACCAGCCCGCCGGGCGTGCCCGGGTTGTCCGCGACGAACTTGTCGGTTTTTTCCGTGGTCCGGTTGTAGACCGAAATCTGAAAGCCGTGATCGGCGATGTTGAGCGCGAGATTCTGACCCATCACGGCGAGGCCGATGAGTCCGATGTCGGAGCGGTCTTTGGGCATGGGAGGAGGGCCCGAGTTGTACGGGCGCACCGCCTCAAAAACCACCCTCTTTTTCGCCGTGGAGTCGAACCGTCCGCTTACGCGGACGGGAGTTGAACGTTGAGGGGTGAAAGTTGAAAGACGGATCAACTCCGCCTCCTTCAACCCTCAACTTTCAACCGAACCAGCGCCTAAGGCTTCGTCCCCTGCTGCTGCTTCGCGTTGTAGGCTCCCTTGCTCGGGAAGAACGGCGCGATCTTGTTGATCACCGGGGTCATGAACGCCGGCTCGTTTCGCTCGTAGATCCAGTTGAAGCCGACGACGGTGAAAATCACGAAGAGGACGGCACCCAGGACCATTTTGTTCATGCCCGAGACCTTCCGCACGATGATCACGAGCGCGGCCACCACCAGCACGATCGTGCCCACTTTCCACCAGAATTCCGGAGGAATCTTCTTCAGTTTATCCATCGTCGTCTCGGCGGCGGCTAGAAACAGCATGTCCGGTGTTTAACACCCGAGCGCCGTGAGACCAGACGAAATCACCCGCCCGCCGGTTTGACGGGTTTTTGAACCGACGGTCAGGTCCAGGGCCAGAAGGTAACCGCCTGACCCGCCGGGAATTTCTCCTGGCCCGCCGGCAGTTCGACGAATCCATCTGTTCCGACCAGCCCGGCAAAATCCCCCGATGTGTTGCTGGGATCCGGCACCGCCTGTCTCTCGCCGGTCTTACCGGTCTCGAGCCTCACCGGCAGAAAGTACGTCAGCTTCGAGCGAAAGGTAAACGGCAACGCCAGCCGGACCATTTCCTGCGGCCGTCTCTGGCGGCCGCTAGCCTGATCCAGCGCCGGCAGCACATAGCGGTGCAGGCAGGTGTAGGCGGAGACCGGGTTGCCCGGCAGCGCAAACACCGGTTTGCCGTCGGGATTCACGCCGAACCACATCGGCCTCCCTGGTCGCTGCGCCACACCCTGGAAGATCCGTTTCACCCCCTGCGCATCGAGTTCGGCCGGCAGGAAGTCGAACTTGCCCTTGGACACCCCGCCGATCACGAGGACCACGTCGAACTCCGCGATGATGTGCCAGAGCATATGTTCGATCTCGTGACGCATGTCGTGGAGATGGAATTTCTCCACGCGCGGATATCCCGCCTGGATCAGCGCCGCCCGGACCGCCGCGTCGTTGCTGCGCCGGATCTGGTGCGGCGCCACTGCGTCACCGACTTCCACCAGTTCGTCGCCGGTCGCGACCACGGCGATCTTCGGCAACTGCGCGACCACCACCCGGGAGGCGCCCACCGCGGCCGCAACCGCGATCTCGCGCCCCGTCAGCGTCACACCCGCCTTCACAATCACTTCTCCCTTACGATGATCGCTGCCCCGGCGGTGAACCCCGTCGCCCTTTCTCGGTGCCTTGACCGCTGGCTTGAGCGTCATCTTCCCGCCTTCCACCGTCGTGTCTTCGTAGGCGACGACGCAGTCGGCTCCCTCGGGCAACACCGCGCCCGTGGCGATTTCCACGCAATCGTCGCTGTCGCTCGCGAGCTGGAAAGGCCTCATGCCCGCCGCCTGGGTGCCGCTGATGACAAACGTGCGACGTCGGGCGGTGACCTTCGCCGCCTTGAGCGCGTAGCCGTCGACCATCACGCGATCAAACGGCGGCAGATCGCGATCCCCGCGCAGGTCCTGCCGCAGGACGCGGCCGTGCGCGTCACCCAGCGCGCAGCTCTCGCTGCCGAACACCGGGAGGTGGGCCCGCATCTGGCGTTCGGCTTCGGCCGGCGAGATCATGGCGACAACCCGGGCGTCAGAAGCAGAGCACGTTGATGATCGAGTTCGCGATGCCGGTGAGCGCCCAGCCGGCGATCAGGCCCGCGCAGATCGGCTCGCAACCCTCCACCCAGAAATTGTGTCCCGCGGTGCCGGGCTTCGGGTGTTTCCGTCCCTGCCACCAGAAAAGCGCCGCCCCGAGCCACATGGTGAACACGTACTCCGGCGGCAGCACCACGCCGAGACCGATCGACACCGCGCTCAACGGGAATCTCCCCTTGGTCACGATGCGGGCGATCTCAATGGCCGCCGCACACACCGCCGCGACCAACATTGAGGCCACCGCCGAGGCTGGCAGCGACCGCAGGCCGTGCGCGATGAGATCGGCGACTCCGCGCCATTGCACCGCAGCTGGCATCGCGAACTGGTCGGACACAAGCGTCACGACCGAGCGCGTTCCATCCTTCGCCGGCGGGAGGAAGAGCAGGTAGAACAGCGGCACAGAGGCGAGCGCACCGGAGAAGATTCCAATCACATGACCAACGGCCTGCTGGCGCGGCTTCGCACCGAGCATGTAACCGGGCTTGATGTCGGAGAGGAGGTTCGCGGCGTTGCTCGAGATCTCCGCGGTCATGCCACCTGGGATCAGGTTGCTGGCCGGGTTCGAGCGATCGAAGATCGCCATCGTGAACTGCGTGATCTTGGCCAGCGAGCCGGTCGGCGTCCACGAGGTAAGTGCCATCGAGTTCGTGCAGATGATCGTGAGCACGAAGATCAGCGGGAAGGAAATGAACGCCAGCAGCCACGGCACGCCGAAGAACTCGTGCGATACGAGTGCGCCCAGGACCGTCAGCACCGGCACCGCCACTGCCGACATCCACAGCGGCAGCTCGATCAATTTCAGCACGTCCGGCTCTCCGGATGTCGCTGCGCGCTCACTCCGCCGGAACAGGCCGCGGAAGAGTTCAGGCCGTCCCAGCAGGCTCACGAGCGAGCCGACCACCATCATCACCACCGCCCACCACAGCGACCACTGGTTCACAATCTCGGCGCGGGTGATCGGGATCACGGCGCCGTTCGCCGCCACGCGCGGGATGATGTCGCCGTGCTGGATCATGATCGGGGCGAGGATCACGAAGTTGATGAACGCCCCGAGCAGGCAGCTGGTCGCGACCGCCATACCCATCAGGCCGCCGACGCCGATCATCGAGAGGTCGAGCGTGAGCCGGAGACCCAGCGTCCGGAAATCGGTGTTCAGGATGGAGGGCGTCCAGAGGTGAAAGCGGGCCGCGAGGTTGTAGTAGTACGTGTCGATCCGCTCCGGCCAGACCCACGGTTCCTCCATACCGAGCCACCGGTTCATCCGGAGCAGCGAGAACTGCGTGAGCCGCATGAAGCCGTCGCCGGAGATGAAATTGACCGCCGCCGCCAGCGCGCTGCTCCAGCCCAGGAGCCGCGCCTTGTAGAGTCCCTCCTCCGCCTTGCCGTGGTAGAGCGCGTCCAGGACCACGCCCGCGGCGCGTCCCTCGGGGAACGGCAGCTGGTCCTCGTTGACGAACCGCCTCTTCATCGGGAAGGCGAGGAACACGCCCAGCACCGAGACCACGAGCATCCACGCGAGCATGTGCCACCACGGGATGATCTTCCCGGTAACGATCATGTACGCCGCCAGGGCGGAGATCAGCGGCGACGTCATGTAGCCGGCGGCGGTGGCGATCGACTGCGTGCAGTTGTTCTCAAGGATCGTGAAATCCTGCACCACGCCGCTCTTGGCCAGCGCCCGGTAGAGCGCGAAGGCGAGGATGACCGACGTCAGGCCGACGCCGGTCGTGATGCCGGTCTTGCCGCCGATGTAGAGATTGGTGGCGGCCAGGAGGCCGCCGAGCAGGAAGCCGGTGACCGCCGAGCGAAGCGTGAGCTGCGGCATGTCGCCGCGGTAAACGTTTTCGAACCACCAGCGATCCTTCTGGCTGCGGGTCCAGGTCCGGATCTGCTCGTCGGTGAGTTGGGGTAACGCCATGAGGACTTTTCACCGCACCCCGCGCCCGCGTCGAGCCCAGACCAAGCCGGTTCCAAATGAGTCCTCCTGCACCCATCCGCCCGGTCTGTTTTCAAACCTGCCTTTCCTGCCTGTCATTCTGAGCAAAGCGAAGAATCCAGTTAGCTCCCGCACAGGCTTTGGCCATGTCTCACTGGATTCTTCACTCCGTTCAGAATGACAGCCGTGGGTTGAAAGCACGCTTTAGCGAAACAGTTCTTTCCGCCCTTTCGGTGTATCAGACAGCCTCCTGACGTCGCCTGCTACGGGAGCTGGTGGCGGCCGCGCCTATCGAGCGGCCTGATCTTCGTGGCCTTTGCGCCCTTCGTGGTGAACCACACCCGTCGCCTCCAACCCGGTCGCTTCAAAGGTACCGCGCGGCCCGGCCGAGGTAGTTCAGCGTCCAGATTTCCTTCCAGACACGATACCGGCCCTCGTGGGTGATCTTGCCGAGGTCCTCGCGGTCCTGGTGTGTGTGCAGGAATCCCATCTCGGTGTTGAGACGGTCGAGCTCGCCCTGGGTCACGTTGAGGTCGGTCAGCGGATCCACGGTGAATGGCACCGCGATCTCGTTCGCGACGGTCAAACGGTCGCGATGGCGCGCCAGCAGTCGCGGCAGCGTGCGGCAGAGTGGGCTGCGTTCGACAAACCAGTGCTCCGGGTAGAAACCCGCGAATGGCACGTAGAGGTTGTCGGTCACGAAGCGCCGTCCATCCGCGGTGATTGACGTAAGCGCGAAGCAGAGTGTGAGCGTGCCGCTGGCCTGCGGGATGAAGGTCACCTGCACGCGGATGGTGGCGTCGAGATTCTGATAGACCGACACGCGCAGGTAGATGCCTCCGCCGATCTCCGCCTTCATTGCCTGCACTTGCTTGAAGCCGTTCTGCCGGAGCCAATCGCGGACCTGCAGGGCGCGGGGCTGGGTCGGCCACTCGTCGCCGCCCTGGTTCAGCGCGTAGCGGGGAAACAGCGGCAGCGGGCTCACGCTGAGGGCGTGGATGCTCAGCCAGCTCAGGAGGGTCTCGCCGAGGAACCACAGCAGGAAGAAGAACATCACCAGCACCCAGAACGGCCGGTCGATCAGCTGGAAGTCGATGCACACCTGGGCGCCGCCGAACGCGAACACCAGCCAGCGCAGCCACCGGTCGAAGATGGCGAGCAGGGGCGAGCCGACCCGCTGGTTGGTCTGGGCCAGAACCAGCGAGATGACGATGGCGCCGAGGATAAGATAGGAGATTTCCACGAGGAAGCGGGCGCGGCGGATCAGGCCGGCCAATCACTATACGACTTCCGCCGGCGAATCATAGCCCGCCGGCGGAAGAAAATCAGCTGAGCCGCACGGGCATGATCACGCAGATG
>CAYYGV010000077.1:0-17844 GCA_964471615.1 uncultured Opitutaceae bacterium
AAACGGCCAGCAAGAACCACGGCATGGCCGCTGTCAAAGCCGCTCCCCTCGATCCTCCGGACCTCGCCGCCCGCCTCGCCGCGACCGCGCGCCGGGCGGGTTTTGTCACGACGCCCTACGGGGCCATCGACGGCTGCCCGCTGCTGGCCCTGACGCGCCGCGTCCCCGGTCCACGGCCGCGGATCTATTTGTCCGCCGGCATCCATGGCGACGAGCCCGCCCCTCCCCTGACCCTCCTCGCGCTCCTCGAGCAGGGTTTCTTCGACGACCGCGCCCATTGGTTCATCTGTCCCATGCTTAACCCGGCCGGCCTGGCCCGTGGGACGCGGGAAAACCCGGCGGGCGTCGACCTGAACCGCGACTACAAGCACCTCCAGTCGCCCGAGATTCAGGCGCACGTGCGCTGGCTGAAGCGACAGCCGAATTTCACGGCCTGCCTTTCGGTGCACGAGGACTGGGAATCGAAGGGCTACTATCTTTACGAGCTGAACCCGACCGGCCGGCACAGTCTCGCGGAGGAGATGCTCGCCGCGGTCGCCCCGGTCTGTCCGATCGACCACAGCCCGATCATCGACGGCCGCGAGGCCAAAGCGGGCATCCTTCGTCCCATCGCCGACCCCGCGCTCCGCGAACTCTGGCCGGAATCGATCTACCTGCGCGCCAATCACTCCACGCTCACCTACACGCTCGAGTCGCCGTCGTCTTTTCCCCTCGAACAGCGGATCGCCGCCCATCAGGCCGCGCTTACGACCGCCGTCGGCTGGCTGACAAGGACCAAACCCTGAGGGTTCACAGGAGGCAACGGAGGGAACGGAGAGCGTAAACCACTAATCTACGCTAATCATCCAAATGGAAGGGTCGCTGCTCTGGTGAAGATAGCTAAAAGAAACGGTTCCCCACTCCGTTCCCTCCGTTACCTCCTGTGAAAAGATCCGCCGTCACTCCCCGCCTAGGGCGGCGTGACCCCACGCGTCGCGAGGAAGGCCCGTAGATCGGCCGGCAAGGGTGCGCGGAAGACGTGGTCGAAGCCCGTCGCGCGCAGGTCGATCTCCGCGCAATGCAGCGCCTGGCGCTCGAGCCACAGCCGCTCGGCCAGCGCCGGCGTCCAGCCGGTCGTGATGAAATCGAGGTAGAGCCGGTCGTCGGGGCCGTAGATCTTGTCGCCGACCAGCGGGAATCCAAGCCAGTGCGCATGGACGCGAATCTGGTGCTTGCGCCCGGTTTCGGTCACGACGCGGGCCAGCGTGACGCCGCCCCCGCTCGCGCGCGGGGTGAAATGGCTGATGGCCGGCTGGCCGCCGGCGACCACGGTGGACTTCACATAGACCGGACTCGACGTGTCGTCGCCGAGCGGTTGGTCGACGGTGACGGGCCCGGGCAGTTCGCCGACCAGCACGGCCTCATAGGCCTTGCCGACGCGCCGGTCCTGCATCGCGGTCTGCAGGCGGCTCGCCGTCTTCGGATCCTTGGCGAGCACCACGATGCCACTGGTCTCGCGATCGAGCCGGAAGACCAGGTGAACGGTGGGCAGCCGCGTGTACTCGCGCGCGGCGCCGACCAGACTCGACCACGGGCCGGCCTTGGAGGGGTGGCAGACGACATCGCCGGGCTTGCTGACCACGAGCAGGCGCTCGTCCTCGTGCACGATCCAGCGCGGGAACTCGTCGGGGGCGATCATCCGCACCGGACCCTGCTCGGTGCGGCGCGGCCAGGCGCAGGCCCGGCGGGCAAATTCGCCGAAATTGCCCGAGGCGGTGGAACCCGGGTTCATCGTTGCACCTGCTTCAGGCGGTAGCGCGCCAGCACCTTCGCTGCGGCCCGGGCGGCCACCGGCTTGGGCAGTTTCGTGATCAGACCCGCACCGAGGCGGTTCTTCCAGCCGGTGACGACCTGACTCCGGCCGGCGGCAAGCGCACGGAACGCGGCGGCGACCACCTCGTCGGCGCTCATGCTCAACGACGGGGACACGGTGCCGGACTGCATGCCGGCGCGACGGAAGAAGTCAGTGGCGGTCGGACCCGGGCAGACCGCCAGCGTCTGCACGCCGGAGCCCCGGAGTTCCTCATGCAGGGCGAGCGACCAGTGCAGCACGAACGCCTTGGAGGCGCCGTAGGTGGCCATGTACGCCGTCGGCTGGAAGGCCGCCGTCGAGGCCACGTTGATGATCGCCCCGCCGCGCTCACGGATCGCCGGCAGCAGGAGGCCGGTGAGGTGGACGACGGCCCGGATGTTCACGTCCAGCATCTCCAGTTGATGCCCCAGAGACGGGGCGGGAAAATGCCCATAGCCCCCGAAGCCCGAGTTGTTCACCAGCAGGACCCGACCCGGGGGCGCGGACTGGGCGAGGAACTCCGTCACCTTCGCCACGGCCCGCTCGAGGTCGGCAGGGCGGGACAAATCGCAGCCAAAATGGTTCAAATTAATACCTGACTTTTTTATGTCCGGAACCCGCCGGGAGAGGTTGCAAAAATGAAGCTCCGGTTTCAGTTTGGCCGCACGCTCAATGAAGGATTTTCCGATCCCAGAAGATCCCCCGGTGACAATCACGGTTGAGTATTTTTCCAGTGTGCCGATGTGCAGAGGCATGGGATTGGTGCGATTTTTCGTCAGGGCGCCTTAAGCCCCCTGGCTTGGTTAAACCCCACAAAACAGAAACATGAACAGCCAAAACAACCACGAAGTAATCGTCTCGGGCATCCACCTCGAACTCACTCCGTCTCTGAAGACCTTTGTTCGGGAGAAAGCACAGCGATTGTTTCGGCACGAGGACCGCATTGTCCGCGTCCGCGTGGAATTGGAGTGTGACCGCAACGAGGCGATCGCCAACCGGTTCAAGGCCAAGGGCCACATCGAGATTCACGGCCCGGACATCAATGCCACCGTGCAGGGCGAGGAGTGCCACAAGGCGATCTCCGAGCTGATCGACAAACTCGACCGGATGCTCGTGAAGCGCCACCACCTCCACAAGGAGAAGCGCAACCACCCGCACCCGGTGGAATTCAACGGCGTCGAGTTACCCAAAGCTATTTGAGGCAGTTTGACTGGTATCACCTGCTGGCGGCGGAACCGAAAGGCTCCGCCGCTTTTTTTTGGGGTCCAGACGAACATCGGACACCGAACATCGAACAACCAACGTCGAAGCAGAGAAAGACCCTAGCACCGATGCTCGACTATTGCGCCCTCAGGGCTGGCCGAACGCACCGTCCATAACTTCGAAGTTCGATGTTCGATGTTCGCCCGACGTGCCTCCCCTCCACACAGTCTTGCCTCTTCCCTCCGCCGCGCCTGAACTCCCCGCGTGATTGGCGACGTCACCTGGTCCACCCCCGGCCAAACCTCGGCCGATTCCCTCCCCATCGGCAACGGCAACCTGGCCGCGAATGTCTGGACCGAGTCCAGCGGCGACCTGGTCCTCTATCTCGCGAAGAATGACGCGTGGGATCACCTCGGACGGCTGATCAAGCTCGGACGGATCCGTCTCCAGTTCTCGCCGCCGCTGACCGTCGCATCCGGCAAGTTCGAGCAGCGCCTCTCCCTGGCCGACGCCTCGGTGGTCGTCACCAACGGCGACCTCACGGTGCGCGTCTGGCTCGATGCCCATTGGCCGCGCCTGGTCGTGGACGTGACCAGTCGCACGCCCTGCACGGTGCGCGCCCGGCTCGATCCCTGGCGCACCGCGCGCCGGAAACTGGCGCCGATCGAGGAGGGCGCCGCCTATGGGATCGAGGGCGGTCCCGTGCCGCTCGAATCCCTGCCCGACCGTTTGGTCACAACCGATCCCGCCGCGGTCATCTGGTACCAGCGCAATGAGTCCTCGGTGTGGGCGCTGACCCTTGATCAACAGGGGCTCGGGGACCACAAGGCGCACTCCCGCGATCCCCTGCTCCATCGCACGTTTGGCGTCCGGCTCGCGGGCGAAGGCCTGATCCGCGACGGGGATGACGCGCTGGTGACGGCTCGGCCGGTGACCACGGCGACGGTGGTCGCGGTCGCGCATGCGGCGCAGACCGGCACGGTGGATGCCTGGCTCGCCCAGCTGACGGCAGCCGCGCCCGCCCAGGCGTCGGCGGATGACCTCTGGCGCGACCATCAGGCTTGGTGGCGCGAATTCTGGGAACGCAGCTACATTCGGCCCGTGGCACGGGCCCCGGACTGGGGCCAGGCGGAGCTGATCGGCCAGCAGTCGGCCTGGCAGCGCTACCTCGTCGCCTGCTGTGGTCGCGGCCTGTTCCCGATCAAGTTCAACGGCGGACTGTTCACCGCCGACTGGAAGCTGAAGGGCGAGGACTTCGACGCCGACTACCGGCGCTGGGGCGGCGGCTACTGGTTCCAGAACACGCGGCTCATCTACTGGGCCCTGCTCGCGAACGGCGACTACGAGATCCTGCGGCCGCTGCTGCGGATGTACCGCGATTTCCTCCCGCTTGCCGAGCACCGCACCCGGGTCTGGTTCGGTCACGGCGGGGCATTCTTCCCCGAGACGTTTTATTTCTGGGGCACGCATGTCCCGGGCAACTACGGCTGGGACCGGACTGGACGCGCGGTGAACGAAATCGAGAACCACTACATCCGTCGGCACTGGAACGGCGGGCTCGAGCTGACCGCCCTGATGCTGGAGGCCTACGCCCACACCGGCGACCAGGCGCTGCTGCAGGAGGAACTGCTGCCGATCGCGCGGGCCGTGCTCGAGTTCTTTGCGACGCATTACCCGCCGGACGCGCTGGGTCGCCTGCGCCTCGCGCCCTCGCAGGCGCTCGAGACCTGGTGGGAAACGGAGAATCCCCTCCCCGACGTCGCGGGACTCCACTACGTCGTGGACCGGCTGCTCGCCCTGGCGCCCCCCGCAGTGACCGAGGCTGATCGTCAGGCCTGGCAGGCGCTGCGCGGGCGCCTGCCCGAGATCCCGACGGGCGAGGTCGACGGCCATCGCCGCCTGCTCCCCGCCGCCCGTCACGAGAACGTGCCCAGCAACACCGAAAATCCCGAGCTCTACGCGGTCTTTCCGTTCCGCCTCTACGGGATCGGGCGGCCCGACCTGGATGTCGCGCGCTGGACCTTCACCCGCCGGACCTTTCCCGACACCGGCGGCTGGCGGCAGGACGCGCTGCACGCCGCGCTGCTTGGCCTCACCGAGGCGGCGACCTTCTATGTCGCGAAGAACTACACCGACGCGGCCAACGCCTGCGGGCGCTTCCGCGGCTTCTGGGGTCCGAACTACGACTGGGTGCCCGATTTCGACCACGGCTCCGTCACGCAGCTCGCCCTTCAGGCCATGCTGCTGCAGCCCGTCGGGACGAAGCTCTACCTGTTCCCGGCGTGGCCGGCGGACCGCTGGGACGCGACGTTCAAGCTCCACGCGCCCGATGCGACGGTCCTTGAGGGCGAACTGAAGGACGGCAAGCTCGTGAAACTGCTGGTCACGCCCGAGTCCCGGCGCGCCGACGTGGTGGTGCTGCTCGGCCGCGACAAGTCCGCAGTGTAGCCGACGCGCGCCCGGCGCCGGTGCCTTGACCGCTCGGTGGCGAAGGCCGCCGCGCGTTTCTTCTTTTCAGCGTCCGCCAGATGATTACCACGCTGGACATGGATCGCGCGCAAGCCGTGGAGGCCGAGGGTTCGCATGGGACCGAGCAGACCGTGTTGCCGGTGCTGTTCGCCATGAGCTTCTCGCACCTGCTGAACGACACCATTCAGTCGCTGCTCCCGGCGATTTATCCGATGCTGAAGGAGAACTACCGGCTCTCCTTCCTGCAGGTCGGACTGATCACGCTCACATTCCAGGCGACGGCGTCGCTGCTGCAGCCGTTCGTGGGTTTCTACACGGACCGGAAGCCGAAGCCCTACTCGCTCGCGATCGGCATGGGGCTCACGCTGGTCGGCCTGGTGCTCCTGTCGCGGGCGGACGACTATCGGCTGATCCTCGTCTCGGCCGCGCTGGTGGGCATGGGCTCCTCGATCTTCCATCCCGAGGCCTCGCGCATCGCGCACATGGCCGCGGGCGGGCGCCACGGCTTCGCGCAATCGCTGTTCCAAGTCGGGGGCAATCTCGGTTCCTCGCTCGGGCCCCTGGCCGGCATGATCATCGTGGGCCACGGTCAGCCGGCGGTCATCTGGTTCTCGATCCTCGCGGCCGCGGGCATCGTCGTCCTCTACCGGGTGGGCGGATGGTACCAGCGGAACCTCGACCACCACATCGCCCGCAGCCGGGCGCGGCAGCAGGCCGCCGCCTCGCGCTTCCCGCGCCGGACCGTCCTGTTCACGATCACCATCCTGCTCGTGCTGATTTTCTCGAAGTACGTGTACCTCGTGAGCCTCACGAACTACTACACGTTCTACCTGATCCACCATTTCAACCTCACGATCCACGAGTCGCAGCTGTACCTGTTCGCCTTCCTCTTCGCGGTGGCCGCCGGCACGTTTTTCGGCGGCCCACTCGGCGACCGGTTCGGGCGGAAGTACGTGATCTGGTTCTCAATCCTCGGCGTGGCGCCGTTCTCGCTGCTCCTGCCGCATGTCGGGCTCGCCGCCACAGCGGTGCTCAGCGTGGTCATCGGGCTGATCCTCTCGTCCGCCTTCTCCGCGATCCTCGTCTACGCGCAGGAGCTGATCCCGGGCAAGGTCGGCCTGATCGCGGGCCTGTTCTTCGGCTTCGCCTTCGGCATCAGCGGCGTGTCGTCCGCCGCGCTCGGCCGGCTCGCCGACTTCATCGGCATCGAGCGCGTGTTCTTCTACTGCGGCTTCCTGCCGCTGATCGGCCTGCTCACGGTCTTCCTGCCGAACATCGAGAGCCGGCGCCGCTAGCCCCTAGGCGTGGGCCAGCGGGGCCGAGACCGGGGCCGCGGCGGACGCGCGGATCCGGTCCACCATGGCGGCCAGCACCATCTGGGCGGCCGTCGCCGGGAGGATGCGGCCGGTGTTGATGACGAGGTCGTAGGTGCGCGGGTCGTCGATGTCCTTGCCGAAGTTCGCGAGCACGTAGCGCCGGCGGGCGCGATCGAGTTCCTCGATCTTCCGCTCGGCCTCGGTCCGGGTGAGGTGCTCCTGGTCCTGCATGCGGGCGATGCGGACCTCGAGCGGCGCCACCAGCCGGATGTGGAAGCCGTCCGGCAGGCTGCGCGTCACGAGATGCGCCGCCCGGCCCGCGAAGATCACGCAGCCCACCCGGGCGAGCTTGAAGATCGCCTCGGAGACCCGCTGCTCGAGCTCCCACAGCGGCGGGTGCAGGCCGACGATCTCGCCGATCAACCCGGTAAGCTCCGACACGCGCTCCTCCGGCAGGTACTTCGCCAGGCTCTCGGGCAGGCGGTTCTGGGTCAGGGCGTGGGTGATGAGGTTCTTGTCGAGGAACGTCCAGTTGCGGCCCTCCTTGCCCAGATTGGCCTCCAGCAGCGGCAGCAGGTGCTGGCCCAGCGTGGTGGCGCCGGCGCCGGTCTCACGCGAGATCGTGATGAAGGGATGGCAGGACTCGCTCAGCGGGCTGGAGGAGCCGATGCCCGGCACGCCGAGGCGCGTATTGAGGATGGCCAACCCATGGTCGAGGTAGGTGTGGGTGCTCATGGGGACGGAGTTTGAGGTAACTGCGCTGTTCCGGCGGAGCTTGGCGCCGGGAGTTTCCCGGCGATTACCGGGATTCCTCACTCGGTAGGATACCGCGGAGCGCGCGGGCCCGCCACCGGAATTGCTGCGCATCCGTTGCCGTCGATACGGACCGGCCCCTGAGGCGTTCACCCCGTCCGCGCCGTCAGCCCCGCCCTGCTTTCACTACGCGGCCACCCGGCGCCGCCAAGCGACCCACCCGAGCGCCAGCGCGGCGAGGACCGCGCCGTAGGCGGACGGCTCCGGCACCGGCGTGATCTGGTTGTCGAAGCTGTTCCACTGCGTGGTGCTCGCAGTGAAGCCGGAGAAGGTGACCTGGTTCATCGGTATGCTGCCGGTGGTGTTGTACACCGCGCCGGTCCAGCTCTGCGCGCCGAAGAAGTCGGTGAGGTCGACCCAGTTGGTGATCGAGACCGTCACGCCGCCGTCGATGATGAAATTCGTTGCGCTCAGCGTCGACGCGGAGGCGTTGCCGAAGTCGATGACGGTGTTCCCGGTGATGTGGATGGTGTTCACCGTCAGGGTCGTGCCGGCGAGCGCCAGCGTGCCGCCGCTCAGCACAAGGGTGCCGCTGGTGAAACTGATGTTGCTGCCCAGGGTGAGCGTGCCCGAGCCGGCCTTTTCCAGCGTGCCCGACCCGGTGAGGGAGCCGGAGAACGTCGAGCTGCCGTTGTTGCCGCCGATCGTGAGGTAGCCGCTCGTGGCGAGGTCGATGATGCCGGTGCCGGCGATGCGGTCGATCGTCTCGCTGAAATTGCCGGTGCTGAACCGTCCGTCCGAGTTCACCGTGACGAGCGCGCTGTTCGAGATCTGGTTGCTCGCCTGCAGCACGAGGTTGGCGCTCGCCGCCCCGCCCGTGCTGTCGCCCACCGTGATGCTGGTCGAACCCAGCGCATCGACCCCGGCGGACTTGTTGAGGGCCAGCGTGCCATCGTTGATCGTTGTCGCGCCGGTGTTGGTGTTGGCCACCGAGCCCGAGAGGGTCTGGGTGCCGGTGCCGTTCTTGACCAGGGAGAGCGCGCCGCCCGTGTTCTGCAGCACGCCGGAGAAGTCGGTCGTGCCGTTGTTGCCGCCGGTGGTCAGGGTGACCGCCGCCAGGTTGGTGTTATCGACGGTGCCACCGCCCGCGAGCGAGCCGATGGTCTCCCCCACCCCGCCGTTCAGGACCAGCGACGCGCCCGACGCCACCGTGACATTGGCCGAATCACCAATCCCGGTGTTGGCGACTGTCTTGTTCAGCCGAAGCGTACCACCCGCAACGTTGATGTCGCCGGTGTGCGTGTTAGTGGTCGCCCCGCCAAGCACCAGGACGCCGGCGTCTGTCTTGTTAAGCGTGCCGCTGCCGGCGAGGATGCCGTTGTACGTGACCGTGGCGCCCGAGTTCACGTCGATCGTCCCGCCACCGGAGTTGATCGTGGTTCCGCGGTTGGCATTGAGGGTGAAGCCGCCGCTCGCCTCGAGGGTGCCGCCGTCGAAGACCAGCATGTTCGCGGTAGCGGAGCCTGGCGCCGTGCCCAGGCGATTGTCGGCCGCAATGCGGAGCGTGCCGTTGAGCAGCGTGGTGCTGCCCGTGAAGGTATTGTTGCCCGTGAGCACCCAGAGGCCCGTCCCATCCTTGACCAGAGACGTAATGTTGGCCCCGGAGTTGTTCACGATGGCGCCGGAGATCGTGTTGGCCGCAGTGCTCGAACCCGTCAGCGTGAGCGTCTTGCTGCCCGCCCCGGTCGCGGTAAACGCCGAGCTGAGCGTGAGAGCGCCGGACCCGGAGGCATCGATCGTCGCGCCGCCGGTCGTGCCAGCAAGGTTGATCACGCGGTTCGAGGTCGAACCCGCGCCAGTGTACCGCAGCGTCGCTCCGTTCGTGCCCGAGCCGATCGAAATGGTCCCGTTCGCTGCGGAGGTCGGGGCCCCGAGGGAGGAGGCACCGCCCGAGACGCTGGCAAGCGTGTTGATGCTCAGGGTGCCGGCGTTGATCGCGGTGGCACCGGTGTAAGTGTTCGCCCCGCTCAGCGTCAGGGTGCCGGTTCCGTTCTTGGTGATCCCGCTCGAACCCAGGGCCACCACCCCGCTGATTGACGTGTCGCCCGCTCCGTCCACGGTCAGGCCGAAATTGGCGCCGGACACGCCGCCGGAGATCGTGAGCGCGCCCGCGTCGCTCTGGATCTCGGATGCCGCCGCCAGCGTGAGGTTGCCGGCCCAGGAATTGTTGTCCGCGACATTTCGTAGCGCGCCGTTGCTGCTCACGCCAGTGCCGCTGAGCGACAGCGCTTCGGCGCCGACCGCGATGCCGCCCTGCAGTTCCAAAGCCGCGCCCGACGCCACCGTGGTCCCGCTGGCCGTGGCGCCGAGGGCCGCGAGTTCTGGACGTTGAGCGTGCCGGTCGAGACCGTGGTCACTCCGGTATAGGAGTTCGCGCCGCTGACGGTGAACGTGCCGGTGCCACCGTTCTTGACGAGGTTCAGCGCGTTTGTGCCGTTGGTGATGGTGCCGGAGAACGTGGTCGAGGTGCCGCCGCCGATGACGAGGTTGACGGCGGCCAAACCCACGTTGGTCACAGTGCCCGAGCCGGCCAGAGAGCCGATTGTCTCCTGCGTGTAGAGCGTCCCGCCGTTCAACCGGAGCGTACCGGTGGCATCGACCGACACGGCCGCGGCATTGTCGATGCCGCCGACATACGCGGTCTTCGCGATCTCGAACACGCCGTTCTTGATCGTGACCGATCCCGTCGCCGTGTTCCCGCTCGCGCCGCCGGTGACGAATGTGCCGTTACCATCCTTGATGATGGCAACCGAACCGCCGAGGATGCTTGAGACGGTGGTCGTGAGGCCGGACGCGACGTTGATGGTCGAGCCCCCAACGCGGGTGAAGTTCAGGGTGTTTGCCGTGATCCCCAACGTGCCGTCCTCCACGGTGAGATTGCCGACGTTCATGCTCGCCCCGAGCGTGACTGTATAGCTGCCGGTCGCGTCGGTGCCCGCGCTGAAAACCGCATCCGCGCCCGAGGTCCAGTTCGCCGTCGACCCGGTGCCGGCCGCGACACTACTCCAGTTGGTGGCGCCGGTGGTATTCCAATTGCCGCTGGGAGTCGCGCCGCCCGCCCCGGCCGTCGAGCCATTGATGTCCCAATACAGCGTCTGCGCGTTTCCAGCCGCCAAAAAGCAACCGAGGCCAAGCACCACCCATGCGATCCGCCCCAACCCACCGACCCGAAGCACCCACCGACAAAGGGCGATCCAGCACGACCGTGGTTCAATCGGCGCGGCGCAAGTCCGACGGGCGGCAAGTGCGGGAGTATTCAGGTTTGGTGGAGTGCAGATTCGCGCGGCGGGGGCGTTGCGAAGTTGGGCGCGGCGATACATGCGGACCGCACCTAGAGTATCAACCCTATAGTGCCGTCGGTAATCCTCCGGGATCCTGACCTCGGACGTATCACCTTTGTGGTATGCGTCATCAGGTTGGCTTTGGTGGTGGGTTAAAACCTAGGACGTGGGCACGGGACTGATTTCACCCGGCAGCATCAGCGCCGGATCATCCGGCGGTACCGAGGGCAGAATCGGCATCGGCCAAGCCGAGTGCCCGGACAATTCGACAGCAGGTTCGAGGAGAAATTCACGCGGCTGAACGTAGCCCGTCTCACTCGGACCTGAAACCAACTCCCGACCGGCATCCAGTAGCAGCGGCCGCAGCGCCGCCAGCATGGCATACCGCCGCTCATGGCTCCGGCGACGGCTGGGTTTCAGCTCCTCCCGCGAGCGCGCACGGGTCTCCCGTGGCAACTCCCACGCACCGTGAGGCAATCGCCGGCCATCACTTTCGCGCCAGAACTCGTCGCCGGATTCCACGGCCATCGGGCCACGCGCACCATTGGGGCACACGGCGCGTGCGTCGGGCACCGCCTGAATGGCCTCGATCCGCCACAGGGAGCCGAGTTCCTGCAGCGCCCACAACGCCAGGGCCTTGGGGCGCAGGCCGTGCATTTCCTTAGGCAGCTCGTGAATCAGGTGGCGCGTGACCGCACCCGGTTCCGCCTGCAGACCACCGATGACGATACCTCTCCGGCCAAAGCTGAAGCAGAACGAGAACGCCAGAGCGGCAATCCAGATGCCGGTTCGCGAGTCGCGGACCGCCAGGACGAGTTCGCCGCGTGGTCCCAGCTCCGGCCGATGACCCAGCGAGACCTCCAGCGCGCCCTGCCCGTCCGGACGCCGCAGGCGCACGAGGGGAACCATGCCGAAATAAAGCGACTCCAGTTCCAGTGGACCGAACAGATCCGCAAGCGACGTATGATGGCCGACCAGCGCGTCGAACCGCTCAGTCGCCGTCCAAGCGAGATCGAGATAGTCCCCCTGCAGGCGGGTCGCCAGTTCGGGCGCTGCCTGCCACACCCGGATTAGGTCTGGGCTCGAAAGGTGGGCCAGCCAATCGGCGGTCCGCTGCCGGTCCGCCAACCCGCGGGCCAGAAATCGGCCGGCCTGCCACCACCCGCGACCGCCTTTGGACAACAGTCGGGCCGCGAGCCGCCAGCGGGCCAGAGGCGTCAGGCTCGGTGAATCAGGATCCGGCTGTTCGGCGGCCAAGGCGCTTGGCATGACCGACCGTACACCGGATGCCGGGCCTCCGTCTGCCCGACCCACCCCGAACCTCACGTAGGACTTCGTCCTAAGGAGTGTAAAAGGTCACGCCCGCTTCTGCTCGCTCCAGCGGACCGCCGCCCGCGCCAGTTGCGAGCTGTCGGCCAAGCCGAGCTTGATCTTGATGCGCGCGCAGTACGCCTGGACGGTCTTCTGGCTCACGTTGAGCTCCTCCGCGATGCGGCGCGTGGGGTGCCCCTCGCCCAGCCGCCGGAACACGTCGAGCTCGCGATCACTGAGGAGGTCCACCGTGTTCTCGCCGGGGCCCCCGGTGCGGCCGACCATGCGCTGCGTCAGCTGAGCGAGTACGGCGGCGTCGGCGAACAGCTTGCCCTCCTGGACCTGCCGGATCGCAGCGACAATCTGACCGGTGGACTCCCGCTTCATGACGTAACCCAAGGCCCCGGCGCGAAACGCGCGCTCCACGTCGCCGATCTCCTCGTGCATCGAGAGCACCACCACCCGCGTGGCCGGCAGGTGCGCAACGAGATCCTTGATCAGCATCAGCCCGGAGCCGCGCTTGAGCGAGAGGTCCACGACGGCGATGTCCGGCGGCGCGGCAATCATCTGCTCGAGGGCGCCAGCGGCATCCTCGGCCTCGCCCACCACCTCGAGATCCGCCTCCAGCCGAAGCAAGTTCGCGAGCCACTCGCGCACGAGTGGATGGTCGTCGACGATGAAAACGCGGGTTCGGGGGGTGCTCATGGAGAGGAAATACGCGGGAGCTCGCAGACCACGCGGGTGCCTTGGCCCAGCTTCGAGTGGATGGTCAGCGTGCCGCCGATGAATGCGGCGCGATTCGACATGATGCGCAAGCCCATCCGGTCCGCTTCCGGCGCCTCTTGTCCCAGGCCTCGTCCGTCATCCCGCACTTCAAGCACAATGGTGTCGCCCCGCGTCTCCAGCGACACCTCGACGAGCTGAGCCTGGGCATGGCGGCCGGCGTTGCGCACGGCCTCCTCGGCGATGCGAAACAGCTGGGCCGCGACGCCGGCGTCGGAGACCAGGGTCCGGCCGTCGTGACGGAAGCGGCAGACGAGGCCGTCACGGCCCGCCTCCTCCACCATCTCCGCGAGCTTTTCCGGCAGGAGCTCCGGCTCGATGGCGCCGAGCAGAAGGCCCCGGGCGAGGCGCCGGGACTTTTCCGCGCCGGTCTCGATCAGGCCGACGATCGCCTCGGCGTTCGCCGCCCCGGCCGGATCGCGGTCCTTGAGATGGCTCGCGAGCACCTTGGCCGAAAGGGCGGTGCCCACCAGGTGCTGGCAGATGTCGTCGTGCAGCTCCTGCCCGAGCAGGCTGCGCTCGCGCGAGCTGATCTGCAGGAGCTCGCGCTCCAGTTGGCGGCGGTCCGCCACGGCCTGCTGCAGCTCGCGCGTCCGGTCCGCGACCCGGTCCTCGAGGCGGCGCTGGGAGTTGAGCAGCGCGTCCAGCGCCCAGACCATCGCCAGATAAATGGACAGGTCGGTGAAGCGGTTCCAGATCGCCGCCTCCGGGTACTCGTAAGGGCCCCAGCTCAAGTCGCCGGCCACGCGCGCCAGCACGGCGACGGCGGCGATGCCGCTTCCCGCGCGCGCGCCCAGCCAGGCCACCGACAGGGCGATCGGGATCACGTACAGCAGCGTCACCGAGGCCCGCGGGCCGATCGAGTAGTCAATCAGGCCCACCACGAACACCATGGCGAGGATGGTCGCCAGCGCCCGGAACGGCCCGCCTGCCGGCACCTTCATCAGCCGGGCAATGACCCGGTCGGACGTGCGTGCCTTCCAGACAGCGATGCGGGCGCGCAAGGTGGATTCCGGCATGGGCTCAGGGGTGGCGAATGGCTGGTAGCAGTTAGGCTCCGCGGTCCGCTCTGTCGAGTCGTTACACCACCCCTCGACCGGGTTGGAGGTTGCCACCGTCGTTCGCGGATGAGAGTACCGTCGGACCACTCCCCCTTATCTTCGATGAGCCCGAATGCCGCGGGACTGCCCGCCCCCAGCTGGAAATCAAACTGGCGCGAGACGCAGGATCGTTTCGCGCGCTGGTGGCGGCGCGAGGGACTGCTGGTCGGGATGTGGGGTTCCCCGCCCGCGCGGGGCGCTCCGCGTGAGGCGGTCCCGCCGGCGCCCCGTCCGGCCAGCCTGCGCGACCAGTACTGCGACGCCGAGTACCGGGCGACCGAGAATCACCGCTACCTCGCGGGAAACGCGTTTCCGGCGGAGATCATCCCGCTCGCTGCGACCGATATCGGCCCGGGCTCGCTCGCGCTTTTCTGCGGCTCGGAGCCGGGCTTTGCGCCGGACACGGTCTGGTTTCACTCCTGCATCGAGCACGAGGCCGAACCCGAGCGGCTCCCGCCGCTGCGATTCGATCCCGCGCATCCGTGGTGGCAGGTCACCGAGGCGCTGATCCGCGCCAATGTTGCGCGCGCCCGGGGCAAGTACCTGGTCGGCTGCCCGGACCTGATCGAGAACCTCGACACCCTCTCGTCGCTCCGCGGCGGCCAGACGGTGTGCCTCGACCTCATCGAGCGCCCGGCGTGGGTTCACGCGAAGCTGGCCGAGATCAACCAGGTCTGGTTCGAGGCGTACCAGCGCATCTACGACCTGACCCGCACCGAGGACGGCTGGTCGGCCTTTGGGGCTTTTTATGCCGTCGGCCCCGGGAAGACGGCGAAGCTCCAGAACGACATCTCGGCGATGCTCTCGCCCGCGATGTTCCGGGAGTTCGTCGTGCCCAGCCTTTCGGCGCAGTGCGAGTGGCTCGACTGCTCGCTCTACCATCTCGACGGCACCCAGGCGGTCTGCCATCTCGACGCGCTGCTCGGGATCGAGGCACTCGACGCGATCGAGTGGACACCGCAGGCGGGCATCGAGGGCGGCGGTCACCGTCGTTGGTACGACCTATACCGCCGGATCCTCGCCGGCGGGAAATGCGTCCAAGTCGTCAGCATCGAGCCGGCTGAGGTCCTGCCCCTGCTCGACGCGATCGGCCGTAACGGCGTCTATCTGCTCGTTCATTTCCGTCACGAGGACGAGGTGCACGAACTGCTGAAGGAGATCGGGCCTTACTAGGTACCCGACTTCGAGGCTGTGCTGCGGGCGGGCGTTCGGTTTGGCCTGTGACTTGGGGCGATTCGGCAGCTCTTTAACCACGGATTTCGCGGATTTGCGGCCGGGAGCGCAGACGAGTCCTCGCGGACCTAGCGTTGCGCTGCGCGCAACGCTAGGTCCGCTCGGCCTTGGACGACGATCCGGTGCTTCGTCAGGGCCCCCTCTCGACCGCAATGCCGACTGGCCGGCGACGCGCAGTCGCCGGCCAGTCGGCATTGCATCGGACCGAGGCATCCGTTCCATTCCGCGAAATCCGCGGTCAACCTCACCTCCGCTTACCCAACACGGCCGTCGCAGCCAGCAACCCCGATTCGTCCCGCCGTTAGTCCGTCAGGCGTCCGTCGGCATAAAAAAAGCCCTAACCGGTGAGGGTTAGGGCGTTGCGGAAAAGTGGCGCGGCCATAGGGAGTCGAACCCCAAACCTCCAGATTCGTAGTCTGGCGCTCTATCCAGTTGAGCTATGGCCGCGTGAAGGTGGGAAAAAGCAGGGATTGGCAGCCGAGTGCAAGCGCGAAGTTAGCCCTCGGCCCGGCGCCAGTCGATGAGCTCGAGCTGGAGCAGTTTCCGGTCGTTGAAGTGGTTCCAGTTCAGCTGCACCGCGAGGTCCAGCGGCACTCCCGTCGGCGGCACGCGGTGTCCCATTTTCCACGCCACGCCGTGCAGACGCCGGCCTCGGCCGTTCTCCAGCATGAAGCGGAAATGCTGCAGCTTGAACACTTCGGGCGGCTGCCGCAGCACGACCCGGCTCACGCCGAACACCGGCTCGGGATTCCCCTGCCCGTACGGGTGCAGAGCCTCGAGTTCGGTCATCAGCTGCTCGGTCACCTGCCCCAGCTCCAGCCAGGCCGACAACACCAGCTCGCGCTCGGCGATGTCGCTGCCGGCATGCGCGCGGATCGTCTCGGCGAAGCGCTCGCGGAACGAGTCCAGCCGCGGCTTCTCGATCGCGATGCCGACGGCCATCGGATGCCCTCCCCAGCTCGTCAGTTCGCCGCCGCAGATCGTCAGGATATCCACGAGGCTCACGCCCTCGATGCTGCGGGCCGAACCCTTGGCCAGGTCGCCCTCGTTGCCCAGCACCACGCAGGGACGGTTGTACTTGCGGGTCACTCGGCCCGCGACGATGCCGACGACGCCCGGATGCCAGTCCTCGCGGTACAGCACGATGCCCGGCGATGCCGCGTAGTCGCGCTCGATGATGCGCTCGGCCTCCTCGGTGATCCGGCGCTCGATGTCCTGCCGTTCGCGGTTGAAGGCGTCGAGCTGGCGCGCCGTGTCGGCGCAGAACCCCTCGTCCTCGCTCAGCAGCAGGTCCACGGACATCGCGGCGTCGGCGAGCCGGCCCGAGGCGTTGATGCGCGGCCCGAGGCGGAAGGAAATGTCGACCGGGTTGATCCCGTTGGCGGCCTTGACTCCCGCCACCTCCATCAGCGCCCGCAGGCCCGGACGGCGGGTGTCCTGCAGGATCCGCAGGCCGTGCCGCGCGAGGATCCGATTCTCCCCGAGCAGCGGCACGAGGTCGGCGACGGTGCCCAGCGCCACGAGGTCGAGATAGTCGCGCAACTTCAGCGCCAGCGCCACCGGGTGGTTCTCCCCGCGCAGCTGCTTCAGGAGCCCGTGCGCCAGCTTGAACACGAGTCCGACCGTGCAGAGGTTGCGCCACGGCTCGTCGGCCGCGTCACCGTCGGGCTCGACGTGCGGGTTGATCAGCAGGCCCTGCAAAAGCACGGCCTCCTTCGAGCGGTGGTGGTCGATGACGATGACGTCGATCCCCTGTCCCACGAGATACGCGACCTCGTCGTGGGAATTCGTGCCGCAGTCGAGCGCGATGAAGAGCGCGGGCTTGCCGCCCTCGAGCGCGCGGTCGATGGCGCTGCGCGACAGGCCGTAGCCGTCCTCGGAACGACGCGGCACGACGAAGCGGGGCTGCAGGCCGAAGCAGCGCAGGACGGACACGAGCAGCGCAGTGCTGGAGACGCCGTCGACGTCGTAGTCGCCGAGCACGACGATGGATTCGCGGCCGGCGATCGCCTGACGGAGCCTAGTCGCCGCGGCATCGAGTCGGCGCAGCAGGAAAGGGTCGCCGAGTCCAGCGAGAGCCGGGGCGAGGAAGGCCGCGGTCGCCGTGGGGTCGCGGTGGCCGTTGCGGAGCAGGAGCTCCGCCAGCACGCGGCTCACGCCGGCCGTGCGGGCCGTCGCTTCGACCTCGGTGGCCGGGAGCGGTTGGTAGACCCAACGCATGCGAAATCCGAAGACGGAGGTACGAAATCCGAGAGTGGCCGGACGCCGGGTATTCGCGGGATCACCGGCGAATAACGGGCGGCCGCTCTCGGATTTGCGCCTGGGTTACTCGGAGGCCTTGCTGGAGCCCGTCCACTCGTACTTCGGCGCGACGTCCTGGTGGGCCTCGACGTGTTTCCGGTCACCCTTGTGCCACCAGTAGAACACCTGGGCGGCAATGAAGATGGCGGAGAACGTGGAGGTCACGATGCCGACGAGGAACGCGAACGAGATGTCCCGGAGCA
>CAYYGV010000078.1:0-17528 GCA_964471615.1 uncultured Opitutaceae bacterium
CGGTCCGCGTAGGCGACGTTGCGGGGATCAAGCTGCGTCGCGAGCCGCTGCGTTTCCATCGCCTCCTTCCACTGCCCTTGCATCAGCAGGGCGGTGCCCAGCCACTTCCTTGTTTCGGGGTCGTTGGGCTGCAGCTCGACCAAGCGCTCAAAATGCTTGAGGGCGCGTGGCAGGTCCCGGACGGCAAAAAGATAGTAGGCCCCCTGCGCCCGGGCCACCGCCGGCGACTCCGGAATCAACGCCCGCGCACGTTCCACCGCCACCCGGGCCCTTTCCAGTCGCGCCGGCGTCGTGTCCACGCTCGCGGCCATAATACCCGAGTGAATTTCGGCCAGTGCGCACCATGCGAGTCCGAAATTCGGATCCATCTCAACCGCCGACGTGAGCAGGTTTTCCGCGCTCTTGAGGTCCTCGCGGGTTTGCACAATTCCACCGCCGACCTGCCGGGCCTTAAGAAACAGATCATAGGCAGCTGTATTCTCTGTTGGCCGCTGCGCGAGCAACTGCTGCTCCCGCGGCGAGAGCGCCGCCTTGAGCTCACCCGCGATCGCCTGCGCCAGCTCGGATTGGATGGCAAAGATGTCGCTTAGGTCTCGATCGTAGCTCTGCGCCCACACATGCTCGTCGGTCGCCGCCTTGATAAGCTGCCCGGTCACACGCACCTTGTTGCCCGCCCTCTGCACGCTGCCCTCGAGCACGTAGGCGACCCCCAGTTCGCGCCCAATCTGCGGGATTTTCTTCGTGGTGCCGCGATACTCCATCACGGACGTTCGCGACACCACGCGCAGCTCGCGGAGGCGCGCCAGACTGGTAAGAATGTCCTCGTGGATGCCATCGGTGAAAAACGCGTTTTCCTTCTCCGTGCTGCGATTTTCAAACGGCAAGACGGCGACCGACTTGTCGGCCGCGACAGGAGCCTGAGCGACGGCAGCCGGCCGGCCCTCCTCCGCTGGTTTTGGCCAGAACCAAACACATGCGACCGTCAGCAACAACGCTGTCGTCAACAAAGCTGCCGCCCGGCCGCCCCGCTTCCGTCGTCGGGCCGGCCGTTCGGCGACAGTCGCCTCCGGGCGAACCTCGTATCGCGATGTCCTGCCCAGCAAGCTCCGCACCCGGTCGCAGAATGCCGCCGGCACCTCACCGCCCGGCAGCCGCGTCCATTGCACCGCGCGAAACTCCGCCGGCACGTCGCCCTCGCCTTCGCGCGTGCCGTCGATCACAATGGGGACCAGAAACGCCGCGCGCTCCGACATCATCTGCATACGCTGGGCGGCAAGCTTCCACTCCAGCCGGAAATATCCCTCGCGCCGCGCCTGCGTCGCCGCCGAAATCACAGGCAAGAACAACGCGCACGATCCGATCTGTCCGCGGATCTTCGCATCCCACGCATCCCCGCCCACGAGCTCGCTCTGGTCGAACCATACATCGACGCCCGCCGTCCGCAATGCCTCGCAAATGCGTCGCGCCGCCTCCGAGTCTTGGGACGCGTAGCTCAGGAAAACGGCGCTATTGGCAGAAGCTGATTGGCTGTCCGACATTGCTCTGGGGTAGCAATCATGGATGGCCATACCGCCGCGGCTGGCGAGTTCTTACTTCCCGACCCGGACCGTCTTGCCCGGCCCCTGATTTCGAGCGTTTCAATATCGAAGGGTTTGGAAACGGTCGACGTGGCCCACAGATATCAGCGCAGCTCTGCCAGCATCCCAATCGGCGCAGCTAGGCCGTTCTCCGTCACAAGCGCACAACGGCCTCTTTTGTGCAGATTTTTTTCTTTCCAGTGCTGACTCACTATGTTCGTAACCTTCGCCAGCCAGGTTCGATCTTTCACAAATTCTAGAACTTCCACTGTGGCGAAATACTTCACGCTGTTGGGCTGAGGACTCCCCAACGGCTTGAGCAATCGCGCCGCCACCAGCACCGGGACGTCATGCGGCTGGCAGTTCAGCACCCAGGCAACCTGCTCCGCCGTCAGACGTGCCGGCAATTGCCCCAGAAGGCTGAGAAAGCGATGCTGCTCCTCTTTCATTGGCCGTCCGGCGAGAGCTTGAAATCTGCCATGCTGGGGTGCCGGGTGCCCATCAGCTTCACGTTCCACCACGCGTTTTCCTTGGTCACATACTTTGCGCAGTAGTCGGACACGTCATCGCGGTTGGTGACCGGCTCGATCCGCGCTCGACCATACCGGTCGAACCACTCCCGCCAGATTTCCCGTCGCGAGCGATTCAGGCAATCGCACCACAGCGCGTGGACGTGGTAGCCATCGCGGCTCGGGTTCTGCTCCAGGGCATAGAAGTACGACACGCCAAACAGCTCCGTGCGCATGAACTTTTCATAGCAACGCTGCGCGGACTGGATCGACGCTTCCCAGCCAAACGTCATGTGCGAAATCACCTGCCACGGCGCGAGCGAGTTAACCCAATCGCCCATGACCAAATTGAGCTGCGCTGCACGCAGCCGCTCGTCGGATTCTAGATTTCTGGCTCGGTTCATGTTTCCTTTGATTTCTACCCATCTGGACACACCTCTCGGACAAGGATGGGTGGCAGGCGGCGCGGGCTGCGCCCGCATCCTCCTGCCACCTCATCCCACGGGGCCGCCAGGCGTGGCCACGTTACCGACTACTCCAAGGGAGACACAACCGAGGCACGAATCAGCACGCCGTTTTTGGCGTCGAACGTGTTCGGCTCCATCAGGTCGAACTCGATCACGAGGCGCTGCCCGTCCTTGAACTGGCACGGACAGTTCTTCGCGGCCTCATCGACCGTCTGAACGCTGCGAGGGCACCAGACCTGGACGGTCGGGGCCTTCCCGTCGGCACACTGAACTTCGTAAAGGTTCACGATGCCGACGACCCGCTTGGACTTGTTCTGCACTTCCTTGTAGCGGTGAGCTACGAACTTGGCGATGACCACGCGGCGGCCAGCCAAGAAGGATTCAACTGCATTCTGCTGTTTCATTGGGAGTTTGGCTTACTAACGCGACAGGCGGCGCCAGGGCCTTCGCCGTTGGACTTACCAACGATGAGTCCGTTGGCCTCCCCGTTCCCGCTGGACTGGCGGGAGGTGTTGTCGGCTTGGGGCCGCATCACTGTTGAGGCATTCATCACGCGCCCAGAATGCGCTGGCGCGAATACCTCGTCAGGAGTTTGGGACAGAAGCCCCCCTGCCTCTGTCCTAAACTATTGCTCCGCTCTTGGCGGTGGCCCCGGACGGCGCTCGGTGGTCAGGCCCAGGCGCTCGCGCCGTTTCTTTAGCGTACCTGGCGACAGGCGCTGGCCGGTCAGCCCCAGGATTGTGTCCGAGAGTTCTTCGGCACTGAGAAGATTCAATCCCCGCCGCAGCCAGTTCAACACTAGGGCGTGGTTGACAGGGTCGATCTCCTTGGCGGGCTCCTGGAACACGCGCGCGAATTCTTGAATCCACTCGGTTCCGATTGGATTGGCCTTTTGCCAGCGCAGTACCATGTCCTCCGTCCACAGGTGCGCCATCTCCGCGAAGAAGGCCTGTACTGCTTCGCGTTCGATCAGCTCGCGTTTCTTTGGGTCGTCGGTCGAATCAGCGCGAACGATGAGCTCAACGGTCTTTGGCTGCAGTCCCGCCATAACCTTTAGTCGCGCCTGGTACAGATCGCGTTCATCAATCGTACCGGACTCGGGCCTGCCCATCTTCACGTCGGGGAATCGCTCCTCAATGTAGGCCAAGTGCTGGTCCGGCTCTTTGAACAGCCGGGCAAGTTCAAGTAGCTCTTCCTTCGATTTGTTCATGAACCGAGCTAGCGACTCTAGACGGTCTTTCGCATCCTCCTCCGTCGCTTCAGGGTCCAGATATATGAGGTTTAGGGGCTCCTCGCGCCCGTCATCAAACCGCTGCCAAGATACCACCACCCAAATCTCGTTCTTCCCCATGATAGCGTTGAAAAACGAGTGCAAATTGTGCTCGGGCGGAAGGCCCACTTCATCCGCTCGGTACCTGCCATAACCGACGAATTCCCGGACCCAGTAATACGGGGTCAGCTGAATTCGGTCGCGAAATTCGACCAAAGAGACACCGGCAAATGGTGGGATGATCATCTTCTCCTTCGGGTAAGGCTACTCGGGGTGTGCATTTGACCGTAGCGAAAAGGAAAGGTCCCACAAGAGTGCGGTGCCGTTCGCCGATAAATCGCCCCGAGGATTGAACCGCTTCGCGCCAGAGGAGGGCGGTCTTCGGCCGCTTCGCCGACGCTAACAATCCCGCTTCGCGGAGCGTCGGCTCCGGGACCTCGACTCCATCTTTGGATCGCCCTCCAAACCGCGCGCATCATGATGAAAGGCTGGTCGAGCTGGTGATAGCAAACGGCACAGACGTTCGTCGGTATGCGCTATCGCCGCGACTCTACCGAGAGGCCACTACGAAGTAGAAGGTCGCTCCACGCTCAGGTTTCGCTTCAGCCCAAATTCTTCCACCGTGTCGCTCAATGATGCGCCGGGTAGTCGCGAGGCCGACCCCGGTCCCCTCGAATTCATGCGCCAGATGCAACCGCTGAAACACGCCGAAAAGCTTGCCGGCGTTCTGCATGTCGAAGCCCACGCCGTTATCGCGGACATATAGCACGGGCGCCTGACCCGGTTGGGATGCTTGCACGCCCACCTCAATGTACGCGGACGCGCGGTCCCGTGTGTACTTCAGGGCGTTCGAGAGGAGATTCACGAAGACGACCCGCATTAGGGCCGGGTCGGCCCGCACGGTAGGGAGCGTGTCAAGGCTCAGCTCGACTTTCCGATTGCCCAAGTCATGCGCGAGCCCCTCCCAGATGTCCCGGCAAAGCGCGGCCAAGTCGACGTCCTGCAGCGCAAGCTCCTGACGGCCGAGCCGGGAAAACGACAGCAGGTCCTCGATCAGTTTGCCCATCTGCGCTGAACCGTCGCGAATCAGTGTCGCGTACCGCCGTGCCTCTGGAGACAGCTCACCGGCCCTCTCGTCGAGAAGGATCTCGGCAAAGCCCTTAATGGCGCGGAGCGGGGTGCGTAGATCGTGCGCCGCCGACGAGCCAAATGCCTCCAGTTCGTCGTTGGCCGCTTCGAGTTCCGCGGTCCGCTCGCGGACACGCCGCTCAAGGATGGCATTCTGCTCCTGAACCTGTGCGAGCATGTGATTAAGCGCGTCGGTCAATACACCCAGTTCGTCCTGGCTGTGCTTCGCCGCGCGCACCGAGTAATCGCGTCGTTCTGAGACGACTCGAGCCGTCTCTGCCAGCGAGAGGATTTGACGAGAAAGTCCTCGCTGCAGATACCGTGAGAGCAAGAAAGCCACCGTCGATGCAATCCCGAACACCAAAAGAGCGATGCCCCCATAAAGACGAAGGCGTTCACGCAGCGCGCCCATGTCATTTCTGAGATAAAGTGTCCCCAGGCGTGCGCTTCCCGGCACCTGAACGAGCGGCGTGTATCCTACAAGCTGACCATCCTCATATCGGAATCCGTCGGCATCGGGCGAAGATGGAAAGCTCTCAACAGGCGCCTTGGCCGGGTACCGGGCGAACAGTAGGCCCTCACGGTCATACAGAGCAGCTGCGACGATATGCCGCTGTGCACGCAGTGCGCCGAGGATCTCGGTTGCATCTTTAGGGTTGTCGAACGCTACTGCCCCCGTGCTTTGCGTTGCGATGATGTCAGCAAGCGTTGACAGCTCACGCACCTCGGACTGGCGAAACGTAAAATACTCGTAGCCAATAAATGCCGCACAGGTCAGCAACAGCACAACGCCGCTGGTGACGAGGATCATCGTCGTCAGCTTCCGCTGGATCGGCATATCGATCAGGCGCATGTCAGTCCTTGGCTGTCGTGACGAGTGTGGCCGGCCGAATTATCTTGGAACTGATGGTCAGTCCACAGGCCTTCGCCGACTCCAAGTTGATCCGCAAGCGGATGCGACCGCCGTCTTTCACTAGTCGGATCATCCCGCCGCTCCGGCTAAAGGTTTCGTCATCACCAATCGTAAGGATGGCGCGCCGGCCCAGCATCGCCATGATCTTGTCAAGTTGGGCATGTTCGGAGCGGCTCACATAGAGCACGTGACATGTGTCGACTTCGTCGATCCGCTGATACCGCCGCACCTGCAAGGGCCGCGCTCCAACTCGCTCGTCTTTCAATAACTCGTCAAGGTACGGGCCAAAGGGATCGTCGCCGAGGATACCGATTACTAGCGGAGAACTAGGCCCAGAAAACGCTGAAGCTGGCCACTCGACAAACTGGGCGAAGTTAAAAAGAAAAACCGCCTTGATCTGATACTCCGCCGTTGGCGCAACGGCAAAAACTGGCGTAGCTGAGCCAAAGATCAGCAACAACCCAAGCCCCGCCCACGTTCGCCGCAATGCGCGACGCATGCTGGACGTCAGAAACGCCATGACGCCTTCAGATAAACGCTACGCTCAAACTCGCGACGGGCAGCCGGCGAATTGAACTCCGCGTGTTGATCGTGCAGCAGATTCTGCCCAATTAGGGATAACTCGCATGTTGGTGAGATATTCCATCCCACCCGCGCGCTAGCCTCGGTGTAGCCTGGCAGACTTTGGGTTCCGATTGGCGACACGTAACGCAATTCAGCATCGCACTCCCAGCGCGCCGAAAGATCCAGCGACGACCGCAGGCTGGCTTGCCGATGGGGGTCCCTTGAAAGACTGTCGCGAGTCCCGCGCCCGGCGGTGCCCGGCTGCGGCTCGCTCGTCACCCTCATTTCAGAATATCCCCCTCGCAATCGCCAAGCTCCGGTTGCTCTCCAGTCAGCTGTTACTTCTGCACCGAACGACGTACCACGAAAGCCGCTGCTCGCCTCAACAGGAAATGGTGCAGGAGGATTCAACGGATCCAAGCTCCGCAGGTCGTCGTAACCTTGGTAATAGGTTGCAAGCGACCACACCAGCCGAGGGCTGCTCTGGAGCCGGTATCCGAGTTCGTATGCGAGGAGTTTTTCCGATACCACCTTGCTGCCGCCGGCGACACGGTATGGCGGCGTGGCAGGCGAGAAGAGGTCCCGGTCGACGCGAGACGGCGTGCGCACCGCACGCGAGACAGCTGTCCAGATCGTGTTTTGCCGATCCGGAGACCATGCCAGCCGGGCACTGGGTTCCAACTGGAACCCCGTGTAGCCGTCATACTCGATCTTCGAACCGACCGTAAAGACGAGGTCCTTCGTGAGCGCGATCTCGTCTTGCAGGAACGTGTTGAACCATTCGCGGGTCACCTTCGGCGGCAGGAAGGCGTTGGCCGGGGTATTGACGATGTCATCTCGCACGATTCGGTAGCCAAAACCCCAAACGAGGTCCTGCCTTTCTCCGAGCGGCAGGTGCTGCTGGAAATCCAGATCGAAAGTATTGAGGTCCTGAATGAATGAAGCTGGAATACGGCGGTGAGTGTGGTCATAGTACGCCTGCAGTCTTAGGTCCGAGCCATCAGCCAACGAACGCGTCCAGCGGCCAAGAAGATTGCCCCCATTGGCGCGGATGTTGTCCGGACCCGGTTGGCCAAACAGGCCGTTGTAGAGATCACCCTGGAGGGTGTACGCATTTCCCGCCACCGGGTCCCGGTCGATCCGAAATCCTCCCTGAACCATGTGCCATGCATCGAGCGAGTTCCGCCCATCAGGTCGGACTGAATCGCCATGGTAGGTGTACTTGGTGTAGACTCCGGGGGTAATCTCGCCGCCAAACCGAATGCCACCTGTATCCCACAGCTGGGTGCCGGTACCAGCGACCAGCAACCCGCCTTGGGTGTCTTTCGCTCCCTTTGTGGTGACATTTATCACGCCGTTCACTGCGTTGGCGCCCCACTGCGTCGCACCGGGACCACTGATCACCTCAATTCGATCGAGATCCTCAAGAAGGGTGTCCTGAACGTCCCAGTAAACCCCGGCATATAGGGGCGTATATACCGAACGGCCATCGACCAGCACGAGCAGCTTGTCCGAAAAGACATTGTTGAAACCCCGAGAGGTTATCGCCCACTGCCGCGCGTCGACCTGCGCCACCTCCAAGTTGGATACCAACCGCAATGCCTCCGGCAGACTGGTGACTCCAGAACGTCGGAGATCGTCCGAGGTAACCACCTGAATTGCCGACGCCGCCGTGAAGAGTCGCTCGGGCCGCTTTGACACCGAGGTGACATCGAGGTCCATCAGCTGCTCGACGGAGAATGCCTTCAGCGTGCTAGGTGGCGGCAGGTTCATTTCGGCCGCACCCGTCTGCGCCGATGTCACGGTCGCTAAGCCAAGCCCAAGCAACCAACAGCCTACGCAGGCTACGCCGAATGCTGACGGGCGCATGGGACTAGATACCCCTCCGCCGGTCGTGCCACAGCACAGCCTCACGCATCAATTCGCCGGCACTATCAAGTCCGAGCTTCTCCTTGATGCGTAGGTCATAGGAGCCGACCGTCTTGACACTGACTCCCAACCGGTCGGCGATTTCCTTCGTGCTTCGTCCCTGACCACGCATACGAAACACCTCCATTTCCCGATCGCTCAGGAGTTCGTCAGGAGTGCCGGTAGGGCGAGCTAAGTTGGCGAACAATCGACCCGTGAGCTGGCTGGCCAGTGAAGGACTGGCATAAAATTCGCCGTCTAGAACCCGACGGATTCCATCGATGATCTGTGGGCCCGACTCACGCTTCACCGCGTAACCATGCGCCCCAGCGCGGATGGCCCGCTCAACAACCGACACCTCATCATGCATCGAGAGGACCAAGAGGCGAATTGCCGGATACTGACTGCGAACCTCCTTGATGAACTCCAGACCCGAACTCCGCGGCAATGATAGGTCCACCACGATTATATCTGGACGAGTTTGTGCGAGTGCGGACAGCGCAGGCAACGTCTCGTCAGCCTGTCCGCACACCTCAAGGTCTGACTCAAGCGCGATCATGCTGGCCAGCCACTCCCGAACCAGCGGGTGGTCGTCGAGCAGGTAAACCCGACGGCGCGGACCTGGAACCTTCTTCTCGGAGGCGGTCATTGCAATACGAGCACCGTGCAGTAGATAGGGATTGGAAGGCCTAGAAGACGCACTCGTTTCTTTTTGGATCTGCAGAGGCAGGGAGCAAACGCTCTCTGCATTTTCCCAGTAGATTTTTTGTAGGGAAACTCCTTACACAGATTTACCAATCGCACCGGCAGAACATTTGTGGGCGAATCACTAGGGTAATGGGGTGCCCTTCTCCGCTACGCCTGCCTCCACCGCCGATTCGATCGGCTTCCTCCTCGACGAGACTAGCACCCAGCTAACTGTTCCCTCCGGCAGTACTAGCTTCTTCTCGGACGAGCACCAGGTGGCAAAGCCTCTCGGGCTCGATTTTCGCCTTTGGCTCGGAGCGGCCCGCCAGTTCCATCCCCGGCGCCTAGCTGTATTGCGGCCAGCCGTTAAGTTTCTTGCCCGAGCTTTGATCGAGCCCAAACTGACTACCACGTGGTTGGCGCGGCTGCACCAGCCCGATGTTCTTGGACTGTCGATGGTGCGGCCGCGCCTTTTCACGAAGTTGCAGCGGCCTTACGTGAGCAGCGTCTGGAGCCCAGCCACGCGATGCGCCGCGTTACTAGGGCATTACGATGCGCTAGTCCAAGTTCTCGGCCCCGCCGGGAGGATGGCGATTTACCGTGATTCTTTGCCTCTGCTCCAACTCCTCAACCTGTCTGGCACACGTCGCACCAGCGTCACTCTCACCTACCGGGATCAATTTGAGAAGGAAGGCGAACTCACATTAGCCCTGAATGACGTCGAGTCCGGGCTCATGCTCGCAGGGATTACATTCTGCATGCCACTGAAAGCCGGGCAGCGCAAAATGGTAATTGGGGGGCTACAAGCCAGTCCGGACCCGCTGACCCGAACCCTGATTCACGATTTCGCGAAGGACTGTCACGGGATGAGGCCAAAGGCACTCGCATTGTGGTGTCTGCAAGAGCTCGCTGCAATTTGGCAAGTCGAGCAGATTCAAGCTATTGATGACTCACATCACATCTATCGCCATTCGCACAAGCGCCGCAGCTTTGCCGCGAGCTATGACGAGTTCTGGGCCGAAAGTGATGGGCAGCCTCTTGTCGGCGGCGGTTGGGAACTGCCGCTACGCCTCCGTGAGCGCTCGCGGCAGGAGTTGAAACCCAACCGACGCAAAGCGCACGAACTACGCTACGCCATGCTGGGTCGAATCTCCCCCATCTTCAGAGCGCGGCTGCGGACTCTCGCGCCTGGCGGACCCCACGCTGAATCTCTTCCGCTCCCACCAAATGGTGTGTACGCAGGCGAGCCATTGGCGCCCAAAGCGCTTCAAGTGCATTCGAAAGAGCTTCTTGTATTTCGTGCGGCCTGACTCGGCTTGATGCCGCGCGCCCCGTTGGCCTGAGGAGTCCCGAGGATGGTAGCCAAGCATGCGGGGCGTAATCCGTGCCGGGTACTCAACCCACTGGGAGTAAATTTCCCGCTAGGATTTCAGCCCTGTAGCCGGACACCAAAACGGACACCAAAAAATTAAGAAGGGCCGTTCGGGAGTAGTGACAGATTACGCTTGGTTACCTCTGAATACCGGGCATGTTGACCGTGCTAACACGCCGCTAGGCCACCAATTCCGGCCCGCGCCTCCAATTTCAGCCCCGGTCACGCCACGTGCCGGGGCTTTTGGTTTCAGTGGGAAAGCATCCTAGCGACCTATTGCTTCGCCAGGTGTTGCCAGACAAGCAGCTTGTCCTTGGCGGCAGGCGCGTCCTTGGCGTTCGGCGCCAGCTCGAGGTAACACCGCATGTGTTCGGCTGCCGAGCCATAGTCCTTGGCTTCTGCGGCCAGAAGCGCGGCGTTGTAGTGCCCTTCCGGCCACATCGGATGGATTTCAAGCGCGCTGCAATAGGCCTCATAGGCGCCTGAAAAGTCCTGCCGCTTGAAGGCATCCTCCGCCAGCAGCTTGTAGGTCCGAGCTTCATCGGAGATGGCGGGCCGCGGGGAGGTTGCGCGCCAGACCTTCGCCTTCTCAGCAAACTCGGCAAAGTCTGACTCATCAGAACCCGGCACCAAAGCAGCCGCCTTCAGGGTAAGTACAGCATCCACAAATTTCATCGCGGTCGCTTTGTCGCTGGAGATCATTTCGTTTGTTCCCAAGACCCCTTTGGTGTCGGAGAAATGGATAATTGTAGCCGAGCGCATTTCTACCACCGACATATCTTTTACATCAGCGAAGACCAAAGCATAGTCGTTGGGCTTCCCTTCTATCACCTCTACCCATGTTGCTCGATCTCGTTTGATCCTAATATCGCGGACGGCAGGGTGATAATCTGGAAAAGTATAGTGCGTCGTGCGCAGTGCCTGAACAAGCGCCCGACGTGCCTGGGCGACAGTCAACCGCTTGCTCCGCATAAGCCTTGTGTCACTGGCCCGGCTCTAGAAGCGTCTTGATCGCGAATGCCCTCCAGCCTCAACCGGTACACCGCCCCCGAAGCGCAGCTCTGGACGGAGTTGGGGTCTTCACCGGCCGGACTCACGGCGGATACAGCCGAACAGATTCGCGCCCGAATCGGATCCAATTCAGTCGCCGTTGGTAGCCGACACTCCGTCCTGCTCGACTTGCTCCATCGCTGCCGGAATCCACTGGTGATTCAGCTGCTCGTCATCGCGGTGGTTTCGTACCTGATGGGCGATGTGCGCTCAACCGTCGTGGTTGGCGGCATGGTATTTCTCAGCGTCTTCCTCTCCTACTTTCAGGAAGCCCGCTCCTCTCGGGCGGTTGAGAAACTCCAGAAGCTCGTGCGCACCACCGCCACCGTGGTTCGCGATGGGCGCGAGACCGAGGTTTCGCTGGAAGACATTGTGCCGGGTGATCTGGTGATCCTCGCTGCCGGCAGCCTCATTCCCGCTGACCTGCGCGTCCTTTCCGCCAAGGATTTCTTCGTCTCCCAGTCGGCCCTGACCGGCGAGTCGATGCCCGTGGAGAAGAACGCCGACGCAAACCAGCCGGCCAACCGTGCTCCGTTCGAGTTCAGCAATGCCTGCTTCATGGGGAGCAACGTCCTGAGCGGCTCGGCCCGCGGCGTGGTCGTCGAGACAGGAGCCCGCACCTATTTCGGCGCCGTCGCCCAGAAGCTCCTGGCGAAGCGCGAGGCGACCAGCTTCGACAAGGGCGTGAGCAGTTTTACGTGGCTCATGATCCGCTTCATGGTGGTCATGGTCAGCCTGACTTTCCTGATCGTGGGACTGACCAAGGGCGACTGGGTCGAGGCACTGCTATTCGCGCTCTCGGTCGCGGTTGGCCTCACCCCCGAGATGCTCCCGATGATCATGACCGTGTGTCTTTCAAAGGGGGCGCTGATGATGTCCCGAAAGAAGGTCATCGTGAAGCATCTCCACGCCATCCAGAACTTCGGCGCGATGGACGTGCTCTGCACAGACAAGACCGGCACGCTCACCCAGGACCACGTTGTGCTTGAGCGCTATGTGGACGTCACCAGCCGCGAGAGCGAGGACGTGCTGCGCTACGCGTACATGAACAGCTTCTATCAAACCGGCCTGCGCAACCTGCTCGACCGGGCGATCCTCGCGCACACCGACCTCGACGTGGAACGCAACTGCCGGAAGGTCGACGAGATTCCCTTCGACTTCAAGCGGCGCCGCATGTCCGTCGTGATCGATCACGAGGATCGCCATGTCCTGATCTGCAAGGGCGCTGTCGAGGAGGTGGCGTCCGCTTGTGAGAACTACCAGGTCGATGAGGACATCAATCCATTGATCCGTCTCATTCGCGACGACCTGATGGATGAGTACCGGCATTTGAGCGCCGAGGGTTACCGCGTACTGGCGATCGCCTACCGCGAATTCGACCGCTCGAAGCAATCGTTCACCGTGGCCGACGAAACGGAGCTCACGCTGCTCGGCTACATCGCATTCTTTGATCCGGCGAAAGACAGCTCGGCCAAGGCCATCGAAGCCCTCGAGCGTTCGGGCGTCGCCGTCAAGATCCTCACCGGCGACAACGAGCTTGTGACGCGCAAAGTCTGCAAGGACGTCGGCATGACCATCAAGAAAGTCATGACCGGGCCGCAGCTCGCCACGCTTAACGACGAGGCATTCGCGGCTGCCGTCAGTGAAGCCAACGTATTCGCGCGGCTCACGCCTGACCAGAAGGAGAAGGTCATCAAGGCCCTGCGCGGCAAGGGCCATGTGGTCGGGTTCATGGGCGACGGCATCAACGACGTGCTGGCGATGAAGGCGGCCGATGTCGGCATTTCGGTCGATACAGCCGTTGATGTCGCGAAGGAATCGGCCGACATCATCCTCCTGGAGAAGAGCCTGCTGGTGCTGGAAGACGGGATTCTAGAGGGTCGAAAGGTCTTCGGGAACATCATCAAGTACATCAAGATGGGCGCTAGCTCCAATTTCGGAAATATGTTCAGCGTCGCGGGCGGCGCGTATTTCCTGCCGTTCCTGCCAATGGCGCCGATCCAGGTCCTCGTGAACAACCTGCTCTACGATTTCTCGCAGGTGGGTATTCCGCTCGACCATGTCGACGATGAGTACCTGCAGAAACCGCGCCGGTGGAATATCACGAGCATCAGGAACTTCATGTTCTTCGTCGGTCCAATCAGCTCGATCTTCGACTACGCGACGTTCTTCCTGATGCTGTATTTCTTCGGCTGCATTGCCTTCAGCGCGAGCGGCACGTCCGCCGCTGAAAAGAACCACTTCGAGCAGCTCTTCCATACCGGGTGGTTCGTCGAGTCGCTGCTGACCCAGACCCTGATCGTCCACATCATCCGGACCAATCGCATTCCGTTCCTCCAGAGCCGCGCGAGCCGCACGATGACGCTAACCACGCTGATGGTCATGGCCGTCGGCGTCTGGCTGCCCTTCTCGCCCATTGCCAGTTATCTTGGCTTCACTCCCCTCCCGCGGATCTATTTCGTCTGGCTCGCCGGGTTCCTCGTCGCCTACAGCATCCTCACTCACCTGACCAAGATGTGGTTCGCGCGCCGGTTCGGCACCGATTAAACCATGCGCAGCATCTTGACCGCACTACAGGAGGGACGGCTGTTCGAGCTGCCCGACAACAACAAGGCGCAGGCCCTTGAGTTCCTCGCCCGGATCCTCGACGCCAACCCCGACATTGAAGTGGGCACTGATGCGATCGAGCAGATCCAACTGCGAGAGCAGGAGTGCAACACCGGGATGGGTCTCGGCGTTGGCGTGCCGCACGTGCGCGCCAAGCGGGACGAAGGCGAACTCTTTTGCGCCATCGGATGGTCGCCCACTGGGATCGATTATGGCGCCGCTGACGGCGCCCACGTGCACCTGGTGTTCATGTTCTACATTCCAGGGTCGCAGAAGAACGTCTATCTCAAGGAAATCTCCAGCCTCTTCAAGGCGGTGAAGAAGAGCGGCGGCATCGACCCGATCGCACACGCCGAGGATCTCAATACAGTCCGCAATCTCCTTCTCGACTGGGTGAGCTCGGTCCTGGGCGAATCTGGACCGGAAGCAGTGGCACGCATGATCAAGCTGGAAGTCCGCCAGGCTCAGGCTCCCGGCGCAGCGACATCCATTCCTGTCGGGGTAGCCGCTACGGAACCGAAAGCCCAAGCCACGACGTTTAGCGTTTTGATCGCACCACCAGCTCTGCCAATCGTGTTGTCTCCAGATTCGGCTTGGACCGGGCAAATTGAGAAGCAGGCCAACCTTGTTCCGGCTCTGGCCCAAGGCGGCCCATTCGACGCCGGCGGCAGGCAGGTATTTGTCGTCTCAGCCAAGACTTACCCGAACAACCGCCTGCTGTACGAGTGTGTGGCGATTTCGCCGGCCTTCCTTCCCCCAACCACATCGCCTAACTCGGTATAGACGGCACTTGGCGCGTCCTACTCCAGGCGAAGGCAGCCAACGCAGCCGCGGTCAATTCTGCCGCTGCGCAAAGAAACAAGAGGGTGGCGGCGCGCCGGAGCGCAGCGTTGTCGTGTTCATAGTAACCGAGAGCCGGGTCCATGAGCTCAAAGGCAAGAATCATCGAGCACACCGCCCACCAACCCAAAACACGCGGCGAACCCGCTCTGCGAACGGCCAGCCAGCCGAATCCACCGGCAAGGAGAAGGTTGGCCCCAACGACCAGCCAAAGAACAAGCGACGCCTGCCGGGGAGTCGCATGAAAAACGTGATCCGCCCGCACCACCGGGATCACGCTCGCCGCCAGTACCAACGCAACGGCCACCGCGATTGTTGCACCAGCCCAATACCAGTTCGGGTTCAACGCGGATTTCCGTTTGGAAATTGAGGATGGCACGTTCATGCCAGAATACTGGGCCCCGATGGTACAACTGCCAGAAATGAATGGCGCCCGCTGTCTGGATAGGAAACGGGCGAACCGGAGTTCGCCGGAAGATCGCGGAAACCGCATTTGGATGCGGGCGCCAAAAAGTTAAGCATAGCGTTCGGAAGTAGTGACGGATTCGGCTTCAAGGCCGACGACCTTCGCCAGTTCCACGCTGCTTCAAAACGTAACGATTTCCGACGCTGCATCTTGGTTCCTTTACATTTTGATGCTCAGAAGCACAGCAATATCTGCACAGTGATTGTAAAACAAAGCCGTAACTCACTTGGCCCCTTTATATTATTATTATCGGATGAGAGTCGGTCCACTGATTGCTAAAATCGAGGCCCTTCACCGTCTGACGAAAGCCCCAAAATTCCCCAAACTGTGAACCTGAAGATCAGCACCCCGTTGTCGCTCCTTGGATCCCTGATCACCGCTGTGACCATTGGCCGCGCCTCATCGCGAAAGATCCAAGCTCTACTGCGCACCTTGTGGATTCTGGGTGGCCTGTGCCTGCTCGCCACCACCGGTCGGGCTGGTCAGGTCACTTTTACGGTCACAGGCAAGCCCGGTATCGGCGATTATACGGGCTATCGGATTGGCCAAGACTACACGTTTGTGTTCACGACGTCGGCAGGCTATTCAAGCACCGGCAGCAGTATCTTCACTGGAAACACGAATTATTGGTGGGAATCGGTGCCAGGTGACCCCTCCCTGTTCGCGACGATCACCAGCGACACCGCTTTGCACGGAAGTTACGTCGATACGGTCGACGCCCCTTATTCCACGATCCAACTGTACAACAATTCAGGTATCTGGTGGAACGGCACCGATTGGGTGCCGTACTCGTACCCAATCTTTAGCCTGAGTGCCGGCACGTCGGGCCGCACATGGGCGGGATTCAAATTGTTGAATGGCCTCAGTTCGACGGACGGACTCCAACTGGATCAAATTTACGCAGCCGGTATGACCTTCGTCAACCCTCCGCCATTTTCATTCCCTGGCAGTGCGACGGACCTCGCGACCTATATGGCTAACTATGTCGGCACCTATCAGATCAATGGTGGGCAAGTTGGCATCATGAACAGTGGCTACGCCTACGAGGTTTTCAATATCCACACGCTCACGATCTCCGTTTCGGCTCCGGAAACCTCCGCCACCGCCGCGTTGATGGGCGTCGGCCTGGTCGGCTTGGCGCTCTTCCGCCGGCGCGTTGGCAGTCGCCCCAGCAAGCGTCAGCGCTTGGGTTAACTCGGACTAGCTCGTCCACCGCCTCCTATCGACCTTCGGGCCACCCGACAGATCATCGCGGCCAAGAATCAGGCCGAGAGCCGTCTGCGCTCCCTCTGCAGGTCGCCAAGGCCTCGGTGGCGGGGACGGACAGCCGGATGGCCAAGCGCACGCGGGGCGCCGCCCTGATTTGACTCGTAAGGCGCCGGTTGGCAGCGCACTTATTTTCGCCCCCTGACTCATGTCAGCCAACCGGCCAGCATCTGCCCCTCGCGCCGTTTTCCTCAGCTACGCGTCCCAAGATGCGGAGGCCGTGGAGCGCATCGCGGCGGCCCTGCGCGCCGCCGGAATCGAGGTCTGGTTCGACCAAAGCGAACTCAACGGCGGCGACGCGTGGGACCAAAAAATCCGCGGACAGATCAAATCCTGCGCACTGTTTGTCCCGATTATCTCGGCCAACACCCAGTCGCGCCGCGAGGGTTACTTCCGTCTCGAATGGAAACTCGCCGCGCAACGCACGCACAACATCGCCGACGGCACGCCGTTTATCCTGCCGGTCTTAATTGACGCACTGCATGACGGCGAAGCGCTCGTGCCCGAGGAGTTCCGTGCCGTGCAGTGGACGCGACTCGCCAGCGGCTTGGTGACGCCGGCTTTTGTCGCCCGGGTGCAGGCGCTCCTCCAGGCTCCACTCGCGCCGGCACCACAACCTGTGGCGTCCATCCCGGTACGGGCGGTTACTGCGGAAAAGTGGAAAACTCCGGTCGCACTGTTCGCGGTCATCGCCGTCGCCGCGATCGCGCTCACCCTCTACGTCGCATTGCGTCCGGCCAAGGGCGCGCCTCTCGTGCCGCCCACGCCGGTCGCCAGTAGCGCGGCACCGACGGCAGAATTTCCGCGTAACCTTGAGCTCAAGAAGGCGCGCAAGCTTATCTTTGCAGTGGACAGCATCGCCGAGGATTTTGCGCTGGCGGACGATCTCGTGAAGCCCCTACTC
>CAYYGV010000079.1:0-17357 GCA_964471615.1 uncultured Opitutaceae bacterium
TCTCATCCCAAGACTCGAAGATGCGTGAGAACGCGGCCAACTGGCTCGAGGTGGCGGACAAGGTCTGGCACTTCCGCCGCGACCTCCTGACCGCCAAGGAAGGGGCCGAGCTGCAGTCGAAGACCAATGCGCTGCGGCAGGAGTACAAGGCGAAGTCCGACGCGAACAAGCTGAAGCTCGGGATCGAGGCGCTGGAGGATGTCCTGCGCCGCACCGGCGGAGCGATCTACCCGAAGAGCGCGCTGGTGGAGAACATCGAGTTCCTGCTGGTCGCGGCGATCGTGATCATCGGGGTCCGCACGTTCTTCATCCAGCCGTTCAAGATCCCCACGAATTCAATGTGGCCGACCTTCAACGGCATGACGCCGGAGGTCTACGCCACAAAGGCCGACGAACCCGGCTTGCTGGCGATGGCCGGGCGCGGCGTGTTCTACGGTGCGTGGCCGCATCGGCTGGACGCGCCGGCGGACGGCGAGGTGCTGATTCCGATCAGCCAGCGCCAAGGAGGCGTCCTGTCCGTGGACAACCGCCTGGTTCCGGGACGGACCTGGCTGGTGATCCCGACCCAGGTGCGCGAGTACCGGCTTTATGTGGATAGCCAGTACGTGAGCGTTAAGCTCCCGGTGGATTTCGATTTCGATTGGCTGATTGGCCAGGCGTTCTTCGAGACCGGGCCGGTCAAGGACCACGCGAAATTCCAGCGGCGGGTGGCCGAGCTGTACCAGAACAAGCAGTTCGAGGTTCGCAGGATTGAGGGCGTCGATACTCTCTGCTTCCGGACGGGCCGGTATGTGAAACGCGGCGACCGGGTGCTCAGCTTCGACGAGATGACCGGCGACCAGCTGTTTGTGGACCGGATCAGCTACAATTTCGTTCGGCCAAAGGTAGGGCAGGGATTCGTGTTCGCGACGCGCTCGATCCCCGAACTCGGCGACATGTACTACATCAAACGGCTGGTCGGCACACCCGGCGACGTTGTCGAAGTGCGGCCGCCGATGATCTACCGCAACGGCAGTCCGATCACCGGTTCGAGCGCCTTTGAGGCGAATGGGAAACGGCAGGGCTTCTATCGTGGTTATGTCTTCGGCCCGGCATATCGGGCCCAATACCTGCTCAAGGCCGGCGACCAGATTCAGGTCCCCGAAAAGGGATATTTCGCCATGGGAGACAATTCGGAGAACAGCTACGACAGCCGCTACTGGGGGTTCGTCCCGTCCAAGGATGTCATGGGACGGCCGCTTTTCATCTACTATCCGTTCTCCAAGCGTTGGGGCCCTTCCCGCTGACCCGTTTCATAGGTAGGAGACGCACAATGTATAATAGGAGCGTAGGTTTGGACCGAGACTATATTGTGATTCGTTGCCTATAGCATTCGGCTTGACGCTATAGGTTGCGATTTGTTGAGCGGTCGCACAGTGAACACGCTCAAAACAATCAAACATCCGGTGATGATTCGCATCCGCCGGGACACGCATGAGGCGCTGATTCTGCTTTCGCTTGAGCACGGGATGAAGGCCGGGCCGTTCATCGCGCACGTTGCGGAGTCGATCGCGCAATGCCCGAAGGAGAAGTTTCACGCGGCTATGTCGGCGTTCTTGGAGGAGTCCAGGAGACGTTGAGAGCCGAACGCGGGCGGGACGTTGTTGCATCGCTCCGCTACGTGCACCGCTCCGCTGCGTGCCGTGGTTAATTGGAGTATGGGCGCGCCGCTTCGCGGGGGGTCGCGCCCAATCGCTCAGAGGTTGCGCGGCTTCGCCGCTTCACGGGGCTCGCCGCCGCCCCCGACCCCGCTCGGGGCAACTAAGTCAGCAAAGCGGACGGCAACGCCAAACGCGGGCCGATTCCAGCGCCTTTACGGGCTTTTGTTCGCAGCTTGGACCGCAAGTGGAGCAGGGGAGCACCCCACCCGCCCAAGGCTCGCGCTCACAGGGAAAGAGTGACCTGTGAGGGGGTCACGAGCCGGGCAGGCGGGGGCCACACCCTACACCGGACGGAAGGCCGCGCCGTGATGGCAACGCAGGCGCGACCAGTACCGGACGGACAGCGCAAAGGAGCCTTTCTCCCAGCCCGATTGGTCCGGGACGAAACGACGGTCCCATTGCCGAAGCTTACGTAGCCCCGATTCAATACGTGCTCGCGCAATGGCCCTTGCGATGGCGTCCATGCGCCAGCGTATCAGCTTTGGCCGTACATGTCGAGCGCAATGGACCGGGCTGGCAGCACCGTAACCCCGGGTTTACTGCGTGCGGGCAGGATTCATGTTGGCTACGTTGTTGGATACTTAACAAGGCGGCTCCCCGGGTCGGTCCAGCGCGCGGCTACGCCGCGCGGCTGGCCCTCAACCGGGTCGCCGCTTCTCCAGTTAGGCCCGCCCGTGCTGCTGACCGAAACCGCTCCGGCGGCCGTTGACGCCGGCCACTCGTTCTGGCAGCATGGACCAAATCACGTTTCACCTTGTTACAAAAAGTAGGCAAAGAGCCGAAATATTTTTTGCACTACGTAGCTTTCATAGGTGGTTTACGCACAATGTATATTATGTTAAGTAGAGACCTGCATGGCTGAGCCCCTCTATTCCTGGCTGAAGGAACGTCAGGCTGGCGTTCTGATGCACCCGACCTCGTTGCCGGGCAGCCAAGGCGTCGGGACTCTCGACCAGCAGGCGGTCACCTTTCTCGAGTTTCTCGCCGCGGCCGGTTTCAAATCGTGGCAGCTCTGCCCGCTCGGTCCGACGGGCTACGGTGACTCTCCCTACCAGTGTTTCTCGGCCTTCGCCGGAAATCCGTACCTCATCGACCTCGAGGCGCTCATCAAGCCGGGCTTGCTGAAGGAAACCGATCTTGCGCCTCTCCGGGCCCTGCCCGCCGATCGCGTCGACTTCGGCTGGCTCTACCAGACCAAGTGGCCCGCGCTCTTCCAAGCTCATGCCCGGTTCGTGGCCGGCGGCCGGCGTACGGCGCCCTACGGCGACTTTGACGCCTTCCGTCAGGCCCAGCGGTCCTGGCTGCCGGATTACGCGCTGTTCTCCGCCCTCAAGGGTCATTTCGGCGGCCAGCCCTGGTGGCAATGGCCGGCCACGGCCCGGACCCCGGCAGCGGCCCGGAAATCCAATCTCCCGCGCCAACTCGCCGACCGCGTCGAGGCCTACGAGTTCATTCAATACCTCTTCTTCGGCCAGTGGCAGGCCGTCCGCGCCGCCGCCCGGAAGCTCGGGATCTCGATCATCGGCGACACGCCGATCTTCGCCGCCCTCGACAGCGCCGACGTCTGGGCCAATCCCCAGCTGTTCCAGCTCGATCCCAAGACTTCCCTGCCGACTGCCGTTGCCGGCTGCCCGCCGGACTATTTCTCGGCGGATGGCCAACTTTGGGGCAATCCGCTGTATGACTGGCCCGTCCACGCGAAGTCCGGTTACACTTGGTGGCTGGACCGCCTGCGGGCCAATTTCGCGCTCTGCGATATCGTGCGGATCGACCATTTCCGAGGCTTCGAATCGTACTGGTCCATCCCGGCCGGCTCACCGAATGCGCGCCCCGGCAAATGGGTCCCCGGCCCCGGCCTCGGGTTCTTCCGCGCGGTCCAGGCCGCCCTGCCGGACGCCAAGCTGATTGCCGAGGATCTGGGTACCCTCACTCCGGAGGTCCTGGCCCTGCGGGATGCGACCGGCCTGCCCGGCATGGCGGTGCTGCAGTTCGCGTTTGGCGGCGACAACGACAATTTCTACCTCCCGCACAATCACCGCGCGAACTGCGTGATCTATCCCGGCACGCACGACAACGACACCACGCGGGGCTGGTACGCGACGGCCGACGAAAAAACGCGCGATCACGTGCGGCGCTATTTCCGGGTTAGCGGACAGGACATCAACTGGGACCTGCTCCGCACCGCCTACGCCTCGGTCTGCGCGCTCGCGGTGATTCCCCTGCCGGATCTCCTGGGGCTCGGCTCCGAGGCCCGGTTCAACAGTCCGGGCAAACCCGAGGGCAACTGGTCGTGGCGCTACCGCGCTGACGATCTCGCGACGCTCCAGCGGAGCGGCGGCAAATATCTCCGCGAACTGGCTGAGCTTTACCGTCGGTAGCTGGACCACGCTGATGGCCTCGTGCCGGAGTTTTTTTGCCGCAAAAAAGCGCAAGAGGCGCAGATCGATCCAGGTCTGATTTTGCGCCTTTTGCGCCTCCTTGCGGCTGAAAACGAGGCGTAGCTGCCACCGCGGTGCCTACGTCCCCGCCAACAAGTGGTCGCGGATGAGCGGCACGACATCCTCGGCCGCGTCCTCGAGCACATAGTGTCCGGCATCGGACAACCGCACGCACCGGGCGTTCGGGAACAGCTCGCGCCATCGCAGCAGGAAGGTCTCGTCGAAGCAGAAATCCTGGCCGCCCCAGACCAGCAGCAAGGGCCGGTCACGGAACTGGGCCAGACCCGCTTCCGCTTCGGCCAGCGCCGGCCAGCTCCGATGCTCCGGTGTCATCGGGATGTCGCGCACGAAGGCATGGACCGCGACGCGTGAGGCCCACGAGGCGTACGGCAGCAGATAGCCGCGCTTCTCGAGCAGGCCGAGCTTCCGCCGGTGCATCGCCATCCAGGTCGCGGGCCAGGCAAAGCCGTTGAAGCCCCGGACCAGAATCTCCCCCAGGACCGGCGTGCGGCACAGCGCGATGCGGGCCGGGATCCGCGGCGACGGAAACGCCGCCGAGTTCATGACCACGAGCCGGGCAATCTTGTCGGGATGACGCGCCGCGTACCCGAAGCCAATCGCCCCACCCCAGTCGTGCACGACGAGGTGGATGCGTTTCAGGCCGAGGTGCTCGACGAGGAGCTCGAGGTCGGCGATGCGCGTGGCGAGCGAGTAGTCGTAGTGGGACGGCTGGTCGGACAGGCCCATCCCGACATGGTCCGGTGCGACGCAGCGGATCTTCGGCGAGAGCTCACGGACCAGACGCCGGTAATAGAACGACCAGGTCGGATTGCCGTGCAGCATCAGCACCGCCTCGTCGCTGCGCGGGCCCTCGTCGAGATAACTCATCCGCGCGCGGCGCGGCAGGCGCAAAGCGTGCGGCTGGAACGGATATTCCGGGGTGAGCCAGCTGGGAACTATCGCGGGCGTTACCATTCGAGGGCGAGCATCAGGCAGTTTAGCCCGCTGCCGATGCCAAGCAATCCCACGCGACTCCCCTCGCGCACCGCTCCGGCCTCGATCGCAGCGCAGAGCGTCGCGGGCAGCGCGACCGAGCCGGTGTTCCCGAGCGTCTCGAAGGTCGAGAAGTCCTTCGCGAGGTCCAGGCCCAGCATCTCGTAGAGTTTGCGGCGGTGCGTGCTGCCGACCTGGTGGCAGATGTACCGGTCAAATTGCCCGGCCGGCCAGCCCTGCGGGCCGGTGAAATCCCGCCAGGTTTCCTGCGCCAGGCTCACGCCGGCGACGAGCAGCTGCTCCGAGTCGGTCTGCATGGCCAGCGAATCAGCGCCGTGAGTGTCACCTTGGCAAAGGTCGCTGAACTGGGTCGCGGCGCGGGCCACGCCTCCGAGAAGGCGGTGCGGGCGTCCGGGTACCAGCGAAGAATGGCAGACCATCGCCGCCACGGCGCCGGACCCGATGGTGAGATTGGCGAAGTACGGTTTGATCTCGTTTCGATTGAGCGGCTTTTCCAGCAGCGTCCGCAGGGTCTGCTCGACGAGGGGTCGACCGTTCTCCCCCGCTGTCACCAGCGCGCAGCGAATCTGTCCCGACTCGATCAGGCCGGCGGCTAGCGTCAGGGCGTTGAGAAAACCAAGGCAGGCGTTCGAGACATCGAGGATCTGCGCCGTCGCCGGCAGGCCAATCTTGCGGTGCGCGAACGACGCGGTCGCCGGCTCCAGCATGTCGCGACTGACGGCGGCGTGGATGAAGAGCTCGACCTGCTCGGCCTTGAGTCCGGACTTGGCGAGCACGGCCTTGCCCGCGGCGGCGCTGGCGTCGGAGGCCCGGGTGCCCGGGGCCCAGACCCGGCGCTCGCGGATCCCGGTCATCAGCTCCAGGCGCCCGGCGGGCAGCTTCAGGCGCTCATAGAGCGGGCGCAGCCGCTCCTCGATCTGGGCGGAGGTCCAGATTTCGTCCGGCAGCGCGACGGCGATGGATTCCAGGCAGGCGTGCGCGAATTTCATTCAGGTCCGCGCCCCCGGAGTCGGCGGGCGCATCGCGAGGCGGATGATCTCCTGGTCGAAGTAGTTCGAGCCCAGGCCGGCGTCGACGACGAGCGTGCCGCCGTTGATGCCGCTGCTCCGCTCGCTGAGCAGGAAGAGGACAACGTTCGCCACCTCCTGCGTCTCGAGGTTTTTTTTCCGGAAGGTGAGTTTCTCAGCGTAAAGGTAGCTCTCCAGGTACCCCGGGATCCCGGCCGAGGCGCTGGTCTTGAGCGGACCGGCGCCGACGGCGTTGAAGCGCACCGTCGTGTCGGCGCTGAACGACTTCGCGAGAAAGCGCACGGACGATTCCAGCGCGGCCTTGATGGGACCCATGTAGCCGTAGTTGTCCGGCGTCACCTGCAGCGACGAGATGCCGATCGTCACGACCGACGCCCCCGGCGCGAACTGGGGCTTGAACGCCCGCGCGATCTCGACGAGCGAGAAGGCCGAGACGGCGGTGGCCTGGAGAAAGTCGGCGCGCTTGGTCTCGTGGAACGGCCGGAATCCTTCGCTGTAGTTTGCGAAGGCGATCGAGTGCACGATGCCGTGCAGCGGCCCGTTCCCGCTCGCGGCGACCTCGGCGGCGAGACGCTCGACGGCGCCGGGCTGCTCAACGTCGCAGAGGAAGGAGGTCCGCCCGGCCAGCTGGGCCTCGAGGGACTTGCGGCGGGCCTCCGAGCGGACGCTGTAGAGGACCTTGGCCCCTTGCTCTTCCAGCGACTTGGCGACGAACCAGGCCACGCTCTTCCGGTTGGCCACGCCGAACACGAGATAGGTCTTTCCGGTTACCTGGAGAAAATCGCTCATGCGGACGGCGCTCCTTCCGGAGTCTTCCACGCGACCGCGAACTCCACCGTCAGCACCCGCTTTTCCCCGCTGCGGATGCTGCCGCTCATCATCGTGAATCCGCCCAGTGATTCCTTTTTCCGCGCCTCAATCGTGATGGTTTCGCCGGGAAACACGGGATTCCGGAAGCGTACGTCGCTGATTTTGGCGAGCAGCGGAACGCCGCCCGGCTTCCCCTGCCCGGCCATGGTCCGGGCCATGAGGAGCGCGCCGGTCTGGAAGACGGCCTCGCACAGGAGGACGCCGGGCGTGATCGGTGCGCCGGGATAGTGGCCGCGGTAGAACTCCTCGTCCGCGCGGAAGGTGCGCCGGGCGGTGAGCGTGTCGGCCGTCTCCGCGACGATCTCGTCCACGAACAGGAACGGCGGACGATGCGGGATCAGGGCCAGGATGTCGGGGCTCGCGCTCATGCGGTGGTGGCGGCCGGCTGGGCGCGCTGGTTGAAGAGGAACTGGTCGATCTTGTTCGCGGTGATCACGCCGTAGTTGATGGTGCCGAGCCAGCCGGACATGATGATGCCGACCGAGCCCGCATGGTAAAGGCCGGGCAGCTTCTCGGGCAGATCCATCGAGACCTTGAGGCCCTCGAACTTGGTGCCGAACGAGGTGCCGCCGGCGTGGGTCGTGTACCGCTCGATCGTCCGCGGCGTCGCGGCCTCGGACCAGTCGATCTTGGCCCGCACACCGGGGATGTACCGCTCGAGGGCCGCGATCGACTCCTCGACCAGGCGCTGCTTTTCCCGGACGTAGGCGGCCTCGTCGAGCTGCTGCCAGTCGGCGTAACGGCTGTTGAGCGAGACCACGACCGTGTAGCGGTCCGACCCGGGCCGGGTGTCCGGGTAGTACACCGAGAAGGTGCGGCTGGTCGTGTGGAAATCGGTCAGCTCCTCGCTGGTGAACCGCGGGTTTTCCGACGTGAACACCAGGTCACCGATGTGCGGGATCGTCTCGCCCTTCCGGATGCCGAGATAGACCTGGCAGGAGCTCGAGTTGATGCGGACGGCCCGGGCGGCCGCGACGTAGTCCGCCGGGAAGTTGGCCTCGCCGGCGAGCCGGAAGATCGTGTTCTTGAGGTTGGCGTTGGAAAGCACGGCCTTCGCGCGGATCACGCGGCCGCTCGTTGCCACGATGCCGGCAGCGACCTTCCGGCCGTCGCGCTCCTCGACGAGGATCCGGTCGACCATGACCTTCTTCCGGACCTCGGCGCCGTTCTTGCGGAGCTCCGCGACCATCTTCTCGATCAGGAGGTCGGAACCGCCCCGGAACGTGTACACGCCGGAGCCCATGAAGTTCGAGAAGACGATGCCGTAGGTGATGGCCGGGTCGTCGAGCGTCGAGCCGTTCGCATAGGCGATCGGCTCCATCAGCAGGCGCTTCACGTCGTCCCGTCCCGGGAAGAACCGCTCGAGCATCTCGCCGGTCGTCTCCGGGTTGTTGTCGTAGAAATTCATCGCCCGCAGGTGGTCGTAGAACCGCTCGACGTGGGCGCGTTCCAGGTGGAACTGCTCGACCAGGACCCGCGTATAGTCCTCGCGGGTGAACGTCGTCCAGACGTCCATCTGGGGATTCACAAAGCGGATGTCCTTGAGCTGGACGATCGAGTCGGCGATTTCCCGGGTCCAGTACTTCCGGCACGACTTGACCATGCCGACGGGGAAACCGTGGAGGGAGATGTCGAAGATATGACCGCCCTTCCGGGTAAACCACGTGGCGAGGCCGCCGAACTGGTAGTGGTGCTCGAGCAGCAGCACGCGATGGCCGGCCTTGGCCAGCACGTTGGCGCCGGTGAGCCCGCCCAGACCGCTGCCGATCACGATCACATCGTACTCTTCGGCGACGCCTTTCAGCCAGTCGTAAGCCATGGAACGAGCAGAGTGAAAGCGCTGCCGGAGCGAGGGCAAGGGGTTTTGTGCCCCGGCCAGCCCGATCACGGCTGCACAGGAGATAACGGAGGTAACGGAGGCCGAAACCCGGTGATCCGAGCCAACCTCTGCCATGCCGCGGCACGGTAGCCGGCCTATCCGTGAGCCGGCTTCGTGTGCTTCGTGAGCTTTGCAGCGAAACCGCCCCGTGATCCTGCTCCGATGGCAGGTCCCAGGTCAGTCCAGCGCCGTGCTAGTTCTGCTTCTCCTGGCGGTCCGGATCACGCGACCGGACAGTTGAAGGTGGAGGCGGAGGAGGTGGCGGGGGCGGTGGCGAGAAACTGCGTGTCTGCGCGGGCGCCACGGGAGCGGGATTCGGCAGCTGGCGCGAAGCGGCCGGGGCCGAAACACCCTGCGGCGGCGGGCTGCTCGGCGGGCGCGGGCTGTAGTTGCTGGGCGGCGGCGGGCGCGGCGCGGGATTGTCGCGCGGCGGGCCGCGGCGTTCCGGGGAGCCGCCACTGGGCGGCTGCGGCGCCGTCCGATTCTGCGGCGGAGTCGCCGGCGGCGTGGCGCGATTCTCGGTCGGGAATCCCGGCGGGGTCGCACGGTTCTGGATCGAGGTGCCGGGCGCCGTCGCGCGGTTGTAGTCGACCGGGGCGGGCTGATTGCGCGGGCCGGAGTGGCGGTCGGGCTCGTCGTGTTGCCGCGGCGGGCGTGGCGGACGGGGATTGGTCGGGGCGCCCGGGGTGCCGGGGAACGGACGCGGGCGCTCGACCCGCGGACCACCGCGCCAGCCGTCGGGCGGCGGGGGACGGTTTGCCGGCGGCTTCCAGGCGCGCCAGTTCGAGTCCGGCGGCCTCGCCACCGGGTGCGACGGCAGGCTGCGCCGCCAGTCGCGGTGCTCGCGCCAGTCGTGGCTGCGGCCGCCGACCCAGATCACGCGGTTGTACCAGTCAAAGTCGTAGGCGAGCCAGAAGCCCATCGAGAACCCGGCCCCGAAGGTGATGTACGGCCCGTAGGGATAGATGTACCCCGGCGGATGCGAGACGTAGACGATCGTCGGGTCGTAGCGCGGCACGTAGATCACGTCGGGCTGCACCGGCAGAATCTCGATCGTGTCGCCATCGACCACGACCTGCTGCTCCGGGGTCGTGATCAGGGAGCCCGTGGCATGCGCAACGGCGCGGAGGCGCTGGATCGCGGTCATGACGTCGGCCGGCTGGCGGATGAACGCCTCGCCGACCTGCTTCGTCCAGTGGAGATTCTCGTCCATCCACTGCACGACCTCGGGGAAGCGCGCCAGCGACTTGACGCTGTCATCCCACGGCTGGTCGTCGACCTTCGTCGGGTCGCCCTTGGCATCGAGGTACCGGGCCGCCAGCACGACGTCGGCCGGAAAGGTCGAGGCCGGGAGGATAACCGCCACCAGCGCGTCCGGGTACAGCGCGATCGGCCCGAGGAGCTGATCCAGCTGCTGGGCGCTCAGCGGGGCCTCGGCGGCGGCCGAGGCATTGGTGTAGATTTTCGTGTCCTCCGCGGCGAGCGGACCGGACGCGACGAGCCAGAGGCCTGGCAGGAGAAGCAGCAGTCGACGTTGGATGAGGCCGGAGTTCATGGGGCGGGGGTTTCGTTTTAAGACACGGGTCCGCAACCCGCGTGCCATGAAACTTAGCCTTTCTGGAGGATGTGCAGATTGGCCATCGAGATGCCGCTCAGCATGGCCCCCACGATCCCCAGGAATCCCTGGTCCGTGCCGCACAGGTAGAGGTTGGAAAGCTCGGTCCGGCCTTGCCGGTTCTTTTCTGCCGCGCCGTAGATCGCGCCGGCGAGGTGACCGGTGAAATTGGTGATCGTCCGCGGCGTGAACATGTCGGTCGTGACGGTCGCCCGGCTGAACAGTTCGGCCTCCGGCAACGGCGGTAGGAACCGCCGCGCGCTGGCCTGGACCGCCGCGTACCAGCGCTGCTTGTCGGCGCGGTAGACGTCCTCCGGGAGATGCGCCCAGCGGTCGTAGTTCGCGAGGCAGGTGCAGCGGAAAATTCCCTCGGACAGCTCGCGTTCCGGGCCGAAGTCAAAGTTGTTCGGAATGCAGATCACGCCGCTGCGCGGATCCACCTGGTCGGACGGCCGGGCGTAGTCGAAGCGCGGCGAGTCGTTGAAAAAGATGATCGTGTCGCTCCCCCACCCGAGCGCCGCCGGCTGTCGGTCGAGGATGGTGATCGTCTCGACGAACGAAAGCCGCCCGGGCGCCGCGGTCGGGGCAGCGTGATGTCCTGATTGGATCAGGCGAGCGGTCTCGGGTGCGCCGATCGACGACAGCACGTGGTCGGCCGTGACGTGCTCGCCGGAATCGAGGACAAGCTCCGTGGCCCGGCCCTCGCGGGCGACGATGTGCTTCACCCCGGTCTTCATCCGGCGCTCGCCGCCGGCAGCCCGGTACTTTTCGAGCAGCACTCGCAGGATCACGCGCACGCCCTCGAACGGCCGGGCGAAGCCCTCGAGGAAGAGGGCCTTGAACATGATCACGAACTGCCCGAAGTCCATGTCGTGCTCGGTCGCGCTGCCGTAGTACATCACGGGGCAGAACAGCATGTCCTCCAGCAGCGCATCCGTGATGTGGCGGCGCACAACCTCGCGGGCGGACACGTACGCTGTGTCGAGCGCGACGTCCGGGTACTCGCGGACGGCGGCGGTGAGGTGCCGAAATCCGTCGATCTGCCGGGGAAAGCGGTCGGCGACCTCGGATTCGAGCACGGCAAAATTGTTCGTGAACCGCAGCGAAGTCTCGCCATGACGGCCAAACGCGATGCGCGACTGCTTCTGCTCGCAGAGGGCGAACTCGTCCCGGTCGATCCGCAGCTGCCGGAGGAGCTTGCCGAGCGGCGTGCCCTTCACCCCGGGCTTCACGTAGTTCGTCATCGCGTGGAGCCCCACGTCGAACTTCCGTCCCGCGATGCTGTAGAAACTGTTCAGCCCGCCCGCCGCGTTGTGGCGCTCAAAGATGCAGACCTTCTTCCCGAAGTGCGCCAGCCGGATGCCCGCCGCCAGCCCGGACATGCCGGCGCCGATGATGGCGACATCGTAATGGGACCGGGTGTTCATGAGGCAGCTTTGCTGCCAGTTGAAAGTTGAGCGTTGAAAGTTGAAAGAAAAACCGGCGGGCCAGCTGCCGTGGATTTTGTCCGGGGCCACGACGCTCGGTGCGGCTTTTCGCGCACGTGGCTACGCAATCCGCATTCGATGCGACACACTAGCCGCGACGGACCAGGATCCGCCAACAGTCAACTTTCAACCCTGAACCTTCAACCGCGCAGAGCGCCCCGCGCTCAGCGCTTGGCCGCGAGCGCGTTGAACTTCGGCGTCAGGTACTCGGCGCAGCTGTCCAGCGAAGCGAGCTGGATGTAGTCGGCCTCCGGCACCTCGATGCCGTGGCGCTTGCGGAGCTCCATCACGATATCGAGAAAGTCCATCGAATCGAGCTGGAGCTGGTCGCGCAGACGCACGTCCGGCTTCAAATTCGACAGGTCTTCATCCGGCGCGATGTCCGCAATGATGTCGACTACCACTTTCTTGCATTCGTCTTTGGTCATATATGCTCGAACGAAGCACTTAGGGCACAAAGCGCTTAACAATCAACGTGGAATTTATGCCCAGCATGCCGAACGAGTTGTTCAGGATGGCTTCCACTTTCGCAACCTTCCGGGGCTGATTCAGAACCAAACCGGGCAGCGCGCAGGCCGGGTCGAGATTATCGACGTTGATCGTGGGATGGACAGTCAGGTCGTCGAAGGACGGCAGGTTGCCCGCGAGCTCCAGCGCGCCCGCCGCACCCATGCAGTGGCCAATGTAGCTCTTGGTATTGTTCACGTGCGTCTCGGGACACCCTTCCCCAAAAACCGCGCGAATCGCCTCGCACTCCTGGATGTCACCCAGCGGCGTCGCCGTTGCGTGCGTGTTCACGATGTGAATGTCGCGGGCCGCCATGCCGGCGTGCTTCAGCGCCGCCCGGACGCACTCCGCCTGACGCGTCGGGTTCGGCAGCACGTAGTCGCTGGCGTCGGAGTTGACGTGGTAGCCGGCGATCTCGGCGTAGATCTTCGCCCCGCGCGCCTGCGCGTCCTCGAGCCGCTCGAGCGTATAGAGGCAGCCGCCCTCTGAAACGACGATGCCGTTGCGGGCCTGGTCGAAGGGCCGGCTGGCCTTCTTCGGATCCTCATGGGTGGCGAGCGCGTTCTGGCTCTTGAAGCCGGCGAAGATGCCGAACGTGTGAATGCTCTCGCTCACGCCGCCGCCGATCGCGAAGTCAACCTCGCCGAGCCGCAGCATCTGCGTGGCGTGGATCAGGCCCAGGTTGCCCGCGGCACACGCGGCACCGATCGTGTAGGCGGGACCTGTGACGCCGAGATTGAGGGACGCCTCGCCTGCCGGGTTGTTCGCGACGGTCCGGGGGTTGTGATAGTGCGACCAGAACTTTGTGTCGTAGTTAAATTTCGAGATGTTGTAGATTTCGTTCTCGGTCTCGACGTTGCCGTGCTCCGTGCAGCCGATGTAGATGCCGACGCGATCCTTCGCGGCGCCCTCCCATTTCACGCCGCTGTCCTTCAGCGCCTCGCGGGCGCAGTAGATGCTGATGCTGCCGGCCCGGGTGCCGACGCGGACCTCCTTCTTGGTCTGGTACCGCAGGGCATCGTAGTGACACACGCCGGCCAGCTGGGAGCCCATGTAGCGCAGGTCGATGCGCTCGATACCCGCGACGCCGGCCAGCAGATTCTGCCGAAACTCGGCGAGGGAATTGCCGTTGGGGGCGGTCAGACCGACTCCGGTGATGACGATGCGGGAGGACTTCATTCGTTGGGAAATGGAAATCGCTAGCCAACCCGGGGCCGAAAGCAATACAAGCCTCGCCGCATGAACGTGCTCGTCGCAGGGGGCGCCGGCTACATCGGCAGCCATTGTGTCCGCCAACTCGCCGCCGCCGGTCACCGGCCGGTGGTGCTCGACAATCTCGTCTACGGACATCGGCAAGCCGTTGATCCCGCGGTGCCCTTCCACCAGCTGGACCTCGGCGACGAGGCCGGCGTCGCGCGCCTGCTTCGCGACGAGAAGATCGAGCTGGTCATGCACTTCGCCGCCTACTGCTACGTCGGCGAGTCGGTCAACGAGCCGCTCAAGTACTACTTCAACAACGTCGTCGCGACCCTGCGCCTGCTGAACGCCATGCTGGCCGCGGGCGTGACGAAATTCGTCTTCTCGTCCACCTGCGCCACCTTCGGCGCACCCGCCAAGCTCCCGATCACGGAGGAACTGCCCCAGGCGCCGATCAACCCTTACGGCCAGACGAAGCTCGACGTTGAGAACGCACTCAAGGCGCTCGCCCACGCGAAGGGCCTGAGTTTCGCGGCGTTCCGGTACTTCAATGCCGCCGGCGCATCCGAGGATGGCGTCATCGGCGAGGACCACACGCCCGAGACGCACCTGATTCCCCTCGCCTTCGACGCCGCGACCGGTCGGCGGTCCCACCTCGAGCTGTACGGCACGGACTACCCGACCCCGGACGGCACCTGCCTGCGCGATTACGTGCACGTCGACGACCTCAGCCGCGCGCACATCGCCGTCTTTCCGAAGCTCTCGCAGCCAGGCGCCGCGCTCTTCTACAACCTCGGCACCGGCCAGCCCACCTCGAACCGCGCGGTCATCCGCGCCGTGGAGAAAGTCACGGGCCGCCCGATCAAGGTGATCGAGAAACCCCGCCGTCCCGGCGATCCGCCGGCGCTCTACGCCGACTCCACGAAGGCGCAGCGCGAGCTCGGCTGGAAAGTGAAGTTTCCCGACATCGACAGCATCGTGGCGACCGCTTGGAAGTGGCACGCGTCCCACCCGCGCGGCTATCGGTCCTAGCCACGCGGTCGCGCAGCTATTTTCCCAGGCGTTTCTTCAGCGCGGGCAGCGTCAGGCCGAGTTCGGCGGCGGCGGTCTTGAGGTCGCCGTTGGATGACGCGAGCGCGCGTTGCACCATTTCCTGCGTGAGGCGCTCAAGGATCGGCTCCTCCTTCTGACGCAGTTCGGTGTAGAGGTAGTCCAGGGCGCGGGTCTCGGTTAAGGCGGGCTCGCCGGCGGCGACGCTCTCCGCGACCACTCGCGCCGTGGCCAGCGCGACCTGCTCGGCGTTTGCCAGGCGCACGCCTTCGAAGGGCGAGGCGCTCACCTCGGGATTCTCGGTCACCACTGCCTCGGTGCTGGTGGCGCTGCGGATTTCCGCGGGCAGGTCCTTCACCAGGATCGCGTCGCCCTGGGCGATGACCGCGCTGCGGTAGATCACGTTCTCCAGCTCGCGCACGTTGCCGGGCCACGGGTAGCGCGTGAGCACGGCAAGGGCCTCGGCGGATACACGGCCGACGTGGGCCTTGCGCTGTTTCACGAGGTTCTGGAGGCAGAAATCGGTGATGAGGGGAATGTCCTCCGCGCGTTCACGCAGCGCCGGCATCTTGATGCGGACCACATTCAGGCGGTAGTAAAGGTCCTCGCGGAAGGACTTCGCCTTCACCATCGCCTCGAGGTCCTTGTTTGTGGCGGCGATGACCCGCACGTCGACCTTCAGGGTCTCGGTGCCGCCCACCCGCTGAATCTCGCCGGCCTGCAGCACGCGCAGGATCTTGGTCTGCGTTGCCGGCGCCATGTCGCCGATCTCGTCGAGGAAGATCGTCCCGCCGTCGCACAGCTCGAATTTGCCGATGCGCTGGCCGGTCGCACCCGTGAACGAGCCGCGCTCGTGGCCGAACAGTTCGCTCTCGATCAGGTTGTCGGGGATGGCCGCGCAGTTGACCGCGATGAACGGCTTGCTCGCGCGGTGGCTGTGTTTCCAGATCGAGCGCGCGACGAGCTCCTTGCCGGTGCCGCTCTCGCCCGTGATCATCACGGTGACATCGCTGGCGGTGACCTGGCCGATGATCTTAAAGACCTCCTGCATCACCGCCGAGTTGCCGACGATGCCTTCCTTGTAGTCCTCGGTGTTGAGGGCGGGCTTGTAGTCGCCGGCGGCGCGCAGGTCGGCGTGGGCCTTGAGCGCGGTCTCGGCGATCGCGAGCACCTTCGGCGGATCGAAGGGTTTCATCACGTAGTCGAACGCCCCGTACTTCATGGCCTCGATGGCGGTCTGCGCGGTGCCGAAGGCGGTCATGAGCACGACCAGCTGGCGCGGGTTGGCCGAGCGGATCAGGCGAAGGGTCTCGATGCCGCCCATGCCGCTGCCCATGCGGACGTCGAGGAAGACGAGGTCGGGCGCCGGGCCCTTCTTGACGACGGCCAGGCCCTGCTCGCCGTTGGCCGCCTCGGCGACCTGGTAGCCGCGCGACGAGAAGACGCGGGTCAGGGAATACCGGATCTCGGCATCATCGTCGACGATGAGGATCGTGGGAGCCTTGGCGGCGGTGTCGGACATGGAACTTGGGTTCGCCCCGCGAGTCGCCAAAAACGGCTCTGGCGCTTTCGCAAAGCTGGTTTTGATTATTTCAGATGCTCCGCTGGTCAATCAACTTGTTCCGCATCCGCGGTATCCTGCTCGCCGTCCACGGGAGTTTCCTGCTCCTGCTGGCCTACGTGGCGGTGGACGGCTGGCTCGACGGCGGCTGGGAGCAGGTCGCGTGGAGTGTGGCCACCCTCATCGCGTTTTTCGCCTGCGTCGTGCTGCATGAACTCGGGCACTCGCTCACGGCCATGCGCTTTGGCGTGGGCGTGCGGCGGATCCTGCTCATGCCGATCGGCGGCATGGCGGAATTCGACCGGATCCCGCGGCAGCCGAGCCGCGAGCTGCTGATCACCCTGGCTGGTCCCGCCGTGAACTTCGTGATCGCCGCCCTGCTCTGGCCGCTGGTCGGACTCGGCAGCGGCGAATACCCCGCGACCCTCACCGGCTTCGGCCAGCTGCTGCTGCAGGCCAACCTGGTGATGGGCTCCTTCAATCTCTTGCCGGTGTTCCCGATGGACGGCGGCCGAATCTTCCGGGCGCTCCTCGCGACCCGCTGGCCGTACCTGCGGGCGACCTACTGGGCGGCGACGGTCGGCAAGGTGCTCGCGCTGACGGGTGCGCTGGTCGCGATCTGGCACTACGACAGCTACCTGACCGCGGCGCTGTTCGGCTTCATCCTGCTGGCCGGCGAGGCCGAGTACCAGGCGGTGCGCCGCCGCGAGGCCGAGGACGCCGCTTGGCGCGCCATGCTCACCGAACTGGCGGTATCCCGTCCAACCTCCGAAGCCGGATAGCCGGAATGCAAGGAACACGGCATGGTGGAACCGCTAATTTCCGCTAATCCACGCTAATTCGGGTTGGGATTGACTAGCGTTCATCAGCGGAGATTAGCGGTTACCCCGCCTCCGTTGCCTCCTGTGCGATGCCTGGTTGGCTTGAAAACCGTTCGGTTACTTCGGGACTTTTGACGGCACTGTTGCAAAGTTAGCGATGAGGCAGCCTTTTGTCTTATTCAAAGGCCTT
>CAYYGV010000080.1:0-16988 GCA_964471615.1 uncultured Opitutaceae bacterium
GGCCCTCCTCGCCGTACTTGCCGGTGGTGTAGAACTCGCCCTGCATCACGTAGTATTCCTTGTCCACGGGCGGCAGGCCGTCCTTTGGCTCCACAAGGATCAGGCCGTACATGCCGTTGCCGATGTGCATGGGTACCGGCGCGGTGGCGCAATGGTAGACATAGAGGCCGGGATTCAGCGCCTGGAAGGTGAACTGCGAGCTGTGGCCCGGCGCGGTGAAGGTCGAGGCCGCGCCGCCGCCGGGGCCGGTGACGGCGTGAAGGTCGATGTTGTGCGGGAGCTTGGAGGACGGGTGGTTGTTGAGGTGGAACTCGACGACATCACCCTCGCGGATGCGGATGAACCGGCCGGGCACGGAGCCGCCGTACGTCCAGAACGTGTACTCCACGCCGTCGGCGAGCCGCTTCACGACCTCGCGCACCTCGAGGTTGACGACGACGCGAGCCGAGTACTTTCGCTTGAACGGCGGCGGCACGTGCGGCGGGGCGGTGAGGATCGCCTGCTCGACGGGCATCGCCTCGACCTCGGGCGGGAGGGCCACCAGGCCCTTGGGGGCCAGGGGATCCTCGCTCGCGCGAAGCGGCAGGGACAGGAGCAGGACGGTCGCCGCGAGGGCGACGGACGGGAGCCGGCGGGGGTACGGATGGGTATTCATGATGCGGTTCATTTCAATGGGCGCGGAAAGATGGCTGGTTCGGGAAGGAGCGGTAGCGACCGGGTCAGTTTGTGACCCAACTATAAGCTCCCGCCGTCCCGCCCGCCTTGACCTGCGTCAAAGGCTGCTGGATTTGCCCGCGCGCTCAGTGCGCCGCGAGACCCAGCCCCACCACATAAACCGCGCCGATAACGGCTTCCATGATGCCCACCCGCGTGGCGCTCCACACCGGGGCAAAGGGGCTTATTAGCACGTACGTCCGGATGAGCAGCAGCGTGACGAGAATGGGGGCGAGGCCGGGGACGAGCCCGCGGCTGGCGAGGGCGAGCGTGAGGGCCCACGCGGCGACCGCCGCACCGAATGCCGGCCAGCCAGAACCAGGCTGACCCTTGCGAATCCGGAGGAATGCGCGCACGGCCAGCACGGTCGGCACGCTCCGCGCGAGCATCAGCGCCGCCAGCGAAAGCGCGACCACGGTGGACCGTCCCGCCAGCGTGGCGAAGGCCGCCGGGACCAGCGCGAACGCGATGCTGCCGGCGAGCTCCGCCTCGGCCTCGCGCATGGCCTGGCGCAGGTCGTACCAGAGAAACGCCGTACCGAAGGGCACGGCCACCAGCAGCGGCCAGAGGGAATACAGCGTGCCCAGCCGGGCCGAGCCCGCGACGCCCGCGAGCGCGAGGCCGGCGAGCAGCGCGGCGCACACCCACGCGGTGCCACGGCGCGGGTCGGCGGCCGGCAACGTCACCGCGAGCTTGAGCGGCCGCCGCGCGAGGAACCCCGCCAGCACCGCGCCCGCCAGCGGCAGGCCCGCCACTGACGGCGCCGCCGCCAGCCCCAGCACGACCGGCTCCAGCGCCAGCGACCAGCCGCCGCGCTCCTTGGGCACGAGGATGGAGGCGAGGGAAGAGGAGGAGTTAGACATGGAGCCAAGGATGCCAGCGGCCGGCCGGCGCCGCCTTGACCTGGGTCACGGCGGGGACGGAAACACTCACGCCCGAACCCGGAGCGATCAACCCTCAACGCCGGGGCTGGATGCCGGTCGGTGCGGCGATCCTGAGAAGGCCGGATCAATTTCCAGCTTGTGCGCCGCGAAAGGCCCCGCGCCTAACGCAGGGCGACGACGAGCTGCGTCCGGCTATGCACGCGCAGCTTCTGGAAGACGCCGCTGAGCTGAACCTTCACGCTGCCCTCGGTCTTCTTGAGCTGGTCGGCGATCTCCTTGTTCGTCAGGCCGGCGCACACGAGGGCCGCCAGTTCGCGTTCGCCCGGGGTCAGCTGGTGGAGCAAGCGGGATTGAGCGGGGGTGTCGGCCAGCTGCGCCGCATCGGCGCCCCGCGGACTCTCACCGGGACGGATCCGGACGACGAAAACCGGCTTGGTGAGCGCACTGCTCTTTTCGCGGCGGAAGGTGACCAACGCCTCGAAGCCCGAGGGCGGGTGCGTCACCGTGCGGGTGGGCGGGAGACGGTCGGGACTGACCGCGGTGGAATGCCACTCGGTCTGCAGGGCCTGGCAGGCGGCGCGGATTTCCTCCGGCACGGCGAACACGGCCTGCGGCGAGTAGCTACGCGCCCGTTCCGCGCCGAGGTTCCACGCGGCGCAGAGGCCGAGCGCGTCCTGACTCACGTAGATGGGGGCCAGATTCCAGTCGAGGAACAGCACCGCCTCGGGCTTGGCGCGGTAGAAACCCTCGAGCAGCCGGCGCCGCTGGCGCTCCTGCTCGAACGTGCGCATGCGGTCGAACGCCACCTTGATGTGCGGGTGCACCGCGTTCAGCACGGACATCTCGACCGGCGTGAAGTCGCCCTGCTCCTCGCGCCGCCGCAGCGCGAACGACGTCTCGACGCCCTTGCCCTGCCAGAACAGCAGGTGGGCCGAGTAGCGCCAGTCGTAGTGCTGCATGTAGCGCCGATAGTACGGCGTGTGGACGACCTTGCGGGGGTCGGACATGATCTGGCTGTGCTGGTACGCGGCGATGCCCTGGTGCGCGTCGAGAAACGGCTGGAAGAAGGCCTTGCCCTCGGCGGCCACGAGCCGGTCGGCCTCGTCACCGTGGGGCCGGCGGGACCGCAGGGACGACAGGCGCCGGGTCGAGGCTTCGCGCCGCCAGTCGAGATAGTTGACTGACATCACCAGCGTGTCGTGCGGCACCACCGTCTCGAGCAGGTTCTGCAGCGACGTCCACAGCTCGGGAAATTCGAGCGCGCCGTGCAAATCCAGCAGCGCCGCTTGCGCGGGAGCCGTTTGCAGCACGGAGGAACCAGGGGTTGGTTGGAGCCTGCTCAATCCCGCCACCCTACGGGACGCCAACCGCGCCTCCAACCACCAATTCGCCCGGACCGTGCGAGCCACGGTCCTAACCTTAGTTAGGTTGCTCGCCGGGCTCCTTGTTCGGCAGAAACCCGCCGCCATGACACCAACCCTGCCCCGTCGCTTGCTCGCCGCGCTCCTGCTGGCGCCCGGCCTTCTCGTTGCCCAGACCGTCGCCGAACCGGCGGTGAAAAAGATCCCCGTCGAAGAAACCAAGGCCGACGCCAAGGTCGCCGCCGAGACCGTCAAGCTCGACAAGGTCGAGGTCACCGGCTCCCGCATTCGCACGCTGAACGGCGAGGTGACGGCGATTCCCGTTTTCTCGATTCCCCAGATCGAACTCGAGCACCGCGGCATGACCCGGCTGGCCGACATTCGCTGGGCGATCCCCCAGCTGGGTGCGACCACGGGCTTCAACGACAACCTGTCGAACAGCGGCACCTCGCGCGCGCAGACCGTCAGCACGTCCTTCAACCTCCGCGGCCTCGGCGGCAACTCGACGCTGGTCCTTATCGACGGCCGGCGCATCCCGCACACCGGCCAGGAGGCGCCCGGCGGCGCCGGCGGCCGCGAAGATTACAACGTCGACGGCATTCCGATCTCCGCCATCGAGCGCATCGACATCCTGCCGTCCGGCGCGGGCGCGGTCTACGGCGCCGAAGCGATCGCCGGCGTTGTGAACATCGTGCTCAAGAAGAACTATTCGGGCGCGCAGTTGTCCGTGACGTATGACAACACGTTCGACACGGACGTGGCGCAGACCACGGTTTCACTGACCGCCGGCTACCGGTCCGGCAAGCTGTCCACCTTTCTCACCGCCTCGTACGAGACCCAGAATGCGCTGATGGCGCGCGATCGCTGGTTCTCGGCCACGTACGACCTGCGCACCTTCGGCTCCACGAGCACGAGCTTTCTGTCCAATGTCTCCAGCGGCTCCGGCACGCTCTCGACCGCGTTCTATCCGGCCTCCACCGCCGGCACGAACATCCCGGGCCTGTCCACCTACGTCGTGGGCATTCCTGCCGGTTCGACCGGCACGACGGCTGCGAACGGTGCGTACACCCTGACGCCGCCGGTGCCGTTCGACGCGGCACCGTATGTCACGAGCATCGACCCGGCCAAGCGCCAGAGCGTGGTGTTCAAGGCCGACTACGCCGTGTCGCGTTACCTGGTCCCGTACTTGGAAACACGCTGGAGCCGGTTTGACGACGACACGACCGGCACACCAATCACCCTCACGCAGAACCTGCCCGTCGGCTACCCGGGCAATCCGTTCAGCGTGCCCGTTTACGTGAGCAAGGTTTTCTACGACCTGCCGGTCGGCAAGACGAAGTCCGCCCAGGAAAACGAAGGCCTGACGCTCGGCGTGCGGGGCGACTTCCTGGAGAACTGGCATTACGACGCCGATTTCTCATGGGCGCGAAACATCGTCAGCGACGACGCGATCACGGCAGGGAGCATCAACTCTACCCTTCTCAGCGCGGCCATGAACAACGCCGATCCCGCACAGCGTCCGATCATTGCCTACGACAGCTCGAAGGTGACCGATCCGAGCCTCACCAGTCGCTTGGTCAGCATGATGCCGGTCTTCGACCACAAGGACACCAGCGACACCACCTATTACACCGTGGTGGCGGACGGCCCGGTGTGGAGTGGCTGGGCGGGCGACATCCAGCTTGCGGTCGGCGCGGAGGCTTCGAAGGAGCAGGTGAAGTTCCACCGCGATCCGGGCGACCCCAACACCTTCGTGTTGAAGGCGCCGTTTAACCGCACGACGACGGCCGGCTTCGCGGAGACCACCGTGCCCCTGCTCTCCGAACGCCAGGGCATCACCGGCGTCTATCGGCTCGAGGCCGGTGCCGCGGTCCGCACCACCGACTACTCCGACGTGGGCAAAGTCACGACGCCGACTTACCGTGCGCTCTTTCAGCCGGTCAAGTGGCTGACCTTCCGCGCCGCTCGTTCCTACGGCTTCAAGCCGGTGCGCCTCTACGACCTGCTCGGCCCGGTCACCACGGGCACCACCACGCTGACCACGACCAGCAACATCCGCGACAACCTGCGCGGCGGCGAACTCGTGCTCGGCACCTTTACCCGGTCCTTCGGCGGCAACCCGACGCTCAAGCCGGAAAGTTCCCGGTCGCGCACCTCCGGCGTCGTGCTGGACGTGCCCTTCATCAAGGGCCTCTCGTTTTCCGCGGACAACTACAAGCTGGAGTACACCGACCGTGACGGCGGCCCGGGTACCCAGGTTTTGTTCGACTTTTTCCCCGAGCGGGTGACCCGCGCGGCGGCCACGCCGGCGGACATCGCCGCGGGCTATCCGGGCAAGATCGTCACGTGGGATGCGACCAACATCAACCTGGCCGGCGTGAAGACGAAGGGCTGGGACTACCGCATGTCCTACCAGCGCCGGTTCGACTTCGGCGATCTCATGGCGAGCGTCGCGTACTCGCACCCGGACGTGCAGATCACCAAGTCCACGCCGGCGGCGGCCCCGAGCTCAGCCTTCGGATACCAGCCGCAGCGCACCAGCGGCTCGGTGTTCTTCGAGCACAACGCCTGGAATGTGGGCCTCTCGGTCAACCACCAGACGCGCTACTACATCAGCGGGCTGACCGGCGCCTCGTACCCGGCCTACATCGAGTACAATCCGCAGGCTTCGTATGACTTTGGCCGCGATCCTTCCTTCAACGACCACAGCGGACCGTGGTATGGCCGCCTGCTGTCCGACACCAAGCTCACGGTCACGATCATCAACGCCTTCAACAAGGAACCCGACCGCATCGACGCGGCCAACGGCCGCATCGTCATGGATCCGCGCCTGCGCCGCTACATCCTGTCGCTCACCCGGAAATTCTGATCATGAAATTCAAACCCTCCCTGTTTTGGTTGTGTCTCGGTCTTGGCGCTGCGTCGGCCCTCCCGGGGCCGGCGCAGACACCGCCCGCGGCCGCGCCGGCCAAGTCCGAGGCGGACGTGGCCCACGACGCGGTCTGGGCGATCTACAACGAAAGGCCGGCGAACCCCAACCTCGCGAAGGAGCATCCGCAGGAGTACTTCCAGTGGCTGGGCGAGCACTTCCAGCGCTTCGCGGCCGCCGCGCAGGCCTACGCCGAGAAATATCCGCAGGATCCGCGCCGCTGGGAGGGCATTGTCCAGAGCAGCTTCACGCGCCCGCTCTACATCACCGGATTCAAGGACGGATTTGACGCCCACCCGAGCTGGGGCGGGCTCATTGAGGACGAGGCCAAGGTGGCCGAGTTCAAGGCGGCGCAGGCCAAGCGGCTCGAGGCCGTCATCGCGTCCACCGACGCGACCGAGCGTCAGCGGGGCGGGGCGTATTTCGCGCTCATGACCGAGGCCATGTCCGCGCTGTCGCGGAACCGCACTCCGGAAAACAAGGCGGCCTACATGGCGATCGTCGAGCGCATGACCACGCAACTGCCGAACGCGGCCGCCAAGATCGCGCGCCAGCACCTCGCGGTGCTGAAGGATGTCGGCACGCCCGAGGAGCTCGCGGCGTTTCGGCAGAAGCTCGAGAAGAGCGCCGATCCCGAGGTGCAGCAGATGCTCGCGGAGAGCCGCGGCGTCTACACGCGCTTCAACGGGGTCGCCGACCTCAAGTTCACCGCCGCCGACGGCCGGGAGGTCGACCTCCCGAAGCTGCGCGGCAAGGTCGTACTGGTGGACTTCTGGGCCACCTGGTGCGGCCCGTGTGTCGCCGAGATTCCCAATGTCGTCGCGAACTACGCCAAGTACCACGACAAGGGCTTCGAGGTCGTCGGCGTTTCGCTCGAGAATATCGGCGCCCAGCCCAAGGACACGCCGGAGCAGACGGCCGCCAAGCTCGCCGCCGCCAAGAAGAAGATGCTCGATTTCACGGTGAAGAACGGGATGCCCTGGCCGCAGTATTTCGACGGCAAATGGTGGAAGAACGAGCTGGCCCTCAAGTTCGGCATCAACTCGATCCCGGCCATGGTCCTGCTCGACCAGCAGGGCAAGGTGGTCTCGATCGAGGCGCGCGGCCCGGCCCTCGAGCGCGAACTCAAGCGCCTGCTGAAACTGTAGGCGTTCCCGCGCCCTCGATTGGACGGACCGCGCCGTTCCCGTCTTCCGCCGGTTTCCCATGAGCCTGATTCTCGAAAGCAGTCCGCCGCCCACGGCCAGCTGGGCCGAGCTGGCCGCTGGTCTGGACCAGTCGGTGCCGCTGCTGGCGGCGCTGGCGCCGGCTGAGCGTATGGTGGCGTCCTGCCTGCGCCGCGGTCTGACCAATCGCGAGATTGCCGTCGCGCTGGGCAAGTCCGAGGCCACCGTCAAGAATCAGGTCAGCGCGTGCCTGCGCAAGCTGGCCGTGCCCAATCGCGGCCGCCTCATCGCCCTCCTTCGCTGACGCCATGTACGACGCTGGTTCCCACTCAAATCGTCGTTCCCGACGCCGGCCTCCAGTCGAACTGGTCCCGGACGTGCCGCCCTCCGGCGGTGTCATCAAGCTCACCCCGTATGAGTGCGAAATCGTCGCCTTGGTGGCCCGGGGTCTGACCAACCGCGAGGTGGCGGTCCGGCTGGGCAAGTCCGAGAGCACTGTGAAGCACCGGCTGAGCCAGGTGTACCGCAAGCTCGGGGTCACCCGCCGCGTCCGGCTGATGATGATGTTCCGGCCCTGACCGGCCTTCTCACTCCGGCAGCGGCTGTCCCTTGGTCTCTGGCGCGAACCAGATCAGCGCGAGGCCCGCGACGTACACGAGGGTGATCACGGCGCCGGCCTGGGCGTAGCTGCCGTTGAACTGGCGCATCAGCGCGCCCATCTGCAGCGCGCCGACCGCGGCCAGGATTCGGCCGGCGTTGTAGGCCAGGCCCTGGGCCGTCGCGCGCACTCGCGTGGGGAAAAGCTCGGGCAGGTACAGCGGCAGCCAGCCGAAGAATGACGCCGTCATCGCGCCGACCAGGAAGGACAGCGCCAGAAATCCGGTGCCGTACGCCAGCCCGCCGCGGAAGAGCAGCGCGCAGCTCGCCAGTGAACCGAGGCACATGCCGAAGTAGGTCACCCGCCGGCCAAAACGTCCGCCGGCCCAGGCGCCGGCGAGGCAACCCGTGATCGCCCCGAGGCCGGAGAGCAGTCCCGCCCACGCCTTGGCCTGCGGCACCGTGCCGCCGGTCAGCTGGTCCGCCCACAGCGGGATCCATTGCACCGTGCCCCACGTGCCGATCAGCACCACCGCCGTCAGGGCCGTCGCGAGCAGCGTCAGCCGGCGCAGGCCCGGCGCGAATATTTCCCGCACCGGCTTCGCCACGCCGGCCGCCGCCGCGTGCTGCCAGCGCTCGGACTCGGGCACGAACTGTCGGATGAAGAAGGTCAGGATGGCCGGCACCGCGCCGACGAGCACCACCCAACGCCAGGACGTCACCGTCACCGAGAAGAACAGCCCGATGATCGCGATGAGCGAGAAGCCGACGTTGGCCGCGGCGCCGATGATGCCGGAGAGCATGGGACGGAAGCGCTCGGGCCAGACTTCCATGACAAGCGCGACGCCGAGCGACCATTCGCCGCCCATGCCGAGGGCGGCGAAGAAGCGTGTGCCCGCGAGGTGCCACGGCGTCTGGGCGAAGTACGCGAGGCCGGTGAAGATCGAGTAGGTGAGCACGCTCAGGCTCAGCGCGCGGACGCGGCCCACGCGGTCGCCGAGCCAGCCGAAGGCCAGTCCGCCCACGGCGGCGCCGAGCAGGAAGGCGGCGGTGATGATGCCCATCCAGTGGCCGACAAACGCATCCGTCACGAGTGCGCCCGTCTTCATCTCCTGCAGGGCCGGCCGGGCGACCAGCGGAAAGAGTCCCATCTCCAGCCCGTCAAACATCCAGCCCAGCAGGGCGGCGGCGAGCGTGAGACGCAGCGAGCGAGGGGAGGCGACGGGGGCGGACATCGGCGCGCCCGACGAAGGCAGACGGGCGGCGGGGCCGCAAGTCGAAGGTCACAGGTCGAAAGGCCCAGGTCATCCACCGCGGCGCAGCCGCCGCACGCGACCTTCGTCCTGAGACTTTTGACCTGCGACCGCGGGCTTATAAAAGCTCGCGCCCCTTAGCCCAGCGGACGAACTCGCGCTCGAGCTGATCGAAGGAATCCACGACCCACAGCACGTCTTGGAAGTGCCAGATGTCGTAGGGCTGGGCGGCGGTTTGCTCGGGCACGAACGGGCGTTTCTCGACCCGGTCGGTCAGCGAATGGACCGTCTCGCCGGAGCTGGAGATGATGCCGTTGCCGTAGATGCGCAGCCCGCCGGGATTGCGGATGAGGCCGAACTCGACGGTGAACCAATAGATGCGCGTCAGGCTCTCCTCGACCGCGGGGTCGGTACAGGCCAGCGCGGCCTCGCCGATGCGCTGGTAGAAATCGGCGAAGCGCGGGTGCATGATCATCGGCGTGTGGCCGAAGATGTCGTGAAAACAGTCGGGCGCCGGGGTGTAGTCCAACTCCCGGCGCCCGCGGATGTAGTCAGTGCAGGGAAAAATGCGGCGGGCGAGATAACCGAAGAAATCGTGCGCATCGAGCAGGCCCGGCGTGCGGGCCACCCGCCAGCCTGTCGCGGCGTGCAGCCGGCGGGAGACGTCCGCCAGCGCCGGAATGCGGTCGCGCTCCAGCTGCAGCGCCCGCAGGCCCGTGAGAAACTCGTCGGCCGCCCGTCCGGGCAGCAGCTCCTCCATCCGGGCATGGAGCGTCCGCCAGACGGATTGCTCCTCGGCGGAATAGGACGGGTACGCGCACTCGTCGCCGACCGGCAACGGGGCGGTCAGCTTGTGCGGAATGCAGCGCGGATCGCTGCCATCGGGCGTGGACGTCTCGGGGTGCGACGCAGGGCTCGGGGTGGAAGGCATGGGGTGGCCAGGTTCATGGGGCGGGTCACCGGGTGGAGTCCACGCGCTCGGCGTGCAACGGCCCGGTCTTTGATTGACCGCATGCTAGCAGCGCCCCCGGACTCCGGCCATACGCCGAACGGTGTAAGATGGATGGGAGCAAAGTAACAGGGGACAGGTACCAAGTAACAGGAATCCAGCGGAGCGAAGTTACAGGGGACAGGGACCAAGTAACAGGAATCCAGCGAGGGTGGCGGCTGGATGAGTTGGGGGCCGGACGGGCACCGGCAACGGGTGTCACGTAGCAGGAGTGCAGCGGCGGATGCCGGTCGGTAACCCTTACCGCAGGTTCCTGATACCCACCGCTAGGATCCTGATACTTGGTACCTGGACCTTGTTACTTGCCGCCGGCCGCCGGCGGCTGCGTTCCCATCACGATGTCGATGGCTTCCTTCAGCTGCTGGAGCGTGAAGGGCTTGGTCAGCGTGTAGGCGGCGCCGAGTCGCTTGGTGAGCTCGAGGTAGAGTTCAGAGCCCTCGAGGCCGCCGGACATCGCGATGATCTTCAGGTCGGGGTATTCCTTGTGGAGGATCTTGATGGTCTCCATGCCCTCCTGGCCGGGCATGACCATGTCGGTGATGACCAGCTCGGTGGGATCCTCGCGGAACATCGCCACCCCCTTCCGGCCGTCGTCGGTCTGGCGGATCTGGTGTCCGGCAAAGGTCAGGCTCTTCACGATGATGCCGCGGAGAGCGTCGTCGTCGTCGATGATCAGGATGCGGGCCATGGCCGGGAAATCGGTTCCTACCTTCGACCCGGTCCGGTCGCGGGGCAATGCCCAAAACCCGAATCTGCGGCTCAGCGGTTGAGCAGGGCGGCGACGCGGGTGCGGCCCCGGACGCCGAGCTTGGCGAACACGGCGGCGAGTTGGGTCTTGATCGTCAGCGGGCTGCGGTGGAGCTCGGCGGCGATCTCCACGGTGCGCAGGCCCTCGCGCACGCGCATCGCGACCTCGCGCTCGCGCTCGGTCAGGCGCGCGAGCAGGGCGACGGCGCCGGGCGAGAGCGGGCGGTGGCGGTCGCCGCGGGGCCGGCGGTAGTCGAGATGGATGTGGAACGCGGGCGGCTGGCCGCCGCCGGGCGTGTGCAGGCGCACGCGCGCGTGCAGGCCACGGCCGTGATCACTCACCACCTGCGGCGGCAGTGTTGCGCCGGGCGGGGTCGCAAGGATGGCGCGGCACGCCTCGAGCAGCGCCGGCGGCACGCGGAACGCGCTGCGCGCCCGCAGCGCCGCGGCGCGCCGCTCGCCGTGATTCCACACCGCGCAGGCGTTCGCCGCCTCCGCGTTGAACCACAGCGGCTCCAGCTCGAGATCGAGCAGCAGCAGGCCCACGGGCACCTCCTCCAGCATCGCCGTGAGGTGGGCCAGCAGGGCAGGGCCGAGCGCCGCTGGAAGGGGGTTGCGTCCAGACATGGGCGAAAGCTGGCGAGCGATGTGCGAGTCCGCAAGACGGCGGTTTACTCCTTTTGGCTGATAGACCCTCCCGGGGGTCGCGGATAGATTGGGCGCAACCCCGCCGGCTCCTGCAGTGCAGGCCGGATTTTCCCATGAGCACGACCTACTTCGACCAGACTGCGTCCCGCCCTACCACCACGAACCCGCTGGGCGTGAAGGGCATCGACCACATTGAGTTCATCGTCGACGACGCCGACCAGTGGCGGGACTTCTTCCTCCAGAAATACGGCATGGCCGCGCGGTTCTACGCCGACGAGACGACGGGCGTCCGCGGCCGCCGCGCGCACGTGGTGGGGCAGGGGCGGATCAACTTCATCCTCGCCGAGCCGCAGGGCCGCGGGCCCGAGGCGGACTTCCTGCGCTGGCACCTCGACCGGCACGGCTGCGGCGTGCGCGACGTGGCGTTCCGCGTGAAGGGCGCGGCGCACGCGCTCGCCGAGGCCGCGCGCCGCGGCGCGAAGGTGGTCCGCCCGCTCGATGAGCATGACCAGTTCATCGGCGGCACCATCGCGGCCTACGGCGACACCGTGCACACATTCATCGAGCGCAAGCCGCACACGGACTTCGCGCCGGGGTACCGGCCGGTGCCGGGCGGGTGCGACGACGGCGACATCAACTTCGCGATGATCGACCACGTGGTCGCGAACGTGGAGCACATGGAGCCGTGGGTGAAATACTACGAGGAGATCTTTGGCTTCGACCTGTTCATGCACTTCGACATCAACACCGGCCGCAGCGCCCTGATGTCGAAGGTGGTGAGCTCGACCGACGGCTGGGTGAAGATGCCGATCAACGAGCCATCGTCGGCCAACTCGCAGATCCAGGAATTCCTCGACCGCTACAACGGCCCGGGCGTCCAGCACATCGCGCTGCTCACCCCGGACATCGTCAGCACCGTCGCCGAGATGCGACGCATGGGCCAGGAGTTCCTCGAGGTGCCGGACACCTACTACGACGCCGAGTTCGACAAGCGCGTCGGCGCGATCGAGGAGGACAAGGAACTGCTCAAGCGCCTGCGGATCCTGGTGGACCGCGACGAGGGAGACGACGGTTACCTGCTCCAGCTGTTCACGAAGTGCGTGTTCACGCGCCCGACGCTGTTCTTCGAGGTAATCCAGCGCCGGGGCCGTGCTCGCGGCTTCGGTGAAGGCAACTTCCGCGCCCTGTTCGAAGCCATCGAACGCGAACAGGCGAAGAGGGGAACACTCTGAAGTAGCGCGTAGCGGGTAGCGAGTAGCGCGTAGGTTCGAGCTGCCGTTTCCCGCTCACCGCTGACCTCCTACTCGCTACCCGCTACCCACTACTCGCTACTCCCGACCATGCCCCACTATCTCCGACTCGGGGAGCTGCCCCGGAAGCATCATGTGAAGTTCCCGCGCCCGGCGGCGGCCAGTTTCAAGGGCGAGGGACTGCACTACGAGCACATCATCACGACCGAGGGTTTCGATCGCGCCTACTCGATCCTCTATCACCAGAAGCCGCCGACGCGCGTGAAGTCGGTCGAGCTGCTCCGCGAGTGCAGCCTCCACCCCGCCGCGCCGTCGCCGCTGCGGCATCATCACCTGAAGTCGTTCAACCTCCCGCGGCAGGGCGACCCCTACACGGGCCGCGTGCCGCTGATGTTCAATCAGGACCTCACCTGCTCCCGCTGCCGGCCGGCGACGGCGATGGCGTCCGGTTATGATTTCTACCGCAACGGCCAGAGCGATGATCTGATCTTCGTGTGGCGCGGCGGCGGCTGGCTCGAGACGAATTTCGGCCGGCTGCGCTACCGTCAGGACGACTACATCGTGATCCCGCGCGGCACGATCTACCGGCTCGTGCCGGACGACGTCGCGCAGGAAGACTACCTCATCCTCGAGTCCGCCCACCCGGTCCGCATCCCGGCGCGCTATCTTCATCCCGAGGGCCAGATCCGGCTCGGCGCCCCGTACAGCGAGCGCGATTTCCACGGGCCGACCGAGCTGATTCCGAACGAGCAGGAGGGCGACTTCGCGATCCTGCTCAAGGACCGCTCGCGGTACACGCGGATGGTGATGGCCAACCACCCGTTCGATGTCGTGGGGTGGGACGGCTACCTGTTCCCGTTCACCTTTAACGCGAACGATTTTGAGCCCATCACCGGCACGGTCCACCTGCCGCCGCCGATCCACCAGACCTTCGAGATCCGCGGCTACGTCGTGTGCACCTTCGCCCCGCGCTGGCTCGATCATCACCCGGAGGCGATCAAGGTGCCGTGGGCCCACGACAACACCGAGGCCGACGAGGTGCTGTTTTACGTGCGCGGGCAGTTCGGCTCGCGGAAAGGCGTCGAGCCGGGCTCGTTCACGCTCCACCCGCAGGGCATCCCGCACGGTCCGCATCCGGGCACCACGCAGAAGAGCTTCGACGCGCAGCGCACCGAGGAGCTGGCCGTGATGTTCGACACGCAGTACCCGCTGCAGCTGACGAGCGAGGCCCTGGCCATCGATGACCCCGGCTACCCGCTCAGCTGGCTGGGGTAACGTGACCGCGAACGAACCCGACCCGCCGGCCGACCTGCGATACCTGCTCCAGCCGACCGGCTGCGGCATTTGTCCGTGGTCGGCGGGCCAAGGTTGCACGCCTCCCAACTTCGCGCTCTGTTAAGCGTGATCCTCTCGGACTTCGAATTTCAGCCTTAGAATTTCTCCACCCATGTTCCTCGACTTCACCGCGCTCGCGCCTCGCGATGCCTACCAGTGGATGACCGCGACGATCCTGCCACGGCCGATCGCCTGGGTCTCGACGATTTCCGCCGACGGTCGGACCAATCTCGCGCCTTTCAGTTTTTTCCAGGGCATTTGCGCGAACCCGCCGACCCTGATGTTCGTGCCGGTCAACAACCGGCAGGGCGTCAAGAAGGACACGGTCCGCAACATCGGGGCCGTGCCCGAGTTCGTGGTGAACCTCGTGCCGCACGCGCTGGCCGAGCAGATGAACGCCACCGCGGCGCTGCTGCCCTACGGCGAGAGCGAGTTTGAGAAGTTCGGCATCGCCGCGACCCCGTCCACCCACGTGCGCCCGCCGCGGGTCGCCGCCGCCCCGGTGGCGTTCGAGTGCCGGCTCGACCGCTTCGTCCACGTGGGCGAGGGGCCGCTGGCCGCCAACGTGGTCTTCGGCCGCATCCTCGCCGCGCACGTCCGCGACGACGTGCTGGGCGCGAACGGCAAGCCCGACACCGCCAAGCTCGACCTCGTCGGCCGGCTCGGCGGCGAGGCCTACACCCTGACCCGCGAGACGTTTTCGCTCGTCCGGCCCGACTGACTTTTCCAAAGCACGAAGGCGGAAGCACGAAATCCGAGACGCATCAATCCGTCCGCACCACGATCGCGACCCCGTTTAGCTTTGTTCTCTGCAGCATCCTAGGATTTCGTGCTTCCGCCTTCGAATTTCCAACGAACCATGTCCACCCCTGACATCGTCATCCTCGGCGCCACGCGCACTCCGCTCGGCGCCTTTCAGGGCGCCCTCGCCGCCGTGCCCGCGTCCAAGCTCGGCGCCACCGCCATCCGCGGCGCGCTCGCCCAGGCCGGCGTCACGCCCGCCGACGTCTCGGACGTCCTGATGGGCAACGTCCTCCAGGCGGGCCAAGGCCAGGCGCCCGCCCGCCAGGCGGCCCTCGCCGCGGGCCTGCCGCAGTCGACCCGCGCGGTCACCATCCACAAGGTCTGCGGCTCCGGCCTGCAGGCCATCATGCAGGGCGCCCACGCGCTCGCGGCGGATGCGGCGTCGGTCGTCGTCGCCGGCGGCATGGAGAACATGACCGCCGCCCCGTATCTTCTGCCGAAGGCACGCGACGGTTTCCGGCTGGGCCACCAGCAGGTGATCGACTCGCTGGTGCATGACGGGCTGTGGGACCCGTACAACAACGTCCACATGGGCAGCTGCGCCGAGCGGTGCGCGGCCAAGTACGCCTTCACACGCGAACAGCAGGACGCCTACGCGATCGCGAGTTTCCAGCGGGCGAATGCCGCCCAGCAGGACGGACGATTCGCGGCGGAAATCACGCCGGTCGAGATCACCGACAGCAAGGGCGGCGTCACGCGCGTCGACCGTGACGAGGGTCCGGCGAAGGTGAAGTACGACAAGGTCCCGACGCTCCGCCCGGTGTTTGACAAGAACGGCACCGTGACCGCGGCCAACGCCTCGAGCATCAACGACGGCGCGGCCGCGGTGGTGCTCAGCACGGCCGCCACCGCCGCCGCCAAGGGCCTCAAGCCGTTGGCGCGCCTCGTGGCCTTCGGCGGCCACGCGCAGGACCCGGTGTGGTTCACGACCGCGCCGGTGGCCGCGACGCAGGCGGCGCTGCAGCGGGCCGGCTGGCAGGTGGGCGACGTCGACCTCTGGGAGGTCAACGAGGCGTTCGCCGTCGTGCCGATGGCCTACATGCGCGAGCTCGGCGTGCCGCACGACCGGCTCAACGTCCGCGGCGGCGCGATCTCCCTCGGCCATCCGATCGGCGCCAGCGGCGCCCGCATCGTGGTGACGCTGCTCGCGGCGCTGCGCGAACGCGGCCTCACGCGCGGCGTCGCCGCCATCTGCATCGGCGGCGGCGAGGGCCTCGCCGTGTGCGTCGAGCTGATCTGAGTGCCGGAAGCCGGACGGCGCGAAAAATCCGCTGCGCCGGATTGACGTGACCGGAGCGGTCGAGTCCGAATTACCCTGTCCGAACCTTACCCCCAATGAGCGAGCCTTCCTACCTCTGGAGACCCGAGGATCATGCCTGGACGCGCGACTCGCACCTCGCGCGCTTCATGGCGAAGCACGGCCTGGCGAGCTTCACGGACCTCCACGCGGCGTCGGTGCGGGACACGGCGTGGTTCTGGGACGCGGCGATGCAGGACATCGGCGTGGAGTGGTTTACGCCGTACCGCCAGGTGCGGGACGACTCTCGCGGCTTTCCCTGGACGAAATGGTTCGTCGGCGGCGAGGTGAACCTCGCGCACAACTGCGTCGACCGGCACGTGCGCGACGGCCACGGGCAGGACGTCGCGATTTTCTATGAGTCCGATTCCGACCGTCCCGAGGAGCGCCGCCGCTGCACCTATGCTGAGCTGAAGGCGCAGGTGGACGACTGCGCCGGGGCGCTGAAGGCGATGGGGGTCGGCTTGGGCGACAGCGTGGCGCTGTACGCGCCAATGCGGGTCGAGACCGTGGTGGTGATGATGGCCTGCGCGAAGATCGGCGCGCGGTTTGTCCCGATTTTCTGCGGCTACGGCGAGGCGGCGGTGGTCGAACGCATCCAGTCCTGCCAGGCGCGCATCCTCTTCGCGGTCGAGCAGCTCCACCGGCGTGGCAAGGCGGCGGCGACCGGCGCGACCGCGCGCGCCGCGGCGGCCGCGGTGCCGAGCGTGCAGCGGGTGGTGTGCTTCGACCAGCCGGAGTGGCGGCGTTTTCTCGACGGGGCGCCGAGCTTCACGGGCTGCGAGCGGACGGCGGCCGAGGAGCCGTGCCTGATCATCTACACGAGCGGCACGACCGGGCGCCCGAAGGGCACGGTCCACACCCACGCGGGCTGCCTGGCGCAGGTCGGCAAGGAACTCCGCTACGCCTTCAACCTCCGGGCGGGCGAGCCGTTCTTCTGGTTCACGGACATCGGCTGGATGATGGGGCCGTGGGAGATCATCGGCTGCCTGCT
>CAYYGV010000081.1:0-16720 GCA_964471615.1 uncultured Opitutaceae bacterium
CGCGCGGCGGCTTCGTCTCGTTCTCCCCGGACGACACCAAGATCGCCTACAACCGCGTCTTCCGCGAATTCCGCACCTGGAAGCAGTACCGCGGCGGCATGGCGGACGACATCTGGATCTACGATCTCAAGTCCGGCGCGATCGAGAACATCACGAACAACCCGGCGCAGGACATCTTCCCGATGTGGGCCCCGAACGGGAAGATCTACTTCGTCTCCGAGCGCACGCCCCGCGCCAACCTCTTCAGCTACGATCTCGCGACCAAGCAGACGAAGCAGCTCACGAGCTTCGACACCTACGACGTAAAGTTCCCGTCGCTCGGTCAGGGCGCGATCGTCTTCGAGCAGGCCGGCGAGATCTGGAAGCTCGACCTCGCGACCGAGAAGGCCGCGCCGGTGCCGATCACCATCCGCGAGGACTTCGCGGCGATGCGGCCCACCGCCACCAACGTCTCTCGCTGGGTCTCCAGCGTCCAGCCGTCGCCCGACGGCCAGCGCGTCGTGGTCGTCGCCCGCGGCGAGGTGTTTACCGTGCCCGCCAAGGAGGGCCCGACCCGCAATCTCACCCAGAGCCAGGGCGTGCAGGAGCGCGCCGCCACCTGGTCGCCCGACGGCAAGTGGATCGCCTACCTCTCCGAGGCCTCCGGCGAATACGAGATCTATGTCCGCTCCCAGGACGGCAAGGGCGCGCCGATCCAGCTGACGACCAACGACGACACCTACCCTTTCCAGATCGCCTGGTCGCCCGACTCAAAGAAGCTGCTCTGGGGCGACCGCAAGCAGCGGCTCCGCTTCGTGGACGTCGAGACCAAGGCCGTCACGACCGTCGCCGAGAATCCCGACGCCCCGATCATGCAGTACGCCTGGGCGCCCGACTCGCAGTGGATCACCTACGTGCGCAACGAGCGTGCCACGATGGCCCGCCTGATGCTCTACAGCGTCGCGACCAAGCAGGCCACGCCGGTCACCGACAGCTGGTACGACGCGTCCCGCCCGGTCTTCAGCGACAACGGCAAGTGGCTCCTCTTCTCCTCGGCGCGCGACTACCGTCCGATCTACTCCGACACCGAGTGGAATCACGCCTACCTCGACATGGAGCGCGTCTACCTGGTCGCGCTGAGCAAGGACACGCCGTCGCCCTTCGCCCCGAAGAGCGACGAGGTGAACGGCGCGGCCGACGACGCCGACAAGGGCGAAAAGGGTGAGAAGGCCGAAAAGGCCGACAAGCCCGAGGGCGGCAAGCCCGACGCCGCGCCCGGCGAACGCCGCGGCAAGGGCGAGGCCAGGAAGCCGGTCGTGGTCAAGGTCGACCTCGACGGCCTGACCGACCGCGTCATCAGCCTCCCCATCACCCCCTCCAACTACAGCTCGATCCGCATGGTCGGCGACAAGGTCTACTACCGTCGTCTCCCCGGCGGCCCGGTCACGGGCGGCGGCGGCGGCGAGGGCTTCGGCAGCGGGCGCGAGACCCGCTCGGTCCTCGCGGTCTACGACCTGAAGGCCAAGAAGGAGACCGAGCTCGGCAATTACGAGAACTTCGAGATCAGCGCCAACGGCAAGAAGATGCTGCTGCGCGCCGGCCGCGACTGGGCCCTGCTCGACGTGCCCGCGGGCCGGATCGAGCTCAAGCCCGACGCCAAGCTCGACTTCTCCGGCCTCGAGATGGTCATCGACCACCGCGCCGAGTGGACCCAGATCTTCAACGAGAGCTGGCGCCAGATGCGCGACTTCTTCTTCGCGCCGAACATGAACGGCACCGACTGGCCCGCCCAGCGCGCCAAGTACGGCGCCCTCGTGCCGTATGTCGCCACCCGCAACGACCTGACCTACCTCCTCGGCGAGATGATCGGCGAGCTCCACAGCGGCCACACCTACGTCGGCGGCGGCGACCGCGCCTCCGCCCCGCGCGTGCTCACCGGCCTCCTCGGCGCCGAGGTCTCCCGCGACCCGGCCAGCCGCGCCTACCGGATCGACAAGATCCTCCCCGGCGAGAACTGGCAGACCAAGTCCCGCTCGCCCCTCACCGAGCTCGGCGTGAACGTGAAGGCCGGCGACTACATCCTCGCCGTCAACGGCCACGCCACCAAGGACCTCGCCAACCTCTACTCCGCGCTCGTCGGCACCGCCGGCAAGCAGGTCGTGCTCCGCGTCAACAGCCAGCCGGTCGACGCGGGCGCGCGCGACGTGACCATCGTCCCGATCGCCAACGAGGCCCCGCTCTACTACGACGCCTGGGTCCAGGGGAACATCGACCACGTCTCCGCCAAGACCGGCGGCAAGGTCGGCTACCTCCACATCCCGGACATGGGTCCCGAGGGCCTGAACGAGTTCGTCCGCCGCTTCTATCCGCAGCTCGACAAGCAGGCGCTCATCGTGGACGTCCGCGGCAACGGCGGCGGCAACGTCTCGCCGATGATCATCGAGCGGCTCCAGCGCGAGCTGGTCATGATCAATGTCCGCCGCAACGGCACGCCGAGCACCAACCCGGCGCAGATGCTCCTCGGCCCGAAGGTCACGCTGATCAACGAGTACTCGGCGTCCGACGGCGACCTCTTCCCGTACCGCTTCCATGAGCTCGGCCTCGGCAAGCTCGTCGGCAAGCGCACCTGGGGCGGCGTCGTGGGCATCGCCGGCACGCTGGTGTTCACCGACGGCGGCGAGCTCAACAAGCCGGAGTTCGCGCCGTACTCGAAGGACGGCAAGAACTGGATCATCGAGGGCCACGGCGTCGAGCCCGACATCTACGTCGACAACGACCCGGCCCGCGAAAACCGCGGCGAGGACCAGCAGCTCGACAAGGCGATCGAGGTCATCCTCGCCGAGTTGGCCGCCCACCCGCAGAGCCTCCCGCCCCCGCCGGCGTGGCCTGATCGCTCCAAGCCCTCGTCCTGATCCAGCAAAGAGGGTTCATTTCGCGCCAGGTGACGGTCCGCCGTCCCTGGCGCTTTTTCTTGGGCGCATCCCGGCCGGGGTGACGCGTGGCCGCGGCGCGGGCAAAAAAACTCGTCGCCGACCACTTGCCGCGTCCGCCGGGCCCGTGCAAGATTTCCGCCGATCGTCGTGCCCCATCGGACGGGCCGCCCATGGTTCCCACGCTCTATCTGCTGCTGCTGTTCCTGATCGGTCTCCTCGCTCAGGACCGCCTTCCCCTGCTGGCTCCGTTCCGCGGGCTGCCGCGGCTGCTGCTGGCGCTCGGCCTGACGCTGTTCGCCGCCACCTGGTTCAACTTCCTGGTCTACGTGCTGGTCGGCATCGGGCCGTTCTATCTCCGCCTCGGCTGGGCGGCGCCGCTGGCGGTCCTGACCTATCTGCTCGGCCTGTTCAGCCGCAGCCCGGCCCCGCTGCTGCCGCGGATCACCGCGCTCGCCCGGGAGGCGCTGCCGTCCCTCGGCGTGGGCAGCCTCTGCGCCGGGGTCCTCGCGGCGTTCGTGCTATCGCGCTTCTACTACGGGCTCACTCAGGACGCCCAGGGCAACATCTACAGCACGTTCAACTTCGTCGACACCGCGTTCCACCTCTCCGTCACGAACGCGTTCCTCGCCGCGCCGGCCTTCCCGCCCATGGACCTCGACATGGCGCCGTTCCCGCTGAAGTACCACTTCCTCGCCGACTTCTTCGTCGCGCATCTGGTCCGGCTGGGCTGGCCCGGGCTCCATGCGATCTGGATCATGAACCTGGTCAGCGCCGCCGTGATGGTCGGTGCGCTGTGGGCCGTGTTCCAGCGCTGGCTCCGGCTCCCGGCGCCCTGGGTGATGCTCGCGGCGTTCATGTTCCTGTTCCTGAACCTCGCGCTGATGAACGTCGTGCACTACCTCGTGCTGGAGCCGCGCTACCTCAACCCGCACGACCTCTACTACGGCCTGCTGCGGTTCCCGTACTTCAACTTCGAGTCGGCCCAGTCGAACCTGCTCGAGCCCCAGCGCGGGCTGCTGTTCAGCCTGCCGATCGCGCTGCTGGTCATCGATGCCGCGTTCGGGCCGAGGCTCGACCCCGAGACGGACCGCCGCCGGCTGCTGCCCGCCTTTGTCCTCGTCTGCCTCCTGCCGCTCGCGCACATCGTCGCCTTCGCCGTGCTCTCGGTCGCGCTGGTGCCGCTGCTCTGGGAGCATTTCCGCTGGTTCCTCTCCCGCTGGCGCCTCTGGTCGCCGGCGTTCGCCGTCGGGCTCCTGCAGCTGGCGTACCTGCTGGCCTACGGTCCGCCCACCAACGACGGGTTCTCCGACTGGGATTTCGACTCGACGCTGCCCCTGGCCGAATATGGCCAGATGCCCGCCCTGCTGCGGCCAGTCGTGTTCTGGCTGTTTGCCAACGGCGACTACCTGTTCTGGGGCCTGATCTTCGTCGGCCTCGCGTTCCTCCGCCGCCGGCAGACCGATCCGGCGGTCAACCCCTCGCGGCCGGTGTGGGAGTTCCTCGTGCGCTGGCGCTGGTACTTCGCGACGTGCGCCGGGTTTTTCCTGCTGATGAACGTCTACCGGTACTCGTTCGACTGGGGCGACAGCAACAAATTCGTCTTCTTCCTCAATCTCGGCCTCACGCTGGTCATCACGCTCGGCGCCGCGCAATGGATCGGGCGGCGCCACCGGCTGCTGTCAGCCGCGCTTTGGACGTATTTCCTGGCCCTCAGCGTCGGCCCGCCCGCCTACGCCTTCTACCTCCACGTGATCCAGGCGGACCACGGCATGGTGCTGATGTGGACCAAGAGCGGCCGCGAGGCCGCGGAGTGGACGCGGCGCCATCTGCCGCGCGACGAGGTGATCCTCACCGCGGCCTACAACACGATGCACTGGGTCACGCCGCTGGCGGGTCATCCCACGCGTGCCGGCATCTACGCGGACTCAAACCCGTACCGCCAGGACGAGCGCGCCGAGATGATCCGCAAGGTGTTCGAGGAGGGCGCCGTCGACCTGATCGACGATCTCGGCGCCCGCTACGTCTGCCTGTCCCGCGCCGAGCGCCGCAAGTACCGCATCCACCCGACATGGAACGACCTCGCCGCCAAGGGCACGGGCGTGATCTTCTCCTCCGGCCAGGGCGCGCAGGACACCTATTCCGTCTACATCTTCGACGCGACCAAGCTCGGCACGCTTTGACGCCCACGAAGGAGCGGCGACCCGGATTTGCGAGGACGTTGGGGTTGCCACGAAGGGCACGGAGCACACGAAGGTTTGCCGACCGGGCCTTCGCGCTCCTCGCGGCCTTAGCGGTGAACCGGATCGCGATCCGATCCTTGAGTTAACCGCCAAGACCGCGACGGCCGCGAAGGATGCTTGGTCTTGGTGTCCTTGGGGCCCTTCGTGGTGAACCAACCGACTGGCGCGGGCCTTGCGCCTTGCTCCGCCTGAGTGCGCCACTTAGCGTGACGGCGTTAGCCACCTGGAGATTTCTCCCATGCGCTGGATCCACTTCACGACTCGCCTGATCTTCCCGCTCGTGCTGGCCGGCGGCGGCTCCATGGCGCTCGGACTGACGGGCGACACCGACATGGAGAACCGGCTCGTCGTGCTCACCGTGGACATGTCGCGCGAGGGCCGGAAGACCCCGCCGGCCACGCCAGAGCAGCCGGCGTATTACGTCCCGGTCGTGCTCGGTTACCAGGAACGCGGCGACATTGTGAAGCACTACGAGCGCAAGCCTCCCGAGGAACCCATCGTGGCCAGCCTGGTGGCAACGCTGGAACAACAGGGCTACCGGATCGCCTCGAAGGAGCACCCGCCGACGCTGACCATCACGTTCGAATGGGGCACCATCGCCCCGGTGTATCTCGGGAGACGCGTGATCAACTCCTCCGAGATGCGCACGATCATCATCGGCGACTCGGCGTGGGACGTGCATGACCGCTATGCCGGTTACAACGAGGAGATGCTGAGCCTGGTGGCGCGGCACTACCTGATGGTCTCGGCCTTCCGCTACCAGCGCGCCGCGTCGAAGGGCCACGAGGACGTGCTGTTGTGGCGCGCCCACACGACCACGAGCGCCTGGGGCGACTACATCGAGGGCGTCATCAAGCCGATGATCAAGATCGCCTCCGCCGGTTTCGGCCGCGGCGTGAAACCTGGCGCCTCCTGGTTCAACGCCCGCACCGGCACCGTGAAGCTGGGCGAACTCCGGGTGATCGACGACCTGCCGGCGAAGTAAGTCATGCCCCGGTCGAGACCAGTCACCGCCGCGTACCATGCTGGGAGCCCTGCCGACCGGGCCTTCGCGCTCCTCGCGGCCTTAGCGGTAAACATGGTTGCGATCCGATCCTTGAGTTAACCGCCAAGACCGCGACGGCCGCGAAGGATGCTTGGTCTTGGTGTCCTTGGTGCCCTTCGTGGCGAGATTGCCACGCGCGTCAGCTGGTGAGCCGCGCCTAGGGCTTCGGCGTCGGCGCTTCCACCGGCGCGATCGTGATCGGGCCGAAGGCCGGGACCGCCATGTCCCGGTCGTCGACGATGTTTGCGTAGGGGTCCAGGCCCGCGCCGTAGTACAGGCGCACCGGCCTCGTGATCGCCTTGGTGTACCACACGAGCACCGCGGCCGGATCGGCGGGGTCGAACTCGACCTTGTACACCATGGGTCCGTCCCGCTTGGGATCGTCGGACCGCAGCGAGAATCCCGCCGGCCGCCCCTCGGACTGCAGGCGGCCCGTGACGCCCGAGAACCTAACCCGCAGCGCCTGGTGCTGGACATCGAGCGAAGGCAGGATCTCGCACGACGCGAAGTCGAGCGGCGTGCCGTGGCCCTTGACCCCGTAGACGTGCGTGAGCGCGACCTCCGCCAGGCGACGGCCCAACCGCGCTTGTCCGGGCGCCCCAATGTGAATCAGGTCGTCGAGCGGCAGGTCGATGGCCGGCACCATCCATAGGTTCCGCCGCGCTCCGGCCAGCGTGCGCTGTTGCTCCCGCAGCGCATCCCAACCCGGCGCGAGCTCCTGGCTCTCGAGGCAAAACCGGCTGATCTGGACGTAGAGGAACGGCAGGTCGGGATTTCCGGTGTCGCGGCGCAGGCTGTCCACCAGGTTGAGGAACGCCGGGGAAAACGCGGCCAGCGTGGGCGCGCTGCCGGCATCGCTTTCACCCTGATACCAGAGCACGCCCTTCACCTTTCCTCCCACCCGCCGGATCCGCTCGATCATGGTGCCGTACAGCGATCGGTCGCCGAGGTCGCGCTGCGCCGGATCCCAGTCGGCCATCGATGTCGACCCGAGGGCACAGGGCAGCAACCCGATGCGTCGGCCGGTCGCGTTGACGATCGCCTCGGCAAACGTACGGTCGGGGCCCGTGGTGTTGGCGGGACTCTTGCGCTCGCCCTCCTCCAGCGCCTTCCAGGCCTCGTCCGTGATACCGGGGTTCTTTTCCCAGAAGGTCGTCTTGTAGACCGGCGCGGCGGCCGTGAAGATGCGGTGGGTCGGCGGCGTCGCCGGCATCCACTCGTTGCTCAGGCCAAAGACCAGGATGCGTGGGTCGAGCTGCTGCGGTCCGGTCAGCAGACCGTAGCCCTGCATGTTGGACTGGCCCGCCAGCACCCAGATGTCGGCTTCCTCGTCGCCGGGATACGGCGACGACAGCGGCGAATTGGCCACCGCGGCCAGGCCGGGGACCAGCCAGGAGGCACCGGACAGGACGGTGAGGAGGGAGGATTTCATGGGGAGAGGTGGAGGCGAAAATGGGAGAGGTGGGAGCAGACGCGGCGTCCGGCGGGACGGGCTGCGGGGTGATGCGGATCACCTCGCCCAATCCACCACGCCCACGCGCCATCATCCTAAAGCTGACTTCCACCGTCTGGTCCAGTCGCGGAGTGATCGTGCCAATCGGCATGTAGGCATCCAGAAGGATGGCATGAAAGGACCCCACGTCCGGCGTTGAGCCGGATGCGCCGACGTGCTAGTGGTCTGGTGTGAAAGCACTCGCGTGGATCGCCAGCTTCGGTCTGCTCGCCTTGTTGGCGGCGGTCGACTGGACCACGACCTACGAGCTTAACCTGACGGCGCTGTATTTCGTGCCGATCGTCTTTGGTGGCTGGATGCTGGGACGCTGGGGCGGCGCCGCCTGTGCCGTGGGCTCGATCATCTGCTGGACCGTGGCAGACCTCCGGTCCGCCCATCCGTACTCCGAGCCTTTCTTCCGGTACTGGAACATCGGCATGCATACCTTCGCCTATTCGCTCGTGGCTTTCCTCACGGCCCGGCTCCACACCGCGCTCGCGGTCTCCCAGCGTCACGCCGCTGAACTGGAGCAGGCCCTGCAAAAGGTCGAGGCCGCCTCCGCCGAGCTCCGTGCGATGGAGGGGACGTTCCAGACCGTGTGCGCGTGGACCCAGAAGATCCGCGACGGCGACGAGTGGGTCACCCTCGAGGAGTACCTGATGCGGCACTTGAAGATTCGCCTGACCCACGGCATGTCGCCCGAGGGCCAGAAGATCTTCCGAGCCGCCCGCGACGCCGCCAAGCCGCCGGGCGATAACGCGACCGCACCCGAGAAGACGCCCTAGTCCCGATCCATTCGGGCTGACCGACCGGGAGCACACACCTGGGTGGGAACTGTCCGCATCAAGCCGACCGGATTGACCTGCGTCTTCGGCGCCGGCCCGCGGACCGGCTCCCACGTCCCTCCCCGTCCGCCCTGAGCCCTTTGCGTTCGCGCGTGTCTAGGCCGTCTGTGGGTACCTGCCCCTCTCCACGGCCGCGGCGAAGTGCCGGAGCTACCCGCGATTGGGACTTGCCTCGGTTCCGCGGCTCGGGGACAGACTTGCCCGTGGCCCGCGACGCGCCACGCATCCCCAACCGTCGCAGCAGCGAGTTACCGGCGCGATTCCCGCCTTCCCTCGCTCCAGGTCCACCTCAATCCATGAAGAAGATTATCGCCCTTCGCGCGCTGGTGCAGGACGGCGCCGACCAAGGCGGAGACTACCACGCCAAGCCGACCGGTCACTGGATCAACTCCACCGTGATCGCGACGCCGATGAGCAAGTATCCGGAATACCAGCAGACCCGCACCTCCTTTGGCATAGATGTCCTCGGCACCGTGCTGGTCGAGGTCGAGGCGAGCGACGGCACGGTCGGCTTCGCCATGACGACCGGCGGAGTGCCCGCGGCCTACATCATCGAGAAGCACTTTCGGAGGTTCGTGGTCGGGCAGCCGGCCCACAACCTCGAGCGGATGTTCGACCAGATGTACCACGCGTCGCTCTTCTACGGGCGAAAGGGCCTCGTCATTAACGCGATCTCGGCCGTGGACTGCGCGGTGTGGGATCTGCTGGGCAAGCTGCGCCAGGAGCCGGTGTTCGCCATGATCGGCGGGCAGCTCCGCGAGCGGCAGCCGATGTACGCCACGGGGCCGCGTCCCGATCTAGCGCAGAAAATGGGTTTCATCGGCGGCAAGATTCCGCTGCCCTACGGGCCGGCCCACGGCGACGAGGGCTTGCGCGCCAATCTCGAGCTGGCCGCGGACATGCGCGCCCGGGTCGGTCCGGACTTCATGCTGGCCTTCGACTGCTGGATGGCGCTCACGCCCGCTTACTCCCTGCGCCTGATCGAGGGACTCCGGCCCTTCAACTTCCGGTGGATCGAGGAGTGCCTGCCGCCGGATGACTACGCCGGGTACCGTCAGCTCGTGGAGCAACGCAGCCACCCCATCCAGATCGCGACCGGCGAGCACGAGTACACCCGCTGGGGTTTCGAGCAGCTCCTCGGCACCGGGGTCGACATGGTGCAGCCCGACATCCACTGGTGCGGCGGCCTGACCGAGCTCCTGAAGATCAAGGCGCTCGCCTCCGCGCGCAACCGGCTCTGCGTCCTGCACGGCTCGTCCGTGTACAGTTACCACTTCGCCATCGCGAGCGACGCGACGCCGTTCTCGGAGTTCCTGATGATGGCGCCGCAGGCGGACAAGATCGTCCCGATGTTCTCGCCGCTCTTCACCAACGAGACGGTGCCGGTCGACGGCCATGTGACGGTTTCCGAGGCCCCCGGCTTCGGCGTGGACCTGAATCCCGCGCTGAAGTGGAGCCGGCCGTTCCCCACCGCGTAACGTGCCTCCCGAGACTGTCCGCCAAACCGCGGGCGCGGACTCCATGCCACCGCCCGCAGCGGTGCCGCTTGAGTCCGCCCTGAGGAAGGTCACCCACCGGCTCCTCCCGGTGCTCATGGTGCTGTACGTGATCGCGTTCCTCGATCGTGTGAATCTGGGCTACGCGAAGCAGGAGTTCCTGCGCGAGACCGGCTTTGGCGAGGCGGTCTACGCCTTTGGCGCGGGCATCTTCTTCGTCGGCTACGCGCTCTTCGAGGTGCCGAGCAACCTGGCCATGGCCCGCGTCGGCGCCCGGCGCTGGTTTGCCCGCATCATGATCACGTGGGGGTTCGTGTCCGCCGGGATGATGTTGGTTGGGTCGGTCCAAACCTACTACCTCCTGCGCTTCCTGCTGGGCGTGGCGGAGGCGGGGTTCTTCCCGGGCGTCATCTATTACCTGACCCGGTGGTATCCGCCGTCGCAGCGCGGGCCCGCGATGGGGCTGTTCTATTTCGGCGCTCCGCTCGCGCAGATCATCGGGGGCCCCCTCTCCGGCGCGCTGCTCGAGTTGCGCGGCGCGGGCGGCCTGGGTGGCTGGCAGTGGATGCTCATGGTCGAGGGCCTGCTCGCCGTCGTCGCGGGGTTCGCGGTCTGGCGCTGGCTGCCGGACGGGCCGCGCGACGCGCGCTGGCTCACCGAGCCGGAACGGGCCGCCTTGCACCAGCCGGACCCGACCGGGCCACGGACCCTCGCGCCATCTCTCCGGCTGTCTCCCACCCGGACCCTCCTCTTCGGAGGAACCTACCTCCTGATCCAGACGAGCGTCTACGGCGTCACGTTCTACCTTCCTGCCCAAGTTGCGAACCTCTTGGGTCGCGAGGCCGGCATTGTCGTTGGGGTGGTCAGCGCGGTGCCGTGGCTGTTTGCGCTCGCGGCCGCCTACGGGCTCCCGCGTCTGGCGCGCGCGATGCGTGCCGGCGGCGCGCTCGGCGCGGGTGCGCTGGCCTGCGCGGCGGTGGGGATTGCCCTGTCGAACCACGGCGCCCCGGCGGTGGGGCTGTCGGCCCTCTGCATCGCCACGGCCGGATTCATCGGCTGCCAACCGGTGTTCTGGAGCTATGCGACTCAGGCGTTCGGTCCCGCCCAGGCGCCCGCAGCCATTGCGCTGGTGAACTCCCTCGGTGCCGCGGGAGGATTCCTAGCGCCCAATCTTCGGATCTGGTCCGAGCAGCATTGGGCCAGTCCGTTCGCCGGGGTGGCAGCGCTGGCGGTCGCCACGGTCGCGGCCGCCGTCGGGCTGCTCCTCATTGGCCGCCAGTCTTCGCCCGCAACTCGAACCTGATTTCTCGCTACGGATCGCCGAGCGAGTCGCGGTGGCTCCGGGTTGGTTGTTATGGCGTTGTAACTGATTCCGGGCTTTGGTGCGTCATAGAGAACATGCACTCGAGCAGCGTCCCGTCGTTTGGCACCCCCGTTTTCGCGTCCTGGGCCGCAAGGCTCGGCTGGGCTCAGCTGGTCCTGGCTTTGGGCCTGGTCAGCCCGCTCTCCGGGGCCCGGGTCCCGACGCCGGAGCCGGAGTTCAACATCAACGTGCGCGCCGATGTGGATCGCCCGTACAAAGGACTCGGCCGGGAGCCCCTCCGCGAACACGGCAAGGTGTACGCGATCGTGTCGATCGAGCAGATCGACAACCCGGAGAACAAACTCGTGCGGCCCGTCAACGAGTACATGCTGCTCAAGAACCTCAAGCGGGTGCTGGCCGACCACGGATTTCGCGAGGCCCCGGATGGCACGACTCCGGACATTATCCTCACCGTGCTCTACGGCCGCGGCTGGCTGCGCAATCCGTACCTGGATGATGGCACCATCAACTCGTACAATGGCGGCATTGACGGGATTTCCACCGGTGGGGCGCCGACGGTGACCATTGTCGGAGTTCCGAAAGACACCCTGCGCCACAAGGACGCCTTCTTTGAGGAGAAGGCGCAGCGAGCCGAAAGCGAGAAGCTCATCATCAATATCACGGCCTGGCAGTACCCGGAGCCGCGGAAGGCAGGCGCCAAGAAGCAGAAGCCGCGGCAGTATTGGCGCACGACCATCAACACCGACGATGCCGACCAGGACCTGAATGCCCTGATGGAGAAGATGCTCCGGGCAGGAGCGGTGTATTTCGACAAGGTCATCGACAAGGAGGAAGTCACCGTGTCGAGCGCCCTGCCCGAGGGCCACGTGAACGTCGGCATCCCGATCGTGGTCGACCCCACCCAACAGCGCAGCCAGCCGAACCCGCCCCAAAGTCCGGCACCCAAGCCCGCGCCGCCTCCGGCTCCGGCACCACGGTGACAAGACCACCGTCTGCGACCCGGCTAACCAACAACCGCGGGGCAGCTAGATAACGCCTCTGGGCGCCGGTCCGGACCCGACGCGGCAATCGAACGGTTTGCCGGTGCAGGCAAGTGTGACCTCATTCCAATCAAGCGCATTAACCCCTCGGAGATTCGACCATGTATCTGCTGCATCACCTCTCGTTTGCGGTTCGCGACATGAAACGGTCAGCGAGTTTCTACGATGCGACGTTGCGAGCGCTGGGCTACCGCCGTGTTGAGTCCGGCAAGGAATTTGCCGGCTGGGGAGTCGAGTCGGGATCGGATCGATTCGCGATTAAGCTCCGAAAGCGCGGAGTCCGAATCCCGGGACCGGGCTTTCACGCCGCCTTTGCCGCCCCTTCGCACAAGGCCGTGGATGCTTTCTATCGGGCCGCGTTGAAGCACGGGGGCACCGACAACGGCGGATCGGGCCCGTGTCCCGAGTACGGACCGCACTATTACGCTGCTTTCGTTTTTGACCCCGATGGCTACGCGATCGAGGCCGTCACGACCTTCATCTTCGATGCCGACGGCCGGAAAGTGCGGCCGATCCTAGTCTGACTTGCTGATCCTCGTCGGCCGCCCCGCATGCATGCGGCAGCCGGCCGTCACCAAAGGCGCTGGTTGGCGAAGGCGTGGACCTACCCGAGGGACACGTGAACGGCGGCATCCCGATCGTGGTCAGCCCAGCCCAACCGCGCCGCCAGCCGAGCCAGCTCCCAAGTCCCGCCTCACGCCCGCGACGCCTCCCGCCCTGTCGCCAGAGGGCCGGCGATAAGCGGGCAGCTTTGCTCGAGTACACTGGCCATGCCTGGGCCGGGGCAGGCCACAGCCGCGCCCGCGCATTCCGCGTGGTCCGCAGGCGGCGCTAGTCCAAATCAAATCGTAAGTCCTGATAGACCTCGAGCAGCGCGACTCCGGTGGTACCGCCGACGCCGGACAGCGTTACCGAATACACCCCTGGCCCGAGTTGGATGGTGAGGGCCGCGTCCTTGCTGTCGATGCTGGTCAGGGGAAAGGCCCCGGCGATGCCGCCGGCCATGACAACTTCCTTGCTGCCTCGCCAGTCGTCGTTCGTCGCCACGGTGACGAGGCCGTCGCCAGTGACCCGGCTGATCACCAACTGCGGGTCCGCCAGATATCCGCTGACGCCGTAGCGGGCCAATGCCGGGCCCATGCCCCTGATCAACAGGTACACCGGCGTGCTGCCCTTGATCACAAAGCCCAGGATCAGCACGTCTGCTCCGGTACCGACCCATGCTCGCGCCGACAGGTTGACGAGCCGCGCCGAGCCCGGGGTGTAGCCGTCGCCAAAGGCGTCGTAGATCTCGGTCAAGGCGACTCCGGTGGCCCCATTGCCGGGGGAGACCCCGACCGTGTACGCGCCGGCCGGGAGGTTCGTCGTGAGCGCGGCGTCGCGGCTTGAGGCGCTGGAAAAGGGGAACGCACCGGTCATGGCTTGGACTGCACTGACCGTCGTATCGCCGCCCCAGTCGTCATTCTCGGCCAGCACCGTATCCTGATCCTGCCGCAGCACGAGCCGAGGATCGGAAAGCACACCGGCAACCCCATAGCCCGACATCGTGGGGCCCACTCCGCGGATCAGGAGCGGGATGGAGCCACTGGTGTTTCGCCCTCCAACCGCCATGCCGACAATGGCAATCCGCTCGCCGGTCCCAACCCAGGAACGGGCCGACAGATTGGTCAGACGGCCCGGCAGTCCGACGGAGATCGTCACGGTCGCAGCCGTCGCTCCGGCGGAATTCGTGGCCGTAGCTGTGACTTGGAATATTCCCATCACCGTCGGCGTTCCAACGATATAGCTCGTGTCCGCAACAAAGCGGAGCCCAGGAGGCAGCCCATCGACGGCAATGCTGGTTGGATTGCCCGAGAAAGAAACGCGGTAGAGGAAGGACTTCGTGATCGCCGCGCTGACTGAGGTTGCGCTCGTCAAGCTCGGCAAAGCGATCTCGTTCATGTGTACGCGGTTTGTCACCACGGGTTCGGGTGCCGGCTCGCCTTGCCCACGCGTTTCTCGACCCCACCCAAATACGGCAAGGGCAACCATCGCCGTCCGCATGGCTTCGGAGCGAATGACAAACCTCATCTGGAAGTAGTGACCACCAAACCCACGCTACCCGCTACTCGGGATAGCGATAACCACCAATGCCGGCGAACATCGGGGTGCAGAAACCGTAACCGTCACCCGTCACCAAAGGCGTTGGTTCGCGAAGGCGTGGCCGGAGCCGGATTTCAGGTAGCGCTCGAAGGCCAGGGCTGGCGGCTTCGTGGCGAACGCGAGGTAGGCGCGGAGCCGCCACGGCCGGTGGAGCCGGGTGCTGGCACATTTGCCTTCGTTGTGATCGGCGAGGCGACCCCGGAGATCCTCGCTGTAGCCGACATACCGACGGGTGGGGTCGGCCTCGCTGGCGAGGAGGTAGACGTAGTACATGCGCCGGGAGGGGCAAAGTACGGGAAAGACGGAAGGGTGGCTAGCTGGCCTTTGGGATAGGTCTAGAGCGGGAACGCTGGGGACGCGGCAGCGCGGGAGACCAGACCGCTTATCTTGGCTGGGTGAGCTAGTGAGCGGAGGTATTTGCCCTCCTTCGCTGAAGCTTCGGAGGGCCGCCATCCTACGCTCCTGTCTCCGCTTTCGATGGCTGCGCCCTTCTACGCTCGAGTCGAGCTACGCAGGGCTGCGCCATCCGAAGCTCCGTCAGGAGCGTAGGATGGCGGAGAGGGTGGGATTCGAACCCACGGTACCGTTTCCGGCACGCCTGATTTCGAGTCAGGTACGATAGACCACTCTGCCACCTCTCCGTTCAGGAAGGGCGAAACGTAGGTCCTGACCGGAAAAACGGAAGCAGATTTTTTCCAGCCCCGATCTCCCCAGCCAATCAGTCCTTTCCACCATCCCCGACCCACCAGGCGCACTTCCCCACCTCCACGCCCTTAACCCTTACCCCATAACCCTTACTCCTTAACCCTCATACCCACCGGCTCACTTCGCCGACGCGGCCGGCACCACCGAATAGGCCAGACCGGAGATCCGCCAGCCGTCGTCTGTTTTCAGCAGGGTGTACACGTCGACGCCCGTATGCGTGAGCGCGCCGTTGCGGTGGAATTCGTACGGCGCCCAGACCACCGCGATGCGGCCCTCGACGTGCACCGTCATGCTCGTCGGCCGCTCCAGCAGCGGTTCGCGACTCTCAGCGAGCCACTTGTAATCATCCTCCACCACCCGCCGCCGCATAGCCGCCTTTCGCTCCGGCACCGGCGCCACCGTGACTTGGCTGCCCGGGACGACCACCTGGCGATACCCTTCGACGTCCCGCGAGCTGATCGCGGCGAAAAAGCGGTTCACGATTGCGACGACCTCGTCGCGGTCCGAGGACGCCGGGGCTTTGTCTCCGGCTTGGGCGGTGAGGGTCATGGCGAGGACGAGGGTCAGCAGCGTGGTTTTCATGCGGGGTAACGGTGATGCCCCACGATCACAAGCGCCTGATCCATGCCGGGGCTCTCATGGAACCCCGGCAGAACACTACGGCCCGCTCCTCGCTTCAAGGTCGATCCGACCAAATCCCCGCGCCACTCGCCGGTCTGCAATCCGGTGCGACGGTTTTTTTCCCACACCGACCGTGCCTCCCCGCGATCAATCCCGGCAGGCAATACTAGTCGTTCTCGTCGTCGCCGTCGGTGCGCTCGCCTTGGTTCGCGGGCAGGTGATGCGGCAGGAACGCGTAATAGTTCATCAGCCACCAGCTGCGCGACGAGCGGTAGAACAGCGCCGGGAAAATCAGCGCCCCGCCGATGGCCAGGCCGCCGGCGACCGTCGTGCCGACCACCTGGTAGTACCAGAGCAGGAGCACCGGCAGCTCGAAACAGATCAGGGTCACGCCGTAGTTCAGCGACATCGCGCCAAGAAAACTGCCTTCGTCCCGCTCGATCCGCAGCCCGCAGTTCGTGCAGGATTTGTTCACCTCGAAGAAGGTGCCCGGCCTGAACAGCGTGTGCTGGCCGCAGTTCGGGCAGCGGTTCGTCAGGCCCCGGGCAACGATCTCAACTCGCGTCACTTTCATCCCCGCCAATCAACGCCGTCCCCCACTCCGCGGCGATTCCTTTTTCACCGGCAAACAAAAAGGCGCCCCACCGAAGGGACGCCTTAGAAATTCGTCGCCGCAGAATCCCGCGGCGCATTCGTAGCTACCAGCTACCAACTACCACGGCGCCTTCGCGCCGTATCAGGTTCCGAGCTGGTACCGGGTGAAGCGACGGATCTGGATGTTCTCGCCGATCTTGGTGATCAGCTCGGTGAGCTTCTCCTTCACGGTCTTCTCCGGGACCTTCACGAACGGCTGGTCGA
>CAYYGV010000082.1:0-16677 GCA_964471615.1 uncultured Opitutaceae bacterium
GCAGCATGATGCCCTGGATGACCAAGAAGAACATCAAGGGCGTCCAGGCGGCCTACTCCTGATCGGCTCGCATCCGGAGATTGCCAAGTTCCCCGGGGCGCAGACACTGCTCTGCGCCCTTTTCCTTTTTCAATGTCCAAGCTCATCCTCGCCACGCGCAAAAGCCCGCTCGCACTCGCCCAGTCCGAGATGGTCGCCGCGCATCTCCGCGCCTCCCTTAAGGTCGAGGCCGAGCTGCTCAAGATGGTCACCACCGGCGACCGCCAGACGGAATGGTCGCTCGAACAGAAGGGCGGCAAGGGTCTCTTCACCAGCGAGCTCGAGCAGGCCCTCCTGCGCGGCGACGCCGATGTCGCGGTCCACAGCACCAAGGATCTCCCCGGCGAAATGCCCCCGGGCCTGGCCATCGCCGGCTACATGCCGCGCGAGAACACCCGTGACGTCCTCGTGATCCGCCAGGGGCTGACCGCCCCCGCCAAGATTGCCACCGGCAGTCCGCGCCGCCGGCTCCAGATCGCGAAGCTATTCCCCGGCGTGGAATTCACCGAGATCCGCGGCAACGTCGACACGCGGCTCAAGAAGATCGCCGAGCAGCATCTCGCCGACGCCACCATTCTCGCCGCCGCCGGCATGAAGCGGCTCGGCATCCACAGCTGGCCCGGCCTCGAGTTCCGACCGCTGGAGTTCACCCAGATGGTTCCCGCCGTGGGGCAGGGCGCGATCGCGATCCAGTGTCGCGCTGCCGAGGTCGCGAAGTTCGCGGCCGTCTTCGATGCCGCCACCGCGCGCGGCCTGGGCATCGAGCGCGCGCTGCAGAACGCCTTGGGCGGCGGCTGTCACACCGCCTTCGGCGCGCATGCCGCCGGCGACCGGCTCCATTTCTTCCACGAGCAGACCGGGCTGCGCAGCCTGCCGCTGTCGGCCGCGGATTTCGCCGAGCCGGCCGCCGCCGCCGCGCGGATCCTCCGCGAACTCGGACTAAAATGAGCGCGACGCCTCTCCGCGGCCGCCGGGTCGCGCTGACCCGCGCCGGCCACCAGAACTCCGAGCTCTCCGCCAAGCTCGCCGCCCTCGGCGCCGAGGTGCTCGAGCTCCCGCTGATCGAGGTCCGGAAATCGGTCAAGAACGAGGACCTCGCCGAGGTTTTCCCGGAACTGGGCTCGTACGACTGGATGGTCTTCACCAGCGCGAACGGCGTCCGGTACTTCTTCGAGGAATTCCACCGCGTGTTCGACGACATCCGCTCGCTCGGCCTGATCCGCGTGGCCTGCGTCGGGGAAGCGACGGCCAAGGCCGTGACCGCGCAGCATCTCCGCGTCGAGTGCCTGCCCAAGACCGCCACCGCGGAGGCGCTGGCCGACGAGCTCATCGCCACGGGCAGTCTCGACAGCGCCAAGGTCCTGGTGGTCACCGGCAATCTCAATCGCGACGCCCTGGTCAAGAAGCTCGAGGACGAGGGCCGGGCGATCGTCGACACGCTGAAGGTCTACGAGACCGTGAAGCACGACTTGAGCGATGACCCGGCCGCGGCCGATTTTCGGGCCAACGGGGCCGATGCCATCCTGTTCGCGAGCTCCTCCGCGGTTCAGTCCTTCGCCGACCAGGCGAAGGCACTCCAGCTCGAGAAGACGGCGCGACGCCCGCTGGCGGGCAGCATCGGGCCGCAGACGTCCGAGACGATGAAACAGGTCGGCGTTCCGATCGACTTCACCGCCAAGGAACCGGGCCTGGATGCGCTCGTGGCGGCGACGGTGAAGGCACTGGGTGGGGTCAAGTAACAGGGAACAGGGGCCAGGTAACAGGGAATCGATCCTAGGTAGCAGGGAACAGGTCCCCAAGTACCAGGGACCGGTGGTCAGGTAAGAAGGAACAGGTGCCCAGGTAACAGGGTGGGATGCGGCAGCAGAAGCCAGGGTTCCTGATACCTGTTCCTTGTATCTTGTTACCTGCCGCACCGCGGCCTTCCTGATACTTGCTCCCTGCAAGCTGTTACCTTACGAAATTCTCCATGAAGGTTCCCTTCCTCGATCTCTCCCTGCAGCACAAAGCGCTGCGCGAGCCGGCGCTCGCGGCGCTGGCGGCGACGTATGACGCCACCCGGTTCTGCCTCGGCAAGGATGTGGAGGACTTCGAGAAGAACTTCGGGGCAACGCTCGCGTACCCGACCGTGCTCGGCATGAACAGCGGGACGGCGCCGCTCCACGTGGCCTGCATGATGGCCGGGTTCGGTCCAGGCGACGAGGTCATCACGGCTCCGTTCACCTTCATCTCGTCCGCGTGGGGCATCAATTACGTCGGCGCCAAGCCGGTCTTCGCAGACATCGAGGAGGGCACGTTCAACCTGGATCCCGCGAAGGTCGCCGCCGCCGTCACGCCGCGCACGAAGGGCATCATCGTGGTGCACCTGTTCGGCCAGCCGGCCCGCATGGCCGAGATCATGGCCATCGCGAAGCAGCACAATCTGTTCGTGATCGAGGACTGCGCCCAGGCGGTCGGCGCCCAGTACCGCGGCGCGCCGGTCGGCCTGTTCGGCGACGTCGGCACCTTCAGCTTTTACCCGACTAAGAATCTCGGCGGCTGCGGCGAAGGTGGCGCGCTGGTCACGCGGCGGCCGGAGCTCCACACCCGGGCCCGTCACATCCGCGTCCACGGCTCGGACCGTCGTTACTATCACGACATCGTCGGCGGCAATTTCCGCATGGACGGATTTCAGGGCGCGCTGCTGAACGTGAAGCTCCCGCATCTCGCCGGGTGGAACCGGCGGCGTCAGGCGATCGCCGGGCGCTACCTGCGCGAACTCAAGCTTGCCGACCTCCGTCTGCCGGATCAGCCGAACTACGGGCAGTCGGTCTTCCACCAGTTCACCGTCCGCCACCCGCGTCGCGACGCCCTGCGCGAGCACCTCACGAAGCGCGAGGTCGGCACGGACCTGATCTACCCGGTGCCGCTCCATCTCCAGAAGTGCTATGCCAATCTCGGGTACGGCCCGGGCAGCTTCCCGGTTTCCGAGAAGTCGGCCTCCAACTGCGTCAGCCTGCCGATCTTCCCGGAGCTGACGGACGCGCAGGTCGATCACGTGATCGCCAGCGTGAACGCGTTCTAGCCATGGTGGGCGGCATCCGGCTCAAGGTCTGCGGCCTGACGTCCGCCGCGGATGCCGCCGCCGCGGCGAGGATCGGCGCGGACTATCTCGGGTTCATCGTCTATCCGAAATCGCCGCGCTATCTGCCGCTGGCCGCCTATCGGAGCCTCGACCTGGCGAACCTTTCGGCCAAGCGCGTGGCCGTGACCGTGGAACCCACGCCCGCTGAGCTCGCGGAGCTGGCGACGGCGAGGTTCGATTTCTTCCAGGTTCATTTCCGCTCCGACACGCCGACCGAGACCGTGGGAAGCTGGGCCGAGACCGTGGGCGTGCAGCGCCTCTGGCTCGCACCGAAGCTGCCGCCCGGCACCGATTACCCGGAGCGGCTCCTGCCGTTTGCGCGCACGGTCCTGTTCGACGCCTTTGACGCCGAGAAGTTCGGCGGCACCGGCCGGACCGGCGACTGGAATAAGTACATCCGGCACCGCCGGCTCTGGCCTCATCTCGGCTGGATTCTCTCCGGTGGACTAGGTCCGACGAATGTCGCGGACGCGCTGGCGCGAACCAGCGCGCCGTGGATCGACGTCAATAGCGGCGTCGAGTCTGCTCCCGGCCAAAAAGACCCCGCCAAGCTGGAAGCCTTGGCGGCGGCGCTGCAGGCGCGTACGTAGGCAGCGACGGCGGAATCGATCTGAACATCGAACATCGGACGCCGAACATCGGACGTCGAAGGGGAGGAGCGAACGCTCAACATTCAACGTTTAACGCTCAACGCTCAAGGACCCCGGCAGGATCGGCCCCTTGAGCGTCAAACGTTGAGCGTCGAACGTTGAACGTTGCCCGAAAGCTCCGGCGTTCGAAGTCCGATGTTCGGTGTTCGATGTTCAATGCAGCCCGGTCACACCGGGCGCAGGGCGCCTTCGTGTTCGAGCAGCTGGCGCTTGATCTCTTCGCCGAACGCAAAGCCCGTCAGCGAGCCGTCGCGGCCGATGACCCGGTGGCAGGGAATGAACAGGCAAATGGGATTGGTGGCATTCGCGCGGCCGACAGCGCGGGCGGCGCCATCGTGACCGAGGGCCGCGGCGAGCTCGCCGTAGGTGCGCGTCTCGCCGGAGGGAATTTCCTGGAGCGCCTTCCAGACCGCCTGCTGGAAGTCGGTGCCCGACGGTGCCAGCGGGAGGTCGAACGCATCGCGGTCGCCGGCGAAGTACTCGGCTACCTGCCGGGCGACGGCGGCCAGACGGGCGGGATCGCGGACCAGTTGGCCGGCGTCGAAGCGCTGCCGGAGACGGGCGACGTTGCCGAAGGCGGCTGCGACCAAGGCGCCGTCGGCGTTCACGGCGACGGAGAGCTCGCCGACGGGAGTGACGAATGTGTCGAAATAGTGGGTGTTCATGACGGAGGAGGTTGGTTGAATTGCCAGAGGTGGGTGGTCGCGAGGCTGCGGTAGGGGGCGAACATCGCCATAAGCCGCTTCGTCGCGTCGATATCGGGACGCTCCTCCAGCTTGAGGAGCGACTTGAGGCCGCTGGTGACGCCGGTGTCGCCGAGCGGGACACAGTCGGGAAATCCCAGCGAGCGCATCATCAGGTAATTCACCGACCACGGGCCGAGGCCCCGCACCGCGAGCAGGGTGCGCTCGGCGCGTGTGGCCGACATGCCGGCAAGCGCGTCGAGGTCGAGCTTGCCCTCGGCAATGAGCCGCGAAGTGCCGATGACGTAGTCGGCTTTCTGTCGCGAGTACTGCAGCGGAAGCAGCGCGGCCGGTTCGAGCGCCGCCACCGCGGCAGGCGTGGGCAGGGCGATCAGACCTTCCGCGACCGGCGTGCCGACCAGCTCGATCAGGCGGCGCTTGAGCAGGCAGGCGAACGGGAAATTGATCTGCTGGCCGATGATCGACCACAGGAGACCATCGTAGACCGAGGGCGTCCGGCTGATCCGGAGCTCCGGCCGGCCAGCCACGAGGCGCCCAAGTCCAAGTTTCCGCGCCAGGCGCGCGAATGCCGCGGCGTCCTCGTCGAGTCCGAGCAGCCCGATCACCCGTTGATGGACCTCGGGTAGCGAAATCGGAGTGGCCGACTCGATCTGCGCTGTCACCAGGGTCGGGGAGAGCTTCAACCGGAGCAACGCCGGCCCGGTGGCGAGCCGCACGGCGGTGGTGTAGCGATCGCCGTCGAGCCGCTCGGTGATGCTGTGAACGTCGCGGCTCAGCGCCCGGCGCAGATAGGGAAGAAGATAACCGTCGGGCAGCGACACCTCGAAGGACGAGGCGCTGCGGAGACCGCGGTAGGCGGCTGGGGTGAGGCCGTTGAGCCGGCGGAAATTCTCGTGGAAGACGGAGAGCGATTCGAAGCCCGCGTCGACGGCCACGGTGGCGATCGAGGCATTGCTCTCCAGCAGCTGCCGCTTGGCCGCGTCGAGCCGGCTGCGCAGCAGCAGGTCGGATGGGGTGGTGTGGTAGTGCTGGCGGAAAAGCTCGATGACGCGGGTGGCGCCAAATCCGGAGCGGCGGACCAAGGCGCGGGCGTCCGGGAAGTCGGCCGGCGAACGGCGGATCTCGGCGACGAGCGTCTCGATGGTCTCGAGGACCGGATCGGCGCCCTTCGCGAAGTCATCGGGGTGGCACTTCTTGCAGGGCCGGAGCCCGGCGGCGCGTGCGGCCTCGCAGGTGGGAAAAAACCGGACGTTGGTCAGCTTCGGCTTGCGGGCCTTGCAGGCGGGCAGGCAGTAGATGCCCGTGGTCAGGACCCCGGTGAAGAACCGGCCGTTGAAGGCCGAGTCACCGGCAAGAACCCGGGAATACATCTGGGCATTGGTCAGGCGCATGGGGCGGCGGGAGCTCACGCTCGGTCGATTCGGAAAGTGTAGCAACCATAGGTTAGCGATCGCACGTGGATGCAGGCCGCCCGGGGCTCGGAGAAAAGCTCGGTGATCAACGCGTCGGGGTTCGCCGTGCCCACGCGGGCGTCCACGATCCGCTCGTCGGCATCGTAGCTCCGGAACACACGGGTGATCGGATCGATCTCGGGCGGGAACTGGTGCACGTCGGCGTAGGGCTCGCCACCGTCGGCCAGGACGAAGATCGGCCCGATTTCCCGATAGGCATGGTCGTGGGCGAACGGACTGTGGCTCAGCAGGAGCAGGCGCTCACCTCGGCGAATGTAGCGGAGCGTGAGCCGACAGGGCCGGCCGTCCTCGTGGTTGACCTCCGGAGCCAACCGGTGGCCGAGGCAATCAACGCCGGAGCGGCGGACGGCCTCCACCGCGGGGAGCGAGAGAGGCACGATGCTGTAGGGGATAGTGTAAGGCATGGCTGCACTGTAGCGCACGGCAGCGGCGCCGTCGTCCGGTTAGCTTCGGTGCAATTTCCCGGGCGCCGGTCCGCCGCGGAAGTCGGCTGGACACGGCCCGCCGGGCGGACACCCTTGCCTCATGCCCACGCTCTACGAGACCCTGCGCGCGGATATCGTGACCTCCATGAAGGCCCGCGATTCCGCCACCACCACCGCCTTGCGCACCGCTGATGCGATGATCAAGCGCGCCGAGCTCGACACGGGCAAACCGATCGACGATGCGCTCGTGGTCACGACACTCAAGAAGGCGGTCAAGAATCTGGCCGACGCCAAGGTTGAGTTTGCCAAGGGCGGCCGCGCGGACCTCGTGGCCGCGAACGAGGCCGAGATCAAGGTGCTCGAGAAGTATCTCCCGCAGGCGCTGGATCCCGCGAAGCTCGAGGTCCTCGTGCTCGAGGTGATCAAGGAGACCGGCGCCCAGTCGAAGAAGGAGATGGGCAAGGTCATCGCGGCGCTCAAGCAGCGCCCGGAGGCCGGGATCATCGACTTCGGTGTCGCGAGCAAGCTCGTGCAGTCGAAGCTGCCGTAAGGCGCCCGCCGCCGCCGAAGCCCGGATTTCTCCCGCATGACTGCCGAACCCGCTGGCGCACCGCGAATCGTCCCGGTGCGCGCCGTGCCGATTGAACTGAGCCAGTTCCTCAAGTTCGCCGGTCTCTTCGACTCCGGCGGCGAGGCCAAGGCCGCCATCCACGCCGGCGAGGTCCGCTTGAACGGCGCGGTCGAAACCCAGAAGGGCAAGAAGCTCCAGGTCGGCGACCAGGTGAGCTACGGTGCCGAGACTCTCGTCGTCCAACTCGGTTGATCATGGGCGTCCCGCTGCCGCCTTCCGAGGCCTGCGTGCTCGACGCGGATCGTCCTGGCCGGCTGTTTTTTTCCGGCTCGCCCGAGGCGGACCTCTTCACCCGGGAGGTGACTGAGTCATTCGCCGGTGTCCTGGCCCAGACGTTCATCCGCCAGCGCACGGCTGACGGGTATCCGCCGGGATTCGTGCGGGCGTCGGTGCCGCCGCGACCTTGGTGGGACACGATGTGGACCCGAGACGCCGGCACCTTCCTGCGTGAATTGGTCGCCTGGGGGTACCTGGAGCATGCCGCGCTGGTCGCGCGCTGCCTCATCAAGGGGGTGGCGCGGAACGAGGCAGGCTTTCACGCGTTTCCCGAACGGCTGTATCCCGGCCGTCCCGAGGCGGGGGACGAGGTCGATGGCACCGCGGCGATCGTCATCGGGATGGTGCATCTGTGGCGGCACCTGCCGCCGGGGCATCCGATGCGCGCGTCGCTGTACGAATTCCTCCACGAGGCCGCGTCGCCCGTGCGCTACCTGCAGGCGCGCGCGAGCGAGCAGGGACTGATTGCCGGCACCGGTGAATTTGGACCGGGCTGTGGGGTCGACGGCTACTACTGCAGCTGCGTGCAGAACCACCTCGCGGCACTCGCCCTGCGCGCCGTGGCGCAACTCGAGGCGGCCACCGGAGCGCCGGAACTCGCGAACGCGTACCGCACCTCCGCCGAGGCCCTCGAGCGAAAGATGCTCGCGAGCATGCGTTACGCCGACGGGTCCTGGATGTGGGGCGTGCGGCCGGGCACCCATCTGCCGGATGCGAAGGTACTCGAGGAGCCGGTGAACCGTGGCACGGGCCTGCACAACGGAGTCGCCTCGATGTACCCGGACGCCTGCGGGCTTGATCCGCTCCTGGTGTCATGGCCGTTGGCGGCGACCTGCGAGGCCACGTTTGACCGGCTGCTGCGCGCGCCGCTGCGGCACCAACAGTTTTTCACCCACGGCTTCTGGCCGCAGTGGGATCCACCGTTCCGCGGGGGACTGAGCAGCGGTCCGTCGTACGGCGAGGGCTATGCACTCCAGACCATGCTCCTGTTCGATCGCCTCGACTTGGCGGATCGCTCGCTGCGCTGGCTGGCACGCGCCACGTACGACGCGCCGCCGGCACCCGCCTACCGGCTGGACCGGCTGTCGCGGTTCTTCTTCTACGAGCGGACCTATTCACCGGACGCCCTAGGCAAGGTCGAACTCGAGGAGGGCTGCGGGGCGTTGAATCTCGTCAACGTGAGCGAGCCCCTGAAGATCGCCCGCCTGATGCTTGGCGTTGATATCACCGCGGACCAAGAGGTGCGCCTCGCGCCGCGCTTGCCCGCCTGTGTCCGACAGATTGTGGCGGAGGACTGGCCGCTCCTCAGCGAAGGCCGGGTGGTGCGCGCGCGCCTGGCATTGACCAGCAATCCGGACGGGTCGATCGGGCTCGAGTGTGAAGCGTCGGCTGGGGCGGCGATCAGGCGACTGGCGGTGCGTCACGGCACCCGAGAACGCAGCCGCTACGAAACGTTCACCGACGTGCGAAGCCTCCAAGTCCGCCTCAGTCTGGAATGAACTTCTGGCGTCGGGCGCCGCTGCGTCCCCGCACTGGCCGTCGATCCGCCGGCGCGCTGTAGGGCTTGCGACGGTACCCGGTGCGGTTCGGATCGGTGGCGCAGCGGATCTGGAAATCCTGCATCCGCTGGAAGAGACCCAGCAGTTGGTCCGGCAGTGGGTATTCGTCGAGCCCGGTGCGCGCGAGTGCGAGCAGCAGCTCGTGCGTGGCCTCGAGCGTGGAGAGGCAACCTTCCTGGGGCTGCTGCTTGATGACGTAGCGGCTGGGTCCGGTGGCGGTGAACATCACGCGCGGCAGGGCCTGCAGCGTCCGGCTCAGGCGGAGCATCTTCCGGGCGCCGGCCCAGGTGGCATCGAGCAGGAACACAACCAGCTGCCGGCCCTGCAGGTCGGCGGGCGTGAGTTCGCCCTCGGAGAGGTTGCGCGCCTGGACGCCCGGGTAGAGCAGGACGGGATGACTCGCCGGATCGCGGATGATCGCCTGGACGGCCTCATCCTCGTCGAACGAGACACCCATGCGGACCTCGGAGTTGGGCAGGCAGAGATGCGTGAGCCGTCCCGTGGCCGCCTTCTCCTGCTTGATTTCCTTCGGGTGCATCAGGAACACGAAACGTGTCCGCGTCGGCATCGGCGTGATGGACGAGCACCAGCACAGCGCCTTGGGCCAGAAGCAGCGGTAGCAGGTCTCGCGGCTCATCGTGGGTGGGGCCTGGCAGTCAGCGTTCAGCGATCAGCACGGGCCGGGTGTTCCGAAAGCGGGCGCGCTGTGGGGCCTTTGACCACGGAGGGTCGGACCGCGGCGTCCGTCACATGCCCGGGAAGCCGCCGCGTCCGCGCATGGCTTCGAACTGGCGCATCATCTTCTTCGCGCCGCCGCCCTTCATCATCTTCATCATCTTCTGCATCTGCTGGAACTGCTTCATCAGCTGGTTCACCTCGACGATCTTCACGCCGGCGCCCTTCGCGATGCGGAGGCGCCGGTTGCCGTTGAGAATCTCGGGCTTCAGGCGCTCCTGACGGGTCATGGAACGGATGATCGCCTCGGTGCGCCCCAGCTGTTTCTCCGCGTCCGGACCGACGTCGACGCCGCTCATGCCGGGCATCATGCCCAGGATGCTCTGCATCGAGCCCATCTTCTTCACCTGCTGCATCTGCGCGAGGAAGTCCTCCAGGTTGAAGTCGGCCTTGCGCATCTTTTCCGCCATGCGCTCGGCCTCCTTCTGATCGATGTTCTCCTGCGCCTTCTCGACGAGCGAGACGACGTCGCCCATGCCCAGGATGCGGGAGGCGAGGCGGTCCGGGTAGAAGTGATCGAAGTCGCCGGTCTTCTCGCCGGTGCCGACAAACTTGATCGGCACGCCGGTGATGGACTTGATCGAAAGCGCCGCGCCGCCGCGGGCGTCGCCATCCATCTTGGTCAGGACGAGGCCGGTGAGTGCGAGGGCATCGTGGAAGGCGCGGGCGACATTGACGGCCTCCTGACCTAGCGCGCCGTCGGCGACCAGCAGGATCTCGTCGGGCTGCACCGTGGCGCTGAGGCGTTTCACTTCCTCAATCAGCTCGGTGTCGATCTGAAGGCGGCCGGCGGTGTCGAAAATGACGCAGTCGCACGTCGCGGCGCTCGCGGCGGCGAGGGCGGCCGTGCCGATGGCCGGCACGTCCTTCGACGCGCGATCGGCGTAGAACGCGACCTCCTCCTGCTTGGCGAGGATCTCGAGCTGGTCGATGGCCGCGGGTCGGTAAATATCGCAGGCCGCGACCAGGGGCCGGTAACCGCGCTTCTTGAGGAGCTTCGCCAGCTTGACCGTGGAGGTGGTCTTGCCGGAGCCGTGGAGACCGACCATGAGTACGCGCAGCGGGCGGGCGGTGGAGAGAGTGGTGGTGCCCTCGCCGAGGAGCCGGACCAGTTCGTCGTGGATGATCTTCACGACCTGCTGGCCCGGGGTGACGGACTTCAGGACCTCCTGGCCGACGCACTGCGCCTGGACGCGCTCGATGAAATCCCGGACGACCTTGAAATGGACGTCGGCGGAGAGCAGGGCGGTGCGGACCTCCTGGAGGGCCTCCGCCATGTTGGACTCCGAGAGCTGGCCGACGCCGCGCAGGTTGCGGAGGGCGCTGCCGAGTTTGTCGGTGAGGGATTCGAACATGGAAAGGGGCAATAAGAGCGGCGACGAGGCGGGCGGCAACCAAAACTAGGAGGGCCAGACTGAACATCGAACATCGGACGCCGAACGCCGGACGTCTAAGGGGAGGGCGAACGCTCAACATTCAACGTTTGACGCTCAACGCTCAAGAAAAGCGATCGACCCGGGCATCAACGGAGTCGATGCGCTGAACGTTGAGCGTTGAATGTTAAGCGTTGAGCGTTCGCCCGCCACCCACAGCCGCGCCCTAGTGCGAAAGTATCAACCGGTCCCGCCATCCCTTTTTGTGTGGCATAGCAGCTTTCCCTTCTGCGACGCTGGGAGAATTAAGCACCATGAGCTCCCCGTCACCGAGCAGTCCCTGGGTCGCGAAGCATGTCGCGGCCCTTCCCAAGAGCGGCATCCGCGACTTCTTTGAACTCGTGGCCGCCCTCAAGGGCCAGGACGTGATTTCGCTGGGCGTCGGCGAGCCGGACTTCGTCACGCCGCAGCACATCCGCGACGCCGTGGTCGGCAACCTGCAACGCGGGCGGACCTCGTACACCTCGAACCTGGGACTCATCGAGCTGCGCGAGGAGATCGCCAAGTACGTGGAGCACCATTTCCACGTCAGCTACCGGCCGACGGACCAGGTCATCGTGACCGTCGGCGTGAGCGAGGCGCTCGACCTGGCGTGCCGGGCGCTGATCAACCCGGGCGACAAGGTGATGTACCACCAGCCGTGCTACGTAAGCTATTTCCCGAGCATCGCGCTGGCGCACGGGCAGGCCATCGCGGTCCCGACCTACGCGAAGGACGACTTTGCCCTCACCGCGGAGGCGCTGCGCGCCGCGTGGCAGCCAGGCACGAAGATCCTCATGCTGAACCTGCCGTGCAATCCGACCGGCGGCACGTGCACGCGGGAGCAGTTGGAGAAGATCGCGGCGTTCTGTCGCGAGAAGGACCTGCTGGTCCTGACCGACGAGATCTACTCCGAGCTGACCTTCGAGGGCACGCACACGAGCATCGCGAGCCTGCCGGGCATGGCGGAGCGGACCATCTTCCTCCACGGTTTCTCGAAGGCGTTCGCGATGACCGGCTGGCGCATCGGCTACGCCTGCGGACCGGCGCCGCTCATCGACGCAATGATGAAGGTGCACCAGTACACAATGCTGTGCGCGTCGATCATCGCGCAGGACGCCGCGCTCGAGGCGCTGCGCCACGGCTGGGACGAGGTGATCAAGATGCGCGACCAGTACCATCGCCGTCGCGACCTGATTGTCCGCCGGTTCAACGAGATTGGCCTGAAGTGCCACCTCCCGCGCGGCTCGTTCTACGCGTTCCCGAACATCACCTCGACCGGCCTCGCCGAGAAGGACTTCGCCGTCGGGCTGCTCGAGAAGCACAAGGTCGCGCTCGTGCCAGGCACCGGCTTCGGCGAGGGCGGCCGCGGGCACGTCCGGGCCTGCTTCGCCACCAGCTACGAGAAGATCGGCATCGCCTGCGACCGGATCGAACAATACGTCGCCGGCATCCGACCCAAGGGCTAGACTCTGGCTCGGGCGCGCGCCGATCCGGGTTAACCACGAAGGGCGCGAAGAACACGAGGGCCAAGCCGTTCGGTCTGGGCTTCGTGTCCTTGGTGCTCTTCGTGGCAAACAGCCATCCCGTAGGGTGGTTCGGCGGCAACTATTGGCTGTATTCCAGCTCCAATCTCCCCTCTGCTAACTCCAATCGTAATGAATCGCACCGTCGCCATCGTGGGCCGGCCCAATGTGGGCAAAAGCCGCCTCTTTAACCGCCTCGCGGGGAAGCGGATCTCGATTGTCCATGACCAGCCCGGCGTGACGCGCGATGTCATCTCGGCGGAAGTCGCGGACGGCGCCTACACGCTCCTCGACACCGGCGGCATCGGCTACCGCGGCCTGGATACGCCCGCCGCCCTTACTAAGGCGTCGGAGGCGCAGGTCGACTTTGCCATCGAGACCTCGGCGTTGATCCTCTTCGTGATCGACGGTCTTGAGGGGCTCACGGCGCTCGACGAGCGCATCGCGAGCCGCCTGCGCAAGAGCAAGGGCAAGGTCCAGCTCGTCATCAACAAGGCCGATTTCGGCGACGAGAAGATCGAGCTGGCCGACGCGTACCGCCTCGGCCTCGGCGAGCCCCTGCAGGTGAGCGCCGAGCACGGCCGTGGCGAGCCCGAGCTCCGTGAGGCGATCGCCGCCGCGCTCGGTCCGGTCCCGCCCGCGGACGCGCCGCGCGACGCGCAGACCCCGCTGGGTGTGTGTTTCATCGGCCGCCCCAACGTCGGCAAGTCGTCCCTCAGCAACCGGCTCCTGCAGAGCGACCGGCTGATCGTGAGCGACGTCCCAGGCACGACGCGCGACGCCGTCGAGCTGCCGTTCGAGTTCCGCGGCCGCAATGGCCAGCTCTATCCGTTCCGCCTGATCGACACCGCCGGGATCAAGGCTGCGACCAAGCTGGCGTCGCCGGTCGAGTATTTCTCCCGGCTCCGCTCGCTCGACGCGATCAAGCGCACCGACGTGGTCTTCCTCGTGCTCGACGCGATGGACGGCGTGACCCAGCAGGACAAGGCGATCGCCGGCGAGGCGGTGAAGGAGCACAAGCCGATCGTCGTGGTGGTGAACAAGTGGGATCTCGTGAAGTCCGCCTTCAAGCGCCCCGAGGGCATCGGCGACTACAAGAACGAGCGCGAGTACCGCGAGAAGTACGAGAGGGCACTGTTCGACCGGCTTTATTTCACGCCTGGCTCGCCGGTGATCTTCGTCTCGGCGCTCAGCGGCTACGAGGTCGACCGCATGCTCAACTCGGCGGTGAAGCTCAATCGCCAGCAGGATCTCAAGCTCCCGACCGCCCGGCTCAACCGCCGGCTGGAGTTCCTGACCGAGCGCACTCCGCCGCCGGCGATCGGCGGCCGGCGCTTCCGGATCTACTACGCCACGCAGACGGGCAACCGGCCGTTCCGGATCCGTCTGTTCTGCAACCGCGAGGAAAAGCTCACCGAGCAGTACCGGCGCTACCTGGAGGCCGGGCTGGTGGAGGAATTCGATCTCGCCGGCTGCCCAATCTACTTCGATCTCGTGGGCAAGGAAAAGCACGAGCCCGGCACGCCCTATTCCGGCAAGGCGGCGAAGGCCGAGGCGCACATGGCCAAGTGGAAGGCCCGTGAGGCGACGGACACGGACGAATTTCCCCATGAAACTCTCGAAGACTGACTACCGGGGCGGCGAGGCGCTGCAGCTCTCCACCTCGGCCCTGGAGCTCGTGGTGCCCACGCAGGTGGGCCCGCGCGTCACGTCGCTTCGCTCCCGCCGCGGCTCGGCTGGAAATCTCTTCCTCGAGTTCCCGGCCGACGAGCAGCGCTACCACGGCTACTACCTGCGCGGCGGTCACCGGCTGTGGCATTCGCCGGAGGATATTGTCCGGACCTACCAGCCGGACGACGCCCCTCCGGCCCTGAAGGTACTGCCCAAAGGCATCTCGCTGGTGCAGCCCGTGGAGCAGCTCACGGGCCTGCAGAAGGGCATGCGCCTGGAACTGCTGGGCGAGCGCACGGTCAAGGTGACGCATACCTTGGCCAATCGTGGTGCGTGGCCCGTCACGTGCGCTCCGTGGGCGCTAACTATGTTTCCGGCCGACGGCTATGGCGTGCTCTCGCTGCATCCGAAGGGTGACCATGCCCGCGGCGACCTGCTGCCGACCTACTCGCTGGTGCCCTGGACGTTCACGGATCTTTCGCAGCCCACGTGGCAGGCGCGCCGTGATTTCATCGGCATCGACGTGGCCCGAGCCACGTCCGCCCAAAAGCTCGGCATCACGAACTACCCGGGCTGGTCCGCCTATTGGCGCCGCGGTACGGCGTTCGTGAAGTACGCGGCCCCGATCGCCGGCGCCACATACCCGGACCTCGGCAGCTGCTTCGAGGTCTTCACCAACGGCAACATGCTCGAGCTCGAGACGCTCGGGCCGCTGGCGCCGCTCGCGCCGGGACGGACCACCACTCACGTCGAGTACTGGACCGTGCTGGATGGCCTGCCGAAACCGTCGAGCGACGCCGTGTTCGCCAAGACGCTGGCCCCCGCGGTCCGGCGCTGGCTCGCCACGATCCGATAGCCACCGCGCAGCATGAGCGCGCCCCTCCGTCTAGTCTTCCTCGGGTCCGACCCGATCGCGCTCCCGCTGCTCGACTGGCTGGCCGGCGAGGGCAGGGAAGTGGCCACGGTGGTCGGAGTGTTCACGCAGCCCGATCGAGCCACTGGCCGAGGCCAGAAGGTCGCCGCGAACGAGATCAAGACCTGGGCCGCCGCCCGCGGCTTGCCGGTGCATCAACCGGAGAAGATCACCGAACCCGTCCGGCTCGCGCTGGCCGAGCTGCGGCCGGATGTGTCGCTCGTGATGGCGTACGGTCACATCCTCCGCGACGACTTCATTGCGACGCCGCGGCTCGGCAGCCTCAACCTACACACCTCGCTGCTGCCCAAATACCGGGGCGCGTCCCCGATCCAGACCGCGGTGGCGAGCGGCGACCGCGAGACCGGCGTCACCTTGATGCGAATCGTGCGGCAGCTCGACGCGGGCCCGATTGCCGACGTTGAGCGCGTGGCCATCGGCGCGGAGGACACCGCCCTCGACCTCGACCGGCGGCTCGGCGAGGCGTGCGTGCCGTTGCTGCGACGGGTGTTGCCGAGGCTGCGCGACGGTTCCCTGGGTTTCACCCCGCAGGACGAAGGCGCCGCGACGTTTTGCCGTCGGCTTGAGAAGGGCGACGGTGTCCTCGATTTCCGGGTCGCCGCGCGGGTGTTGGCGGCACGCGTCAATGGACTGTTTCCCTGGCCGGCGTGCACGGTGACGATCCAAGGCGTCGAGGTGAAGTTCGGCCTAGCCGTGGCCTCCGCCGGGCAGGGTCAGCCGGGTGAGGTGGTCGAGTCCGATGGCAGCGAGCTGCGCATCGCGACGGGTGAGGGAATCCTGGCGGTGCGCCGGCTGCAGCGTCCCGGCGGTCGCATGCTGGCCGCGGCCGATTTCCTGCGGGGTTTCCCGATCCCCACCGGGACCCTCATCACCAGCCGGGAGATGCCGCCGCTCGCGGGCGAGCGGCCTTTCAGGCGTTGACCGGCGGCGGGCCGGGATTTCCCGGGATACGGTCTTTCTTGTTTTTGCGGACCCCATGACGCAATCTGCCGCTCCATGTTGAAGCGATCTATCCTGACGGTCGGGGCCGCGCTGATCCTGGCGCTTACCGCGCGGGCCCAGTCCACGCAGGTCGAGCTGGCCAACCTTCGCGAGGATGTGCGCGGACTGGTGCAGCGGGTCGGCGAGCTGACTCTCCGGGTGGAGGCGCTCGAACGCCAGAACGCCGAGCTGCGGGAGAAGCTCAACGCCGGCACGCCGGCCTATGCGACCCTCGAGCAGCTGAACGACGCCGTCACCGAGCTGAGGCGCGCAATCGCGGCCGGCGACAGTGCGACGGCCGAGCGCGCCGCCACCCAGATCAAGCGGCTGGGCGACGCGACCAACGCGGCGATCGATTCCCTAGCCAAGGGCATGGCGACGCGGCCGACCGTGACGACCTTCAACGAGAATTACCCGAAGGAAGGCGTGAGCTACACCGTGCAGAAGGGTGACACGCTCGCGCTGATCGCGAAGAAGACCGGCGCGAAGTCCCAGGACATCATCAACGCGAACAAGATCGTGGATCCGTCGCGCATCC